>CAYGSV010000245.1:0-4054 GCA_964352635.1 uncultured Algimonas sp.
GGGTGACGGTCAGGATGGCATTCCATCGCTTTCTTGCGAAAGGCCGATTTCATTGTTTTTGCATCGGCGTTTTTGGCAACGCCGAGAATGTCGTAATAGTCGCGTTTTGCCACGATAGATCCCTTTAATATGCAAAAGACGAACCCCGAAATGCGCAAACATTCCGGGGTTTATTTATTTAACTCTCAGCAAAATTAAGACTTATCGTCTTCAACATCTTCGAACTCTGCATCAACGATGTCATCATCATCGTCTTCGGCGTCATTCATCGCAGATGTTGGGCCTTCATCATCAGCCTGAGCATTGGCGTAAATCGCTTCACCCATTTTCATGACAGCCGCTGTGAGGACTTGGATCTTATCTGTGATAAGAGGCGTGTCATCTGTCTCAGCTGTTTCACGAAGCTCTTTAATCGCTTCTTCAATCGCTTCTTTGTCTTCGTCAGAGATGCTTTCGCCATGCTCTTTCAAATCAGCTTCCGCTTTGTGTGAGAGGGCTTCGGCTTGGTTCTTGGCTTCGGCAAGCTCACGACGGGCTTTATCCTCATCGGCATTGGCTTCGGCATCGGCAACCATTGCAGCGATATCATCATCTGATAGACCACCAGAGGCTTGGATACGGATTTGCTGTTCCTTGCCAGTCGCTTTGTCTTTGGCTGACACGTTCACGATACCATTGGCATCAATGTCAAAGGTGACTTCGATTTGTGGCATGCCGCGCGGTGCGGGTGGAATACCGACCAAATCAAATTGACCAAGTAATTTATTGTCCGCTGCCATTTCGCGCTCACCTTGTGAGACACGGATGGTTACAGCCGATTGGTTGTCCGCCGCAGTTGAATAGACTTGCGATTTCTTCGTCGGAATTGTCGTGTTGCGATCAATCATGCGTGTGAACACGCCGCCTTCAGTTTCGATACCGAGCGAGAGCGGTGTCACGTCAAGCAAGAGAACGTCTTTAACATCGCCTTGAAGAACACCGGCTTGGATAGCCGCGCCCATGGCAACAACTTCATCAGGGTTCACGCCTTTGTGGGGTTCTTTACCAAAAAAGTCTGTGACCGCTTTTTGAACGGCTGGCATACGAGTCATACCACCCACAAGAACAACTTCGTCAATATCGCCGGCTTTGAGGCCCGCATCTGCGAGAGCTTTCTTACACGGCGCGATTGTGCGTTTGATTAAGTCACCCACAAGCGCTTCTAATTTTGCGCGTGTGAGCTTCATGTTCAAATGTTTCGGACCAGAGGCATCCGCCGTGATAAACGGAAGGTTCACTTCGTAAGTCGAGGCAGACGACAATTCTTTCTTCGCTTTTTCGGCTTCTTCACGAAGACGCTGTAACGCGAGCTTGTCGCCTTTCAGGTCAATGCCTGTGTCTTTCTTGAACTCAGCATTGAAGTATTCGACGATATGCATGTCGAAGTCTTCACCACCAAGGAACGTGTCACCATTTGTCGCTTTCACTTCAAAGACACCATCACCGATTTCGAGGATAGAAACATCAAATGTACCACCACCCAAATCGTAAACAGCAATTGTCTTACCGTCTTCTTTGTTCATGCCGTAAGCAAGGGCCGCAGCCGTGGGTTCGTTGATAATACGAAGCACTTCGAGGCCGGCAATTTTACCCGCATCTTTTGTGGCTTGGCGCTGGGCGTCGTTAAAGTAAGCAGGAACCGTAATAACGGCCTGTGTCACAGCTGACCCGAGATAATCTTCAGCCGTTTCCTTCATTTTTGTGAGGATCATCGCTGAAATTTCAGATGGGCTGAGTGGCTTGCCATCGCGGCCTTCGACATAAGCGTCGCCGCCTTTACCTTCAACGATTTTATACGGGACGAGCTTCGCGTCTTTTTTGACCGCTGGGTCTTTCATACCGCGACCAATCAAGCGTTTCACGGCGAAATATGTGTGGTCAGGGTTTGTGACCGCTTGGCGACGGGCTGGAATACCGATAAGGCGTTCGCCGTCTTCTGTGAAAGCGACAACAGAGGGGGTTGTACGTTGGCCTTCGGCGTTTTCAATAACTCGGGGCTTATCGCCGTCCATAACAGCAACACATGAGTTTGTTGTCCCGAGGTCAATACCAATAACTTTTGACATTGGAGTCTCCTATAAAAAGCAGCCTATCCCGAGCTGCGATGCTAAATATTGGGGTGCGTTACAGTCGTTATTGTTCAGTTTTACACGAAGAAACGCGCCTTCTGCACCGATATGGGAGATGATTCGTGACGTGCAAGGGCGTCGGCAGAAGAATTTCACATTTTTGTGTGGTTTGGGCGGTGGTCTTAACCTTCTGGAATAAACCGAAAATGCCCTGTCATGGGATAGGCGAAGAGGATGTTGTCTTCGACGGGGCCAGAGCCGATATTGTGCACAATGAGCGGCGTCCCATCGCGTGCCTGTTTATCTGTCACAATACCGATATGCGGTAACCGCCCGCCAATACGCCATGTCACGAGGTCGCCCGGCATGAAATCAGTGGGGTCATTACTCTTACCAAGGCTCGCACCTTGCCGTGTGAGATAAGCCTCTAGGTTTGGCACACGGCGATGATCGATATTTTTATCGGGCCGCGTCAGCCCCCAATTATCGGGATAGGCGTCAAAGTTGCTGCGCATATCTTCGTGCACGGCTTTTTGAAAATCAAAGTCAAAGGCGGCGCGATAGCTCCGAATGATAACATCCGTGCAAACGCCTATATTGGCGGGCACATCACCACCCGGATAATCAAGTCCAATATAGGCCCCGTCATAACGCACATTGGCTTGCGTACGGTCTTGCGCCGCCGAGACAAGCGAAGAGTTTGCCAAAGCGGGAACTGCAAAACTGCTTAATAATAAAAGACTGAAACTAAACAGAACAATATGCATACTCTTTCCTAGCGCACCACCGTGACAAAATTAAGACCTATTAGCGGTCACGCCAATCCGATATGACGCTGGCATGTCTGATTTCCCCAAAGGCTTTGCCCATTACCCGCTTTATTTTTCGCCAGAGGAACAAGCGCAGCTTATCGACGCCGTTAAAGCGGGCGTGGCCCAAGCGCCTTTTTTCCAACCAACTATGCCGCGTACGGGCACGCCGCTCTCTGTCGTCATGAGCAATTTCGGTTCGCTCGGTTGGGTGACGGATAAAGAAAAGGGTTATCGGTATGAACCCACCCACCCCAAAACTGGAAAGTCTTGGCCAGCCCTACCCGACGCATTGGGCCGCTTATGGGATGAGGTCACAGATTTCCCCGCACGGCCCGAAGCGACATTGATTAATTGGTACAAAGCGGACAAAGCCTCCAAAATGGGGATGCATGTCGATAATGACGAAAATGATTTGCGGGCGCCTGTTGTCTCGGTCAGTCTCGGTGACCCTGCCATGTTTCGCATTGGCGGGCCCAAACGGGGCGGCAAAACACAGGGTGTGAAATTATATTCGGGCGATGTGGTTGTGCTGGCGGATGAGGCGCGACTCTGTCATCACGGCGTCAGTAAAGTCTATTACGGCGAAAGCGCGATAGTCCCCAAAGGCGGTCGTATTAATTTAACAATGCGCCGCGTTAATAAACTCACAGACGGTTGAGGTATCAGAATGACGCTTTACGATGGTATAGGATTATTGGGAGTCGCGCTCATACTCATCGCTTATGGGCTTTTACAGATTGAAAAGATTGACCCGAAATCCGTGAGCTATTCTGCGCTTAATGGAGCGGGCGCGTTGCTAATTTTAGTGTCCCTCTATTTCAGCTTCAACCTCGCCTCTTTCATCATAGAAATCGCCTGGTTGGTGATTAGCGGATATGGCTTGGTGAAAGCGTTGCGGCGGCGGAAGGGGTAGGCGTTTTTGGGGCAAAACGTTTTCTATATAGTGCCTGCCTCCTCCCGTTTACGGGGGAGGTGTCTGTAGCGAAGCGGAAGACGGAGGGGGAGCGTCTTGCGCCGAACCTATCTTATGTTACCCCTTAAACTATTAGAGAAGCGCAATGGAAATCCAAAGGCTTTGCAAAAGAATTGCGCCGCCATCAAACGGCGGCAGAAAAGAAACTTTGGTCTTCTCTT
>CAYGSV010000246.1:0-4046 GCA_964352635.1 uncultured Algimonas sp.
GGGTGACACCACGATGTGTGCCGGGTCTTTTGGGTCAAGGCCTTACCGGCTTTGTTCAAATTGGTAGGACTGATTTGGATGATGTACTTCGGGGTCTTAAATCATGGCCGACCCATAAACAACCGCTGCCGCAGAGTTCATCTCTTGCGAAACACATATTCACTTCGGTCTCCGGTAAGAGACTGAACTCTGCGGACGTCCACTTTATGTTGGCGGGTTGCCGCCCCTAAATTGAAATTGCTTCGTCAATTTCAATTGGCCCAACCCGCGTTGGAGTGGTGAGCTATTTGGCTTTGCACTGGATTGCGAGCAGTAAATGAGGCTTGCTTAACTCTCTTGTCAAACAATGTTCCTGCTTTGATATAAATACATAGCCGCTTACTTATAAAAATAATGAATAAAAACAGTGAGTTAAAATAAATCTTCGCGCATTTGACTTGTATGCATACAAAATGATATCATATTGTATATATCTAAGAAAAGGAGGGCTCATTCATGAGTGAAATTAGAGAGAGAAATGTTAAATCGATAAGCGGTATTCCGTTTTTATTAGTTATGATCGCGATTTTGGGAGCTGGCATTTATTTGGTCGCTCAACAAATGGGGTTGGCGGATAGCAAAGGAGGGCGTGTAGGCTGGTTCTTTTCCGGCGTTGTCGCGTTCCTTGTGTGGATTACGTTTTTGGGCGGGCTTTATAAAGTTGAACCCAATCAATCAGCCGTACTGAGTTTGTTTGGCAAATATGTCGGTACAGTCAGAGAACCTGGCCTTCGTCTCAACAACCCATTCTTTACCAAGAAGAAAATCAGCTTGCGTGTTCGCAACTTTGAAAGCGGTAAGTTGAAAGTCAATGAGCTAGACGGATCGCCGATTGAAATCGCGGCTATTGTCGTGTGGGAAGTGAACGACTCCGCCGAAGCCGTATTTAATGTCGATAATTATGAGAGCTTTGTGCAAATCCAAAGTGAAGCCGCCATTCGTGCCATGGCCACAAGTTATCCTTATGACCAGCATAGTGAAGGCGATATTTCACTTCGTTCGCACCCGGTTGAAATCTCGGAGCGTCTTCGTAACGAAATTCAAGATCGATTGGCGAAAGCTGGCATTCATGTAATCGAAGCGCGAATTTCGCACCTCGCTTATTCGCCAGAAATTGCGGGCGCGATGTTACAGCGTCAACAAGCGGGTGCCATTATCGCCGCGCGTAAGAAAATCGTCGAAGGCGCCGTCGGCATGGTTGAAGATGCGCTCAACGCGCTCTCCGCCAAAGACATTGTTGAGTTGGATGACGAACGTCGAGCGCAAATGGTGTCTAACCTTCTGGTCGTGCTCTGTTCGGATAAGGCGACACAGCCCGTCGTGAACACCGGCTCCTTGTACTAGGGCCGTGGCGAAAAAGCCGACAAAAAAATCTTTCCCTCTGCGTGTCAACGCAGAGGTTTTGGACGCGATGAAGCGCTGGTCGGATGACGAGTTGCGCTCTCTGAACGGCCAAATTGAATATGTGATGCGAGAGGCGCTTCGAAAGCAAGGCCGCCTCAAGAAGACGACTGAGAAAAAAGGAGAAGAAGATGAGTGAACGTTGGGAATATAAAGTTGTGTCACCTTCGGTAAAGGGCATGGGTATGTTTGGCGCACATGGCGAAAAGCTGGCCGAACATATTGCAGCATTTTTGAATGATTTCGGACGCATTGGGTGGGAAGCTTACCATGTCAAAACGGACTCTTATCCGCCTGTCTTCTACCTCAAACGTAAGATATAGGAGGCTGATATGCATGATCGTAAATGGCAGTACAGAGTCGAAACGATAAAAATGAGCTCATTTTCAGCGGCTAAAAATGATGTCGCTATTCAAGAGAAACTTAACCGAGTCGGTATGGAGGGCTGGGAACTCGTCAGCTCTTTGCCGTATGGCGCATCTGTGAAATTATTTCTCAAACGCTAAAGGTCGTAATAAAGGTGGTATAATTTTCGTGGGGATTGCCCGCGATAATATCGCCAGAGAATAGACAGGTTTAAAAACTGCGTCCGCCACACACCGCGTTTATCAAATCGTCTGGCGGAGGTCATGATTTTTATAGGGCTGCGTTTAACGCGGCCTTTGGTTTTTAGGGCAGAGCGCAGAGCGACATCTTCGAGCAGGGGGTAATGATCTAAGCCCAAATTCAGCGCCTCATAATCCGCGCGACGAAACGCGAAACCTTGATCGCCAAAGGTCGAGACGGCGCTATCCCACCGCGCAAACCAGGCGAAGAGATTTAAAAGGAAACTGTTTTTGTCAAAAGCCAAGGTGAAAGTCAGAAGCGATATATTGGCGTTCTGTAAAGCGTCTGAAATTGCGAGAGGCGTGTTTTTATGAGGGATATTATCCGCATGTAAAATCCAAATAATCGGAGAGGTCGCCAAGGCTATCCCTGTTTTAATCTGCGGCCCGCGACCTTTATCGGACTGAATATGGATGAGGGATAAATCATTTGTGATGATGTGTTCGGGCAATGTGTCGCGCGCTTCTCCATCAGAGATGATGATTTCATCAATGTTCATCGCCGCAAGATTTTGGAGGAGAGTAGCCAGAGCGACGTCATCTTGAAAGGTCGGAATAATGACACTGATTTTTGTCATTTAGTCTTGTCTTCTGGCAGTGTTTGCTTCTGCGGCGGATTTTAGGTTTTTCAAAATAATCGGCATATCGCGGTCTACGCTTTTGCGGATAAAACGACGGGGTACAGGTAAACGCGATTTCATCCGCGCACGATATGAAACGCGGGTGGTCTTAGGCGTAAGCGGGGTTAAAGTCCACTCGCCGTTTAAGACCGATAAATCACCGCCCGTCCGTGTGATTTTTATCGTTTGAAACGGGGCGTAATCGGATCGAAATTCAGACCGTACATTTGGAAGGGGGAACCCAAGCCTTATGATTTGCTCGCGTTTATCCCAAAGCGCGTCGGGGCTTTCTTCCAAAACATTGCAGGCTTTAAGGTCGGGAATAATATCAAGCTGCTGCGGGCAATCTTTCATTATGACCCAAATTTTTTCAGGAGAGGATTTTATATCTATAATGCCAAAAACATCGACATGCCCGTCGGGCGCTTTGCTAATTTCGGAAATCGGCGCACCGGTTTCTAGCGTCTTTATTTGAGTTTCTGTGAGTGTGTAATTTGGTAACTCTTGAGCTTGAGGTTTGACGGCAAAGCCAATGATAAAAAGCGTTACAACTATCAAAAGACCACGAAACATATAAAACAATTAAGGCCTAATGAAATGATAGCAAATCACAGCACTGTGAGAATAGCTCTATGTCTATTTTGAGTTCGGGACGCACTTACCCCGAATAATACGCCAAAGACGACGAACTCCAACTATCATACCATCGTAAGGACTACTCGCAATCCTGCCCAAACGTCGAATGCGTCGCCATTTTTTTCGTGCAACAGGTTTATATTCGGGCGTGAGGTAATCAAAGAAAACCTCCGAAACGGCATCCCAGCTATAATTCTGTGCGTGTTTGACACAGTCCTCACGCTCCATTTCTAAAGCTTTGAGGCAAGCCGTTTTTAGGTCTTCATCAACCGCGCCTGCATTTGACCCTGGAATAATATCAATCGGGCCAGACACGGGATATCCTGCAACGGGCGTCCCTGTCGCCATGGCTTCAATAATGACAAGGCCGAATGTGTCCGTTTTAGAAGGAAAGACAAAGACATCTGCATCGGCAAAATAACGGGCCAGATCTTCGCCAAACTTTGCCCCTGTAAATCGAATATCGGGATATTTTTTCTTGAGTTGTTCTAATTGCGGGCCGTCCCCCACAACGACCTTAGAGCCGGGCAGATCAAGTTGTAGAAAGGTTTCAATATTTTTCTCAACGGCAACCCGGCCTACATTCACCCAAATTGGGCGTGGCAAATCGGCATAAACGTCTTCTGGTGATTGGCGACGTGACGGATTGAAAATTTCCATATCTACGCCGCGCGCCCAGGGTGCTAAATTTTCAAAGCCACGCTTTTCTAGAAATTCAACCATGGACGGCGTTGTTACCATGACC
>CAYGSV010000247.1:0-1666 GCA_964352635.1 uncultured Algimonas sp.
GTGCTAAGTGACATTCACCTCGCCTCCTACCCCCCACACACATCCGCCATTGCCAATTCGCGCCCACTCCCCTAATCCCACGCCAAGATTTATGAAGGCGGGATTATGACTGTACATTTACATAAGGGCGACTTGCCTGATGGGTTGGATTTGGGTCGGTCTGTAGCGGTCGATACAGAAACGCAGGGCCTGTCATTGGTGCGCGATAAGCTCTGCCTTGTGCAACTCTCTGCGGGGGATGGGGACGCGCATATTGTCCAGATGAACCGCGATACTTATAACGCGCCGAACCTCAAAGCCCTGCTAGGCAATAAAGACGTCGAGACCATTTATCATTTCGCGCGATTTGACGTGGCCATTATTAAACGCGATTTGGGCGTCGACCTCGGCCCCATCTTTTGCACGAAAATCGCCTCTGGCCTTGTGCGGACTTATACAGACCGTCACGGCTTAAAGGACATTTGCAAAGAGCTCTTGGCCGTAGATTTATCCAAGCAACAACAAAGCTCTGATTGGGCGTCAGATGAGTTATCCGAAGCGCAGTTGAACTACGCCGCATCAGATGTGCTTTACCTGCATCAGCTCAAGACGATTTTGACGGCGCGGCTGTTGCGTGAAAACCGTTATGATATGGCGAAGGCGTGTTTTGAATTTTTACCGACACGCGCGGCGCTCGACATTGGCGGATGGCATGACGTTGATATCTTCTCGCATCGTATGCGTCGTGCTGACTAGCGTGACGGATTAGGGTGCATTTCGTAGCACCTTAACAAGTCGTCATTTGCGGGAATTCGCGCTACACATAGCGCTCTTGCTGTCCTATAGGCATTATATGAATGAGAATTCGCTATCACCTGCTTTGCCTGTGCGTAATCACGACGCCAGTGAAGCCCTTGGCCTATGGGAGCCTAAGCGCACGCTGACACTCGAAGCCGCGCGTAAACATACGCAGCGTATTCAGCTTTTACGTAAGATATTGATGGGGTTGGCCGCGATTTTATTAGCGGCACTGGTTTTTCAGTTTTTCACGGGGCGCGGCACGACGACCTTTGGTCCGGATAACCCCACAGAATCTGTGAAAATGACGAACCCGCGATATAGTGGACGGACGTCTGATGGTCTGCCGTTTTACCTCACCGCGGCCACGGCAACACGCACCCTCGCGCGTAAGAACGAAGTCGACCTCGTCAAACCCGTTTTAGAATTCATCCGCACAGATGGTGCAGCGTCGTCTTTCGTCTTGGCCGATGAGGGGACTTATGATGACGACAATAAAATCTTGAACCTTCGTACCGCCGTTAATCTCGAGACCGATGATGGTTATGAGTGCACAACGACCCATGCACGTATCTTCCCCCGCGACAAACGCGTCGAAGGTGACGAGCCGATTAACTGCGTCGGCACGTTTGGTTCGGTCAATGGTCGTGCCTATGAGATCAATGATAATTACCGTGAATTTGTCTTTAAGGATAATATGAGCGCCGTCATCAATCAGGACCCGTCTCAAACACCTGAGGTCGATCCCGAAGCGACAGAGGTTCAGAACGAATTCGCCTTTAACGGGGACGGCCCGATTAATGTGAAAGCAAACCGCGCCGTCTATGTCGGCGGCACGACAGAGCTGTTTGATAATGTCGAAGTCATTCAGGGCGGCGCGATTATCAAC
>CAYGSV010000247.1:1676-4045 GCA_964352635.1 uncultured Algimonas sp.
GATGACAATCTTGCGCCGCGAAGGCACATCCGAAGCCGACGGCACGCTCCGCCTCGGTGAAGTCAACAAAATCATTGCCAAGCGCGACTTCCGCTACCGCACAACTGAGAATGACATTACTGGCAATCAAGGTGTTTACGAACGCGATAAAAGCCTTATCACCGTCACAGGGGATGTGCGAGTAAAGCAATCAGGCGGCAATACAGCGCGGACGGATCGACTGACGTATAATACGGTCACGGAGACCATTCGCTTTTCTGGCAATTGCCAAGGCCCGGGTTGCGGTCGCGAAGGCAGCACACGTGTTGTTATTAGTGGGAATTAATGAGGATAATTATGTTATTTGAAACAAAACTCTCAAAATATGCGGCCGCTAGCTTGGCCGCTCTTGGGCTCTTCATAGTCGCCTCTCCGGCTTCGGCACAATTCGCGGCTAATTCTGGTGCGGATACTATTCTCGATGCGGATGATATTGTCTCGAGCAAGGGCGTTATCACTTTGACGGGCCAAGCCGATATTCGCCAAGGCGATGTGCGCCTCTTGGCCGATAAAGTCCAAATCTATACGGCAGGTCAGAGCAGCGGGGCCATTGCTTCGACGTCAGAGATTGACCGCGTTGTTGCAACAGGTAATTTTTATTACCTCACAGCGACACAAGAAGTGCGCGGTGAGAAGGGCGTGTTTACCCAGTCCGATAATAACTTCGTCGTCACAGGCAATGTTATTCTTTTGCAAGATGACAGTGTTATTACAGGCGACCGTTTGATTTATAATCTCGATACCGAACAAGCACAGGTTATTAGTGATTGTAAGGGTCGCAAATGCGGGCAGAGACAGCGTGTGCGCGTCTTAATCAAAAACGCAGGCGCGTCTAACAGCGCGAGCTAAGTCAAAAACGATAATAATAACAAAGCATCACTTTCTATGGCTGAGACAAAACCGCAAACGATTACACCGCCGCCTACGGGCCTTGCTGCAAATAATATTGGCAAAGCTTATCGAGGTCGCGTGGTCGTGAAAGACATTACGCTAACCGTGCAGCGCGGCGAAGTCGTCGCCCTGATGGGGCCAAATGGTGCGGGTAAAACCACCAGCTTTTATATGATTATGGGCCTGATTGAGGCGGATCGCGGGATGATTTCGCTCGACGGTCAAGACATCACGTCTCTGCCGATGTATCAGCGTGCCCGCCTCGGCGTTGGCTATTTGCCTCAAGAACAAAGTATCTTTCGCGGTCTTACAGTTGAGGAAAACATTCGTGCCGTTGTGCAATTAACCGAAAAAGACCGCTCTAAATGGAGCGATAATGTTGATGCGCTTTTGGACGAATTGAACATTGGTCACATCAAGAACAGCCCAGCCCTTGCGCTCTCTGGTGGTGAACGCCGCCGTGTTGAGATAGCTCGCGCCCTCGCCTCGCGCCCCAGCTTTATGCTTTTGGACGAACCTTTCACAGGGATTGACCCAATTGCCATCGCCGATATTTCGGAGCTTGTACTTTACCTCAAAAAACGTGGCATCGGCATTTTGATTACGGATCACCGTGTGCGTGAAACACTCGACATCGTTGACCGCGCCTCTATCCTTTTCCAAGGCGAAGCCCTGTTCGAAGGTACACCCGACGAAATCCGCGCCAATAAAGACGTCCGCCGCGTCTATCTCGGCGAGAAATACGCTTAGACGCTCAATATCCATTACCGCGTTTGAATTCATTCTGGGAACGGTAAAGATAAAGTCGTTGCGGGTGAGTTAGTCACTCGTTTTATAGGCTTCCAAAATTAGTAATTCGGGGGCCAGCGCCTTAATTTCATAATCAGGTGGCGTTAGACCCGGCTCAACAGGATATAGATATTCATCTTCACATACAGAGGTATGTTGCCCATAAAGCGTGAGGTCAGCTTGGCAGGCTTGCTTCTTTTCAAACCGCTCGCGCTCATAATCAGTCAGAGACCTGTAAATCTGGTTTTCAATCAATAGATCAACATGCGGACGACCTAGGCCCAACCTGTCCCATATCGAATAATCACGCTTAAGTTTCCAATCGGTAGCCAAAGCAATCCTATCATCTTCAAGCCAAACGCAAGCGGACACTCCATAGGCATACCAAACGCCTTCTCTATAGTCTCCCCACCTAGGTTCGGAAATTCGTCCATCATTGATTGCAACGACCAATGTTCCATCTGGAGGTTTCACATAAGTCTGCGGCACGTATGCGCGATTAAACAAAGCTAAGAAGATAATTGCGATAAGAATTATCAGATACCAGCTTATGTGCCACGCAGAAAGCTTAGACATGAACGACGCATTGATGGCGACGCAAATCCAAAAAACGCCCAATAAAATAGCCAAGATATAATTCATTGTCATAG
>CAYGSV010000248.1:0-4032 GCA_964352635.1 uncultured Algimonas sp.
CCCCCAATACTCGGCTCAGTTCCAGGACGGAATGCCTCGAGAATAAAGTTTGGCGCGCCAATATATGAAGTCTCGCCTGTATCGCGATTTACAGGGGCTAAAGTAACGCCCTCTGGAATTCGGAAAGGCACGGGCGTTGTATCTTTCAACGCTTCAGTCAAGAAGTCTTGAACGATTGGCACGGCAGATGAACTCCCTGTCTCAAACCCCATTTGTTCTGGCGTATCGATACCGACATAAACCCCAACCACAAGGTCAGGTGAAAAACCTACAAACCAGTTATCAATGGAGTCGTTCGTTGTCCCGGTCTTCCCCCCTAAAGGGCGGCCAAGGCTTTGGAGGCGCGCGCCAGTTCCATTTTCAACAGCGCCTTGCATCATATAAGTCACTTGGTAAGCCGTCACAGGATCAATAATCTGTTCCCGTAAATCAGGGAGAGAGGGAGGTGGTCCGCCTAGATAGTCTTCTTGGACGCAAGTTTCGCACTGCTCATCTGCGTGCACAAAGATTGTTTTCCCTTGCCCATCTTGGACACGGTCAAGAATTGTCGGCTCAACAGCCTTACCGCCATTTATCATTTTCGAATAAGCAGTCGTAAGCCGAAGAAGTGTGGTTTCCCCTGCTCCAAGCGCCCAAGCCAATTCAGGTTTGGGTTCGTCATATATACCGAAACGCTTACTCATATTCATGACCGGTGCCATGCCGATATCATTCGCCAATCGCACCGTCATAGCATTACGAGATTTTTCAATTCCCAAACGTAAGGTGCTTAAGCCATAAAACTTGCCTGCATTATAGTTAGAAGGTTTGTAAAAACGTTCGCACTCATCTTCTTCGGCAAAAGGTTCGCCCCCTTCACGCTGAACGCGGTCTTCTGATGTGTCGCGCAATTCTAATGTACCCTGTTCATTCTCTTCACAATCGACATCTTTTCGTTCGATAACAAAGGGGGCATCCAAAACTTGATCCGCGGGAGTGAAACCATTCTGTAGAGCGGCCGCATAAACAAAGGGCTTAAACGAAGAACCTAGTTGACGCTTGGCTTGGGTTACGCGGTTAAATTGGCTTTGCTCAAAACTATATCCGCCAATAAGCGCCAAAACGCGGCCTGTATGTGGGTCCATCGCAATAAGGCCGCCATTCACTTTGGGAATTTGACGAAGATTGTATTCTGATGTGTCTGCCTTACGCTGAACGAGGATGATATCACCAACAGAGACAACCTCACTCACAGATTTCAAGTCTGGACCAACAAGACCTTTTGGAAGGGCTTTCTTTGCCCAGAGAATATCATCAAGCAGCATCGTGCCGCGCGTGTCATCTTCAGGGATTTCTTCTCCTTCAGCCACCTCTGTAGGTGCAAAACCTAGAGATGCTTTACCCTTTGCAACATCTAAGACAACAGCAACACGCCAGTCTTCAATGTCTTTTGGGTGCTCAAATTCCGCGAGACGTTTTTTCCAATCATCAAGATTATCCCATGACGTCAATGGCCCGCGATAGCCGTGGCGACGATCCATCATTTCTAGGCCACGGCGCAAAGACCGACGCCCATTAAGCTGCATCTTTGTATCGAGTGTTGTACGAATAGAGAGGCCGCCAGAGTAAAGCTCATCATATCCATACATTTGCGAAATTTGCTTACGCGCTTCTTCGACGAAATATTCTGCGGCCAGATATTCTTCGCCTTCCAAACGATCTGTCAGAACGATATCAGTCTCTTTAGCAAGATCACCATCATCCTTTGAGGCATAGCCATCTTCAACCATACGATTGATGACATAAGACCGTCGATTGAGTGCGCGCTCTTTCTTCACAGGGTCAGAGATCTGATAATTTGAAGGCGCTTTCGGAAGAACCGCCAAATAAGCGATTTCCTCTAAGTTCAAATCTTTCATCGGCTTACCGAAATAGTTCAGAGACGCCGCGGCAACACCATAAGCCCCTCGTCCGAAGTAAATATCGTTCAAATAGAGTTCGAGAATTTGGTCTTTATCCATCGCCTTTTCGATACGGCGCGCGATCACAACTTCTCGAATTTTACGATCAATGTTGCGTTCATCACCGACAAGAAAGTTCTTAGCGACTTGCTGAGTCAGTGTAGAACCACCTTCGAGGCGGCGCCCATTTATGACATGGCCAATATTGGCTACCATCGCACGGGCGAAGCCTTTTTCGTCAAAGCCGTCATGTTTGTAAAAGCGCTGATCCTCGGCCGCTACAAAGGCATGTTGTAGCTGTTGAGGAACGGATTCAATCGGTACAAAAACGCGCGCTTCGGTTCTAAATTCACTAATAAGTTTACCGTCACCCGCATGAACACGCGACATAACGGGTGGCTTATATTCTTTTAGCGTTTCAAGTGTCGGCAAGTCTTTGGTCGCACGCACGACATAAACGAAAAGAAAAACGCATAGAATTAGCCCTAACGCAAACCCTACTGCGACTAACCATTTCAAAATACGTAGGAATTTCGACATGTTTTCAGCAAATACCTTAAGAATCAGTAGCGTTATTCTGTGCCAATAGAGGCAACAGTAAGACCATACTGTTATGAATGTAAGGCGCAAACCCTATTCTGCAGGTCACTCATGAAACGCGGGCTCAGGCCTCGCCGAAATATTCGTCAATGGCCTTTACCACGGAACGCATTATTTTATCACGATGGCTCTGTTTATTGAGAAGTTTCTCATCCTCCGCATTGGACAGAAAGCCGAGTTCTAGGAGCACAGCAGGCACATCTGGCGCCAACAGAACAAAATAGCCTGCCCTACGATGTGAATTGCCGACGAGTTGTGTGGACTTCTCAAGCTCTGAAATCAAAATATCCGCAAATTGCTCTGACTGGCTCTCTGTTTTCCGCTGTGCCAAATCCACAAGGATGTCCCCTACAGGGTCAGACTGTTTTGACAGGTCAATATCCATAATCCAGTTTTGTGTATTATTGACCAATCGCTTTGAGCGGCCTTTTGCACGGTCAGCCAATGTGTAAACAGAGGCCCCTCTCGCACTTTTATTGCCCGCACTGTCGGCGTGAACGGAGATAAAGAGGTCTGCCCCGCCTTCTCTCGCTAAACGCAGACGGGTCTCATGGTCGAGATAAACGTCTTTTGGGCGCGTTAATACTACTTCGTAACGGCCCGTTTTTTCCAACATTTGCTTCAGGCTCTCCGAAGCTTTTGTCGTAATAACTTTCTCATGCGTCCCACGAATACCAATAGCACCAGGGTCGCGACCGCCATGCCCTGCATCAATAAAAATCACAGGCTTGGTTTTAATCTTACCATTAAGGTGTGGTGCAGGACGAGGATAAGGAATTGAGTCTGGGAAATATCGCGAAACTGGTTGAACGACTTCACGAACGGTGTTTTCAACCGTTACTGATGATGTTGCTAAAGTTGGCTTCAATCTCGGAGTCACTTCAGAACTCGCCAGCACCTCATTACCCATGGCAAATTGCACAAGAATAAAGGCACAAAGGCTTAAAAGTGCTTTTTGGACTGCGTTCATGCCCTGTGTTTGACCCTATTATGGTGAATAAAGCCTTACACCGCATATAAATTCGACTGACAAGTTACAGAGTCAGTCACATCAATGTCATGGGCTGCGAATAATGCTTTGCAAAGCTTACACTTATAGGGCAAAGATGATTCACGATAAGAACGGCACCGACACATTCGTCGTAAGCTGCGGCCCCTTCATACGGACCACATTTAGCCACACACTTATCTGCGCGGACTGTGCTTTGCACGTTAATACCGCGATTTTGAGAGTTTTGATGCACGCATATAAGTTCGATACGACACAATCTGGGCCAAATGACCAAAACGGTCAGGCAGGATTGTCCATGCGCGCCGACAGATACAATTTTACCTATCATATGCAGCCCCTCTTAGCGCCTGAAATGCGCATAATTGTGAGGCGCAACGGAGTTACCCATGTCAAAGAAAATGCTTATCGACGCCTCCCACCCGGAAGAAACACGCGTCGTTATTGTCGATCACAATCGCGTTGAAGAATTAGATTTTGAAA
>CAYGSV010000249.1:0-3987 GCA_964352635.1 uncultured Algimonas sp.
CTGATAATTTTCAACAAATCGTTGTTGACGGTGTCACCATACCGAAACCCGCTGCAGCTTTTTTTGATTTAGAAAATCCTTTTAACGGTGCTAGAAATGTTAATGATTACGGTCTTGCTCAATTATCAATTCCGGCAAATTTATCGACCTCTGATGGTATCTATCTTCAAAACCAATTTAAGGTGGGGAAATTTTCAGCTTTACTGAATTTAAGGTACGAGTGGTTCAATGACATCTTCAATTATAAAGGAGATGAAGAGGAATTTAAAACGAGTGCTTTTGTACCGAGACTAGGTTTAACCTATGAGATTACGAATGATATAAGTGCATATGCAACGTATCTAGAAGGATTTCAACCACACACAAATACAGTTTCATTATCACCAACTGCTGAAGGTTTCTTTTGGTCCACCTCACCAAGTAGGTTTGACCCTCTAGAAAGTAGCTTAACAGAAGTAGGTGCGAAAGGGGAGTTCTTAAATGGAAAATTATTTGCCAACCTTGCCATTTTTAATATTACTCAAAAGAATATTTTACTGGGTGACACCTATGATTTAGATAACCTAACCACACGAGGCGAACAAAGAAGTACCGGTTTTGAAATGGATATATCGGGTTACATATCACCAAACTTTCAACTTACGGCATCTTACGGTTTCTCAGATGCAGTAATTGTAGAAGATGCTATAGTAGAGTTTATTGACCAACCCATTGGAGGAGCTCCAAAACATAATGCCAATTTCTGGGGCCGTTATGATTTCATGGGTAACACCTTGAAAGGCATTGGTGTAGGTTTTGGTGCTCAATATATGGCCGAGAGATTTACCTGGTACAACCCTACTTACGATACGAATAGGGTATTATTACCAAACTACACCGTTTGTGAAGCGGCAGTTTTTTATAAGCCGAATAACACAGGTATTCAATTGACACTTAAAATCAATAATCTATTTAATGAAACCTATTGGTTGGGTGGTCTTAATCCTTCGAGATTAGGTCCTGGAGCTCCAAGGAACTTTTTGCTAAGTGCAACCTATAAATTCTAAGAATCATTAAAGCTCAACCTGTCTACTAACTAGGCAGGTGGGTCTTTTATGAAAAGTACAACCACTAATAGCAACATCAGATAGTTCGTAAACTTTAAACAAAATGAAAAAGGCAAACATCTTTCTATTTATGAAGCATTTCCTTAAAAATGCTTTTAAGACTAAAGTCATTTATGCGATGTTGACGGTTTTTATGCTGCTGACTGCCTATGCGGCGGTTAGTGGTATTCATAACTATTCGGAACAAAATGCGATTCGGTTGGAACATCAACAAAAGGCACGTCAAAGCTGGGAAGCCAATCCCGATAAACATCCACATCGTATGGCGCATTTTGGTTCGTTCGCCTTTCGTCTGAAACAGCCTTTGAGTATGTTCGACTATGGTATCGAAAGTTTTACGGGCAATGCCGTTTTTTTAGAAGCTCATAGACAGAACAGCGTCAACTTTTCCGATGCCGGATTTTCAACAGGCACCCTACGTTTCGGAGAGTTGAGTATGGCCATTCTGTTACAATTAGTGTTACCCTTGATTTTGTTTTTCTTAGGATTTTCTGTCGTGGCTGCCGAGCGCGAAAATGGTACTTTGAAAATACTCTTGTCACAATGTGCACAATGGAAAGAAATTTTACTCGGGAAATCCCTAGGATTATTTGTTCTGGCACTTTTATTCTTTGTACCCATTGTCTTGATTACTGCATTTTTTTTGTTTTTTGGGGATAGCAATGCTATTCAATCTGATTCATGGCTACGTTTTTTACTGCTGTTCTTGGGGTATGCACTCTTTTTGCTCATTTTATGTTTCATGACTATTGCGGTATCTACCACGTCAAGGTCATCAAAAAATGCACTACTTACTTTGTTGGGTATTTGGTTATTACTAGTGGTATTGGTGCCAAAAACTTCGCAGGCAATAGCAAGTTCAGTATATCCTACCCCTTCAAAATTGAGTTTTCAAACGGCGGTAGAGCAAGACGTTATCAAAAAAGGGGATAGCCACGACCCCAACGACCCATACTTTAATAAGTTAAGAGATTCTGTTTTGACCGTTCATAAAGTTGATTCGGTTACTCAGCTTCCGTTTAATTATGGTGGTTTTGTAATGAGGGAAGGAGAGAAAACAAGTGCGCATCTGTACAAAAAGCATCATGATAGTTTGATAAATGTGTATGAAAAACAAAACAATATTAGTCGGTTTACCGCAATATTGAATCCGTTTACGGCCATTAAGACGATATCCATGGCTTTTGCAGGAACTGATTTTAAAGGCTATGTAGATTTTCAGAACCAAGCCGAAACATATCGCTACCAATTGGCACAAGAAATGAACGAGTTACAAATGGAATATATTGGTGCTAGGGTAAATAATTCAGAAGGGAAAACCAATGTCGTCGGACATGAACATTGGGAGGAATTCGCAGATTTTGAGCATCAAATGCAGCCTTTGAAAAGTTCTGTCAACGAAGCTTCGATAGGTATTTACTCTTTACTAAGCTGGGTGTTGCTCTCCTTTTTTGGGCTAGGTTATCTTTCTAAAAAAGCAAAAGCGATATAATCATGTACAGACTTCTATTTTTACAGTTTTTAAGATCGCGGGCAGTTATGGCCAGTTTGGTTCTCATCTTAATATTGGGAGGAATAAGCATTGATATAGGCCATCAATTTTTATCCCAAAAGAAAGCTGCCATCGATCAAGTCGAAAGCCATCAAAAAAGCCATATCGAACGTAATGTGGAATTACACAAAGACGATTTAGGGCTGCTGATGTATTATCTCAAATTCGCTTTTGTGAACAGTCCGAATCATCTTGCCGGCCTTTCCATTGGCCAAAGTGACATCAACCCGAATGTACAGCGCATCACCATTAAAAATCTGGAAGGCCAACGATACGATACCGATTTGGTCAACCCGATGAACCTACAGTCGGGTAATCTCGACTTGTCATTCGTTCTAATATATTTGTTCCCGCTTCTGATCATCGTTTTTACTTTCAATCTATTATCCGAAGAAACCGAAACTGGAACGTGGCGTTTGGTATCCGTACAGACACCATCAAAACTGAAATATCTATTAACAAAGTTATCCGTTCGGATGATATTGATATATGTAGTTCTAGGGATACTCCTTAGCGTGGCCAAAATAGCATTATCGATTCCGTTGGATGCTAATTTTATGATGTTCGTCCTTCTATCTTCTTTATACATTATATTTTGGTTCGCCCTTTGCTTTTTTATAATCAACTTTAAAAAGAATTCTGGGTTCAATGCCGTGCTGCTATTATCAGTTTGGTTGGTTCTACTCATATTACTTCCTGCGGGAATCAATGCTTATGTAACCAACAAGTATCCCGTTCCGGAGGCTTTGAGTACTATGATAAGTCAGCGTGATGGCTACCACACCAAATGGGATACCGATAAAAAAGAGACCCTGCAAAAGTTTTATGAACATTATCCCCAATTCGAAAAATTCGGATACCCGACCGAGGGCTTTAACTGGACATGGTATTACGCCATGCAGCAGATGGGTGATGATGAATCTCTAAAAGATACAAGGGCGTTTCGCCAAAAAATAAATGAGCGTGAAAATGCCAGCAAACAATTGTCGGCATTTTTACCCAATATGCATTTGCAATTGGCATTCAATGAGCTTTCGGGAACAAGCCTACGCCAACATTTAAACTTTTTGGATGCTACAGGCGATTTTCATGAAAAATTGCGGTTGTTCTTTTATCCCTCGATATTCAAAAAGTTATCAGCCGATACCATAGATTGGAAACAATTTGAACCTGAATACTATACTAAAAAAGTAGCTTACGGGAGTTTGAAAATGCTTCTTCCTTTAGTGTTGGCTTCCGTTCTCATGTTTATCTTATGTGGTGTGGTGGTAAAAAAGCTATAAGGTCAAATATATATTAACTATAATTTTAATACATTGGAAGGATTAG
>CAYGSV010000250.1:0-3962 GCA_964352635.1 uncultured Algimonas sp.
AAAGGCGATATATTTCTCTCGTCTGAAAGAAATACAGCCTCCGCCGCCATTACCGGATTTCACAAAAATTTTTGCTTGGTCGAGAAATTTCATAATCTTACTTTCACCGCAGTCTCTACGGTGTTCAGGACGCTTTGACCAGATAGGAAAGCGGGCAGATTACTCTGCCGCTATGCCTACAGCTTGGGATTGGCGTTCCATCAAGACACTTTCTGCTTTTTCCATCCGCGCCATAGAGAAATAAGGCTCGCTTTCGCCAGTTGGTTCAAAGCCGAGTTTTTCTAAGACGCGCAAACTTGCGGGGTTGTCGGCAAAGGCGCCCGCTTTGAACGTCGTCGGGCCAAAATAGCGTTCTGCCTCTGCCAAAATAGCGTCGCCAGCCTCTTGGGCATAGCCTTTTCCCCAAAAGGGTTCAGCAATCCAATAGCCAATTTCAAAAGCGTCACTGAGATCTTTGCGGAATAGATCCATAATGCCAATCATCTCGTCAGAGCCTTTTTCCGTTATGGCATAAGGATAGGCCAGATCACGATCTCGCATTGAGCGCAGATGCATAATTTTAAATTCAGCGGAGATAAGCGGGAAGGGGTGAGGGAAGCTCCCTGTCATACGGGCAATATCAAAATTGCTTCCATATTTTGACAGAGCTACAGCGTCCGTGTCTTTAAGGGCGCGTAGAACTAACCGATTTGTTTTCAACTTTTCTTGCATGCTCGCCTCCTTCAGGCTTGGCGTAGCAGGGATATAAGTCTCTTTTTCAACAGCCTCATTACAACTTGGCAAAAAAAAGAGGGAAATCGGAGCCCGATTTCCCTGCGAAATTCTTATCGGGTCCCGTTCGGGAGACCCAATATAATTTGGGTCTATTCTGCGGCGTCGGCCAGAGGCATGACAGACACAAATGTGCGCGCGTTACGTTTCGTTTCAAAAGACACGCGGCCTTCTGAGAGCGCAAAAAGTGTATGGTCTTTGCCCATGCCAACATTTGTGCCTGGGTAATATTTCGTACCGCGTTGACGGATGATAATGTTGCCAGGAATGACCGCTTGGCCACCTGATTTCTTTACACCAAGACGACGGCCAGCACTGTCGCGACCGTTATTGGATGAACCACCAGCTTTTTTATGTGCCATGTCTAACTCCTAATCTAAAAGGTGAGCGCGGGCTCTAACCTTTGATGCCTGTGATTTTAACGGCCGTTTCGTTCTGACGATGGCCCTTTTTACGACGGTAGTTTTGACGGCGCTTCTTTTTGAAGACCAAAACTTTAGCGGCTTTACGTTGCTCGAGGATTTCACCCGTTACAGACGCACCTTTTACGAGAGGGGAGCCGACTTTAACTTTGCTGCCCGCACCGCTCAAAAGTACGTCGTCAAACGCAACCTTGTCACCTGCTTCACCGGCTAATTTTTCGACGACGATAATGTCGTTTTCGGCAACTTTATACTGTTTGCCGCCTGTTTGGATCACTGCGAACATGATCATTCCTTCCTATAGGGCTTATCTTAGAACCCTGAAAATTCAAAAGCCGCCAGTAAAAGTCCAGTTCCATTCGGAATCACGGACGAAAGGCGGCGGCCAATTCGTTGCGCCTTATACAGTCGGAGCCGTCACTGTCAACGGATAGACCTCATCTTTTACAGGTTTTCGTGTCAGTCTGCAAAGGATGTTTTGAGGCGATTGCGGTACGAAACCCGCAAATAAAAGCCCCGCAATACAAAGGTAATGCGGGGCGAAATCTTATATCGGGGCAAAACCCCGATGAGAGGCTGTCTACTGACGTGGTGTTACACGGCCGATGATTGTGCCTGCTGCGTTAACAATGTTGCCACTGCCATCAACACGGCCAATTACGGCACCGGCTGAGTTTACAACTGAGCCATCAGCGCGGACTGTGAAGCCGCCCGCTGATACACCGCCGGATGTTCCGCCAGAGACAAGACCGCCAACTGAGCCGCCTGTAACTGACCCGCCACCAACTGCGCCAGAGGCTGCAGAGAAGCCGCGGATAACAATGCCGCCAGATGCGTTCACAACATTACCAGCGCCGTCCAAGCGTCCGATTAAGCGACCAGAGGCGTCACGGACTGAACCGTCGGCTCCGATTGAGTAACCAGAGGCTGTTGAGCCACCTGTTGTTGTGCCGACAACTGTGCCTGTCGTGAAGCCGGTAGACCCGCCTGTCGCTGTTGCACCTGTTGTAAAGCCTGTTGAACGGATGGCTGTTCCACCACTGATGAGTGAACGCCAATTAACACCCAGAGCTTCAACTGTTGTCAGTGTTAGACCACCTGTGGACAAGCCACGCGCTGTCTGGAACTGCTCAACCGCTGTGTAAGTCTGACGTCCAAGGACACCATCGATTGCACCCGTGTAGAAGCCTTCTGTGCGAAGCGCACGTTGGATGGCTTGTACAACTTCGACACTCGCATTCGCTTCACAGAGAACCTGACGCCATTCGGCTTTCTCCTCTGAGATTTGCGTACGACGCTCAATCGTTCCGAACTGTGCAGGAATGACAGTCGTTTCAGTGCGTGGTGCATCGACCATGCGCTGAACTTGGATTGTGTCATAACGCGCAGGGATCACACGACGTTCGATACGAGGCTGACCAGCAGGGACACGACGCGTGATCGTGCGGGTTACCGCTGGAATGACACGTTCTTCAGTACGCGCCGGTGTACGAACGACACGGCGTGTAACTTCGCGAGTGACGGCCGGAATAACGCGCTCTTGCGTTGTTGCCGGTGTCTTAATGCGACGACGTGTTTCAGCTTTCGTTACAGCCGGGATGACACGTTCTTGTGTCGAGGCTGGCGTTCTGACGACACGACGTTGAACCGTCTTCGTAACCGCTGGGATGACACGTTCTTGTGTCGCCGCAGGTGTTGCCACAACACGACGCTGAACCGTTTTCGTCACAGCTGGCGTAGCACGCTCTACAGTGCGGGCCGGTGTCTTAATGACACGACGCTCGACTGTACGCGTAACCGCTGGGATGACACGTTCTTGCGTACGCGCTGGTGTGCGAACGACCTGACGCGCGACTGGCTTCGTCACAGCCGGGATAACCCGTTCTTGTGTCTGAGCCGGTGTACGCATCACACGACGCTGAACCGTCTTCGTTACCGCTGGGATAACGCGCTCTTGTGTTGACGCTGGCGTCTTCACAACACGACGAGTCAGGGTTTTGGTCACAGCTGGAACAGTCCGCTCGACCGTGCGGGCCGGAGTTCGAACAACGCGACGGGCTTCCATACGAGTGACCGCAGGGATGACACGCTCTTGAGTAGACGCTGGCGTCTTCACAATACGGCGTGTTTCCGTCTTGGTTACGGCTGGGATGCCACGTTCAACAGCACGCGCTGGTGTTTCAACAACACGGCGTGTCAATTGCTTCGTTACCGCTGGGATAACGCGCTCTTGAGTAGACGCAGGTGTTTTAACAACACGACGCTGAACCGTTTTCGTCACTGCCGGAATTGTCCGCTCAACTGTGCGGGCCGGAGTTTTGATACGACGCAGTGTCTCTTGACGCGTGACGGCTGGTATAACGCGTTCTTGTGTCGACGCAGGCGTCTTCACAACACGACGTTGAACCGTTTTTGTCACTGCTGGCGTTGCACGTTCAATGGTCCGCGCTGGTGTTTTCACAACACGACGTGTTTCCATTTTCGTAACCGCAGGGATGACACGCTCTTGTGTCGACGCAGGCGTCTTCACAATACGGCGCGCCACTTGGGCTGTTACGGCAGGGATTGTCCGCTCAACAGTTGATGCTGGCGTTCTAACCACACGACGGGCTTCCATACGGGTAACCGCAGGGATAACGCGCTCTTGTGTTGACGCAGGCGTCTTCACAACACGACGTTGAACCGTTTTAGTAACAGCAGGAAAAGACCGATCAATCGAAGTCTCATAAAAAAAACTAACGCTGCCGACTAGCTAGATAGTGAACAGAT
>CAYGSV010000251.1:0-3953 GCA_964352635.1 uncultured Algimonas sp.
AGTCCAAACTTTCCGCTTTCGGGGCTTGGATGACTTGCCTGTTTTGGATATTTCAGCAGTTTCCACTGACATTCGTGTTTGCGTAGTCCTTCCCGCGCCGATTAGGTTTCTCTTACGATGAGAAGCGTGTCGCGACTATAAAAACTTGGTAAGTTTACGAATTGCTTTAAAACGGTTAACCATAGATTAGGGATAAACGGGGCATGTTAGGGCTGTTCCTCTTATCATGTGATAATTTGGGTCTGAAATCACTTGCAGAAGGTCACTCATGTCTGAAAACGCGCATTCCAAACATGAAAATGCTACGTCGTCTGACTCATTGGCTCAAGGCTTAAAAAAAGGCCTGCTCATCCGCGCGGAAGCGTTCAGAACGTTTTCCAACACAGTTGTCCCCGAACGTAATCGCCTGAAATTTTTAGCCGTCTCTTGTACAGCCGCTCTTTTGGCAGCCTTCGCCCTACCTAATTCAAAAACAGATTTACCGTCCGAAATCGAAGTCGCAGAAATCCCTGATATACCAAAAATTGACCTCACCCGTTTTGATCTCGCGCTAGAAGAAGGCTTTACCAACGCGCCTTTAACACAAACGACCCTCACTATTCGTTCGGGTGATAATCTTGGTCCGCTTCTTCAGAAAAACGGACTGTCAGGCGGTGAAGCCTATAAAGTGACACAGGCCTTTGCAGAAGTTTATGACCCGCGCAATGTGCGTGTTGGGCAGTCCTTTGATTTATACTTCAAAGGCGATCAGCTTCAAAATATGACGTTCAAACCGTCGGTTGATAAAACGGTGTTTTTAGATCGTAAAGGTGAAGCCTTTGAAGCACGCGAAGTCACCGCAGAATTCAAGTATCAAACTTTGACCGTCAAAGCGACAATCCAAAACTCCCTTTATGTCGATGCTACGCGCCTTGGCGCCCCTGATCGTGTCGTTGCGCAATTTGCCAATATTTATGAATACTCCATCGATTTCCAACGCGACATTCAACCCGGTGATGAATTTGAAATGTTCTTTGAGGTCGCGCGTGACCGTAAAGGCAAAATCATCAAATCAGGCGACCTCTTATTTACGAGTTTCTCCCCACGCGGAAAAACGTCTGAATATTACCTTTATGAAGACAGCCAAGGCCGCGAAAATTTCTATGACATCAATGGAAAAACAGCCAAGCGGAAGTTGCGCGCGACGCCAATTAATGGCGCGCGCCTCTCCTCTAGCTTTGGCAAACGGCGCCACCCAATTTTAGGCTATCGTAAAATGCATGCGGGTGTCGATTTTGCAGCGCCACGTGGGACACCAATCCTCGCGGCGGGTTCAGGGACTGTTGAACGCGCCAATCGCTATGGCAGTTTCGGAAATTACATACTCATTCGTCACACGGATGGTTATAAAACGGCTTACGCGCATTTGCAAAAATTTGCACGCGGCGTGCGGGCTGGGGCCTATGTGAAACAAGATCAAATTATTGGCTATGTTGGCACGACAGGTCGTTCGACTGGCCCTCACCTGCATTATGAAGTCATTCATAATGGCAAGAAGATTAACCCCCGTCGTTTATCCCAACTCTCTGGTAAACCACTAGCAGAGTCCGAAAAAATGTCTTTTGCCAAAAAACGTGAAGAGATTGATTCTATGCGCGCTATTTCTGAAACGATTACGGCGGAACCCAACGCCGTTGTGATGTCAGCCAAAGCGCCTTAAACTTCGGCCCTAAATGACACTCTATTGATTAAACCTCTGAATAGGTTACAAGTCTCTTCGTGTTTCATTTAGTAGGACCCTGGGCCGTGAAAAATCTATTTAACTTCTTCTTCTCTTTCGACAAATTATTAAAAGAGAAACTTATCATACCATTCTTCTGGCTTGCCATTATTGTTTGGGGTTTGGACTTCTTCGCCGATTTCTTAGCCGGAATAAAATTAGTCCCAATCTCCATTTTTGTTAGTTGGATTGAAAGGTTGGTTTCAATTCTCTTGGCCTTAGTTGTCTTCCGTCTATTGGCTGAACTCGCAACAGCCATCTTCCGCATCAATGACAATTTATCTCCAGATGGTGGAGCCTCGGAACTCGCCGACATTGACCTGATGGCAGAGACGCGTAAAGCCGCAGAAGAAGCGTCACAACGCGCTCAAAAGCTCGCGAAAACAGCCACTGAAAAAACAAAGTCATCCTTTGAGACTGTAAAAGATAATATGGAAGATGTGTCTGATACGGTTCAAACTAAAGCTAAAGCCGCTACACAAGCCACTAAGGCGAAAACAGAAGCCGCGTCAAAAAAAGCCTCAGAAACTGTGAAGAAGGCAACGCCGAAGAAGCCTACGGCTAAGCCAAAACCCGCTGCAAAACCTGCCGCGAAAACAACGACGGCGCCGAAAAAGCGCGGCCCTAAACCGGGGTCAAAAGCGCCACGGGACAAAGACGGCAACCTTCTGAAAAAAGATGGTACACCACGTAAAAAACCTGGACCAAAAACGAAATAAATAAAAAACCCTGCTAAGAAGCAGGGTTTTTTATTAGGCTTTACTGATACGAATTTTTCCGCCCGCCTCATCCACTTTAATGGCATCACCATCGGCGATACGACCCGCCAATAGCTCTCGTGCCAATTCGTCTTGGACGGACTTTTGAATAACACGTTTCAACGGACGTGCCCCATAGCTTGGGTCATAGCCTTGATCACCTAGCCATTTACGGGCGGCATCGCTCAAGTCGAGCGTAATTGACTTATCTTTCAACCAGCCTTGCAAACGCTTGATCTGAATATCAACAATTGCCCCCATATGTTCAGGCTTAAGCCGTTCAAACAACAAAATTTCATCGAGGCGATTTAAAAATTCAGGACGGAAATGCGCATTGACTTCTGCCATAACTCCCACTCGCGCCGCATTGACATTATCACCATCCGCGAGGTTCAATAGATGCTGCGCCCCGATATTGGATGTCATAATAATGAGTGTATTGCGGAAATCGACAGTCCGCCCTTGCCCATCGGTCAAGCGTCCATCATCGAGCACTTGAAGCAGCACGTTGAAAACATCGGGATGCGCTTTTTCAATCTCATCAAATAAGACAACTTGATAAGGACGGCGGCGAATAGCTTCTGTCAAAGCCCCACCTTCATCATAGCCTACATAGCCTGGAGGCGCGCCAATCATACGGGCAACGGAATGCTTTTCCATATATTCAGACATATCCATGCGCGTAATGGCTTGGTCATCGTCAAACATAAACTCAGCCAAAGCTTTGGTTAGTTCAGTTTTACCCACACCTGTTGGACCAAGGAACATGAAACTACCAATCGGCCTCGCAGGATCACGTAGCCCTGCCCGCGCACGTCGTACGGCGTCAGACACAGCCTCCACCGCCTTTTCTTGACCCACGACGCGTGCGCCCAAGACCTCTTCCATAGAGAGCAGTTTTTCGCGCTCACCTTCGAGCATTTTCTCAACGGGCACACCTGTCCAACGCGACACAACGGCGGCTATGGTTTCAGACGTCACAGTTTCTGAGGCTAAAGAGGCTTCATCCGTATTTTGGTTTTCGAGCGACGTGACTTTGTCTTCTAGCTCTGGAATGTCTTCATGCTGAAGACGGCCTGCCGTTTCGTAATCACCGCGACGTACAGCATCTTGCAGTTCAAAACGCGCTTGCTCTAACTGCTCTTTCACATCCGTGGCAGAGGCCAATTTTGATTTCTCAGCTTCCCAAGCCGACGTCATTTCAGACGACTGCGCCTCCAGGTCTTTGATTTCCTCTTTGCGTTTTTTCAACCGCTCTTTCGAGGCATCATCTTTTTCTTTTTTGAGCGCTTCAACTTCGATTTTTAATTGTACGAGGCGACGATCAACTTCGTCCAAGGCCTCAGGCTTGCTATCCACTTGCATACGCAAGCGCGAAGCCGCCTCATCCATCAGGTCAATCGCCTTATCGGGTAGAAAACGGTCTGTGATATAAC
>CAYGSV010000252.1:0-3951 GCA_964352635.1 uncultured Algimonas sp.
TTCCTACCCTATTCCCAATCCAATGCGCCGCGCTGCCACGCATAAGCAAGGCCAGCCGCCAATTCAGCCAAGAAAATCATCACAACAAACCACGCCCAAGGCGTGACCGCATCAAGTGTTACCGCATAAGGAAAGAGAAACGCCACTTCGATATCGAAAATGATAAAGAGGATGGCGACCAAGTAAAACCGCACATCAAACTTCATCCGCGAATCGTCAAAGGCATTAAATCCACATTCGTAAGTCGAGACTTTTTCTGTATCAGGGCTCTTTGGGGCAACAATCGTCGGCACTAATAAAAACAACAGACTAAGCGCCGTAGCGATGCCAAACAGGATGATTATCGGCAGATATTGCAGTAAGAAGTCGTTCATGACAGCTCTTATTCTCTTGTTTCTCGCAAGTCAGACGACCGCCTAAGACTCACACTTACACAAAGTTCATAATAGGGGCGGAACCTAGAGATAGGAAAGCCCTATTGCAACCATAGTTTAGACAGAAAAACAGGGCTTTTCCACTGCGGCATTTCGTGAGTTTAGTTGCGAATAGTTTGCAGGTAATAGTGGCGTGTGACGGGCTTATTCTTGGCAAGCCACGCTCGAACGCGTATGCACCTTTCACAAACAAAAAAACAACATGACGAGACACGCTGAAAGCGCGCCTAGATGAACGTATTACAAATCTTACCAGACCTGAATGCCGGCGGCGTTGAACAGGTCGTTGTAGAACTGACCGAAGGCTTGGTCGCAGCGGGGCATTCTGTGCATGTGCTCTCATCAGGTGGGCGGCTCGCGGACGCTGTGACACAGCTCGGTGGGGTCAATCATTTTGCCCATGTGGGTTCAAAAAACATTTTGTCTGTCCCGTGGCGTATCGCGGCGATCCGTCGTTGCATAATTGAGAATGAGATTGACCTTATCCATGTGCATTCCCGAGCCCCTGCTTGGCCCTCTATGTTTGCGGCAAGAGCCGAGAACGTTACATTCGTAACGACTTATCATGGTGTCTATAATTCCAGTAACAGACTGAAAACACTTTATAATTCAGTTATGGCGCGTGGCGATCATGTCATTGCAAATTCTCATTACACGCGCGACCACATTCTCAAAACCCATGGTACAGACCCCGCGAAAGTCACAACAATCGTCAATGGGGTCGACATGGCACGTTTTGACCCCGCCGCTATCAAACCAGACGACATCAAAGCAATGAGGGAGAGTTGGGGATTAGCAGATGGAAAAACCGCGCTCTTACTGCCGGGGCGTATCACGCGTTGGAAAGGTCAATTAGTCGCAGTCGAGGCGCTCGCACAGCTCCCCGATAATTATGCCCTGATTTTGATGGGTGACTCCCAAGGACGCAACCATTTCGTTGATGAGATTAAAACGCGAGCCACCGAGATAGACGTGAATGACCGCGTAAAACTAACAGGGCACATATCGAATGTGCCATTGGCGTTGGCAGCGTCTGACATTGTTATTTCGGCGTCTACTGATCCAGAAGCCTTTGGCAAGGTTTCAATTGAGGCCCAAGCGATGGGCAAACCAGTCATCGCCACAGCGCATGGTGGTTCATTAGAAACAGTTTTAGACGGACAAACGGGCCTCCTGACCGCACCCGGGGATGCATCCGCTCTGGCAAAAGCGATATTGAAGGTAGAAAATGGTCTCCCTTCGGTTGGGGCAAAAGGCCGAAGTCGTATCGCTCAGGACTTTTCGAAAACATCTTTCCAAAGCCAAGTTATCTCGGTTTATGAAGTCCTCCTAGCTGAACGACCAGCGTCTGAATAACGATGAAAGCCTTTCGAGGAACGACCTGTGTCTATTCTTGAACAAAGCATCGAAACTCTATAACCGAATACTATGATAAATCCCCAAAACTGGCTGAAAAACTATCACGGATTTGGGCACCAAGCCCTTCGGAATGAGGCAGAACACTAATGCAAACGATTATCTGCATGAAATGGGGGACGCGTTACGGGCCTGATTTCGTCAATCGCCTCTATAACGCTATCCAAAAACACACTGAACGCGACACGCGGTTGGTTTGTTTTACCGATGACAGCACAGACATTAATCCAGACGTCCAGATTGAACCTATTCCTGATATCAATCTGCCCGAAGACCTGAAGTGGACCCCTTGGCGGAAACTGACAATGTGGAAGGCCCCTCTCGCCGACCTAGAGGGTGACGTATTATTTCTTGATCTGGATCTGGTGATTACTGGGAATTTGGATGATTTCTTTGACTATGAGCCCGGTCTTTTTTGCGTAATCGATAATTGGACTCAGCCCGGGCAGCGTATCGGCAATACGTCCTGCTTTCGGTTTCCTGTCGGAAAATACACACAAATTTATGATGACATTCAAACGAACCCTGCCCCTATTTTAGCGAAGTATAATATTGAGCAAGTCTATATCACCAAGGAAATTGAAGATTTTGTCTTTTGGCCCGCCATATGGTGCGTCAGTTTCAAACATTCCTTACTGCCGAAATGGCCAATGAATTTCTTTAAAACTCCAGAACTACCGCGTGATACTAGAATTGTCGCCTTTACAGGAAAGCCCGATCAAGACGAAGCCTCCATCGGCGTATGGCCCGCACCATGGTATAAAAAAATCTATAAGTTCGTGAGACCGACACCTTGGATTGCCGAGCATTGGCGTTGAGAGACTTTGAAAGGGTGTCAGGCGTAGAGTTTGGTCGTTTTAGTCACACCGGAAACCCTCGGAACTAATGCGTTATCGACACAATTAATAATACAGTCAGAGTTACAAGAACGACAAAAAGCTTGAGAATTTGAAATGACTTTAGGCGGGCTGGATTAGCCATTATTGATCCGCCCAATGCGTTTGATACAGATCGAAACGTCTATCGCGGAGGTTTCTGACCGTCCCTTTTGCTTGCGCCCATGATAGGTCTGTTAGATCAAGGTCAGCAACAGCGACTGTCTCGACATTCTCAGAACATTCAGCCGCTATACCATCTCTTGCGAAAGGAAAGTCGCAGGGAGTCAAAATACAGCTTTCGGCATAGTTCACATCCATATTCTCAACCCCAGGCAAATTGCCAACATTGCCAGAGAGAACGACATAGCATTGGTTTTCGATAGCGCGTGCTTGAGAGCAATACCTCACGCGCAAATAGCCTTGACGGTTATCCGTACAAAACGGCACGAATAATATCCGCGCCCCCTCGTCGGCCATACGGCGAGCGAGTTCAGGAAATTCGCTATCATAACAAATGAGAACACCAATGGGGCCACAGTCTGTATCTACTAAACTCTCATAATTTATTCTTCATCTGCAGACACTTCATCCATTAGCCTTACGAGGCTTTTGTGATAATATGCTCGCTTTTTGGCGAATCTCGGTGAGTTTAGATATTTTTGGTGTCTTCTAAGTTGGCCTTTCGCGACATCTTTCCATTCCTCAGAATCTACATTAGTTACTATCTCTTCAAGTGAAAACAACATATGAGCTACGAATAGTTCATACTGGATCATTCTCTCATCCTTTTCAATTCTTTTAAGGTCTGGCTGAACCAGATCTGGGCGTTCGACACAATCAGACAGATACTGTCTGTAGAGTTGTTTTGCAGTCGCCTCCCTCTGAATGGCGCGAGTTGCCTTTACTTGAAATATTACTAAGGGTATCCCTACAATTGCAAAGGCGGCGGCGGCGGCGGTAGCAAAACCTCCAACGATTGATGCAACGTTCACAAGGTTATTAAGATCATTCATAACTAGTTCCTAAGGTAATGTGTCGGGTAAAGTAATTCTTAGTGTGCAATTATTAGCAATGGTTCAACAGTGAGGCTTTGTTTTTTATTGTGTCAACCATCAAATACGCCTTAAAAATAATTTTTAAAAGTCTTAAGTTTTCAACAAGCGCCTTTCGCGCATCATAAAGCCGCTCCCCAATCCGCAGGCGCCTCCGTTCGGGGTCAACGC
>CAYGSV010000253.1:0-3929 GCA_964352635.1 uncultured Algimonas sp.
AAGGATAGGAAGTAAGAACGAGGTCCCACAGGACTGCGGTCAATACTTTCGCGTCCTACAACACTTGCGCCAATTGTATTAAACCCTTCAAGACTATCAAACCAACGCGTAGCAATCGGTGGAGTCCGCTCATTTAAGAGGTTACGGCCAAAAATTTCCAATCGAGCATTACCCCGGCGAACCCCGACATTAGCCCCTAATATTCCAGTATCACCAGTTTCAGCTAAATTATGAACTTGGATATATTTTGAACTTTCATATGTATAATCCACATTAGCAAAGAAATCTGTTGTTTCGGAAATCGGACGTTCAAAGCTACCGAACACACTAAACTGGTGCTCTGATGTCATTGGAATTGTGTTTCCAGCAATCGAACAACTTGTATTCCCCGTGAAAAGACCATTAGGGTCAGCTGTTGGGGTTGAAAGCCCTGATCCTACAGTGTTCGGATCAGCTGGGTTACGAATAAACCCCTGAGTAGATGGATCATCCAAATCAAACGGTTGGATGAGGTAGCCGCCTGTATTCAATGTGAATTGGAAATCATCACAACCTGATGTAAATTCGGCATCAGTCCATGCATAAGACGCACCAATATTTAAATCATCTGTTAGATTATAATTACCTTCAAATTCGAAGCCCAAAATTTCAGCATCACCTTGGTTAGTTGCAACCGAATTGATAGCCGTCCCAAGCCCAGCTACAGGTGTAGTTAGTTGATACTTTGAAATGTCATTAAAGAAACCTGCCAATGTGATAGTCCCTTTTCCATCAGAAGTTGTTGATTTGAAACCAATCTCAAATGCATTAGACTCTTCTGGATCATAAAATTCATTATTCGTTGGAACACCAATTGGGCCATTCACGCCACCTGGCTTCACACCTTTAGCAAAACTTGCATAAGCTGAAGCACGGTCATTAATATCATAACTCAAGATAGCTTTTGGAATAAAATCCTTGAATTTCTCAGCATCTTCATAAGTTGGCGCAAAGTCTGGCCCATTGCCAAAATCAACAAGGCCTTTTTCTTCCTCTTGATAACGCGCCTCTAATGAGAGCTCTAATGAATCGGAAATATCAAAATCTACAGTCGCAAATACAGCTTGGTTTGTAATTGTTCGCTTATCATCAAATAGCCCCTCAAAATCGGGAGCAGCTTGACCGAATCCAACAATCGCCGTTTCGTCATCTTGATGATAATAAAATACACCTGCTGACCAACGAAGACGTTTGTCCGCAGGAGACGCTAAACGTAATTCGCCAGAATAATCAAAGCTTTCAGAGATACCACCATTATAGAAAAGACCATCCGCTTGAGGAATCGAGAAGAAGGGGCTGATAGGGAAAAAGCGAGTTGTACCGGCTAAATGATCCGAGTCAGAGCCAGTTTTCAAACGTTGGTCACGTAAACCAAATTGTCCTAATAACTGATAACCATTATCGAAATTATAATCTGCCTTTATCGTGCTAAAGAGCATGTTGCGTTCAACACCGTTAAATGGCCCACTATCCAAATCTTGTGAGGGTTGAATATCCTCAAAATCATTCAGCTCGCCACAGAAGTACTGATTATTGCTATCATCTGTTACCGTATTCGGGAAAATACCTCCGAAGGGCGGGCTCAGAAAGCTGAGTAGGTTAGGGTCATAAAAAGCTCCTGAACGATATCCGGGGAAGCAATTGTTTTGTTCCGCGCCGATCAAAGCAAACGGGCGGGCCTCATCTCGGTCTTCCGTATAACCTAGTCTTGCAATAACTGAGAAATTATCAGATGGATTCACATCAATGGTTGCGTTGAAAGACAATGTCTCTTCACCACCAAGTTGCTCGCCACCAGCGGCATTAATCCATTCGCTATCTCCGTCATATGTATAATAACGAGCCGAAAGAGCATATCCAAGTTTATTATCGGCGACCGAATTGGATAAACGGCCATAAAATTCATACTCCCCATCTTCAGCGGCCAAGGCCTCGACATTACCTTCAAACCCAGACTGACTCGGACGTTTTGTAATAAAGTTAATCGCACCTGAATATGTATTCCGTCCATAAAGCGCTGATTGCGCGCCTTTGACAACTTCAACACGTTCTAATCCGCGAGTGTCTAAAGCTTGTAGGTCTCCAGAATAGTAGACCCCATCGATAAAGTAAGCCGTTCCGCTTTCAACACCAAATTGAACGCCAGCCAAAATGTTGGCTGCGCCCCGTATAACAGGGCGCTCCGTTGTGCGACCAAACGCTTGGGAGAAACTCAAGCCTGCAGTAAAACGTGCGACATCATCAACACTTCGTAAACCCAAATTCTCAATTCGGTCTTCTGTAAAGGCCGACACCGCGACTGGTGTTTCAATAAGTGTTTCACCAACGCGACGTGCCGTAACAATAATTTCATCACCCGTATCCTGAGCAATAGCCGCATCAGCTAACAATAAGCCCGATAAGGCAATTACAGACGTCGTGATACTAATAGTTTTTTGGAAGGATGTTCGCTTCATTGTGGTCCCCTTTGAAAGCTTTATGCCTTAGCTTTACTCACGTCCCAAAAGCACAATTTGATTTAAATCATGCTTTTCGGTGTAGGGGTTTATTCTGCATAAAGCTGTTAAAGAGTGTCACTAATTTGTCACAACCTATTCAAACTCGTAAAAACGAGATCGAATAAACCATCACAACAAATGTCAACGCCTCGTAATTCTAGATGTTAATCCTAGAATGTGCCGCTAAATTCGATATTTAAAAACAGATCAAATTCACGTTGCTGAAACTCTACAAATGCCAACTCAGTTTGGTCACGCCGCCCTTCAAATACGCGTCTCTCATAGGCCTCAACGCCGTCCAGTAAGTTGAGCAAAGTCACAACGACTTTCATACCGAAAATATCTTTGTGCTCCACATAGGTTCGGACAAATGGTCCATCAAATGTTGCGTCTTCGATAGTGTTCAACCGAAATGAGGGCGCATCCGTATATTCATTTGCTTGAATCCCGTAAGCCCAATCAGTATTGGGAATATCATGTCGGAAACGGGCCAACCAGAAAACGCGTTTATCATTATTTAAACGCCGGCTAAATCCTAGCAGCGGATCATCAACATTGGAGTCGCGCAACTCTAGCTCTAAATCCAACTGGGTTCCCTTGTAGCCCCAGTTATCGCCTTTAATTGTCGCGTTCAAATCAACACCAAATTGATTGGCACTGTCGATATTGCCAATTGCATCACCATCCGTTCCAATTGGAATGCGATCCACAATATCAGAAATTAATGAGCCATAGGCATTCGCCTTAAAGGTAACACCGTTGCCAAAGTCTTTGTCATACTCGACCGACGCATCCCAACTCTGCTGTGGGACGAGGCTTCCATTACCAGCTCTATCTTGCCCATTCACAAGGTCTGGGACGGCAAGAAAGTCAAAGAAATTGAGCTGACCCACTTCACGAGCCACTCTAAAACGTATGTTTGTTTTATCTTCAGGCTTAAACGTCGCAAGGACAAAGCCTTTCGGACGAAAATAATCACGGGACTCGCCGTTTTGCTGTGAAATCTCTGAATATTCTGCCCCTAAAGATAATTGCACATCCCATTTTTGTGACAAGGGTCGACTATGTGTAGCCGTGGCTTCCGTTCGTATTTCTTCAACTCGCTCCGTACTGTCGGGTGTTTCTGAAGGGGCTTCATTGAAAGGCGTTCCATCAAAACCAACAAAGTTATCTTCGATATCTAGGAAATTAAACACGCCTTCGGCGGCTACCTGCCAGTCACGTCCTTTTTTGCCAGACCAACTATATTCAGAACGGACAATCCCCTCACCTTCGTCAGCAGTACGAAAAAACCGAGATCCGTCTATCTGGGCACCACTCGGGTCAAACACATCAAAGCGACTAATGACAGAAGAATCATCAGCCCTATAATACCCTCAAGACATCAGGCTA
>CAYGSV010000254.1:0-3866 GCA_964352635.1 uncultured Algimonas sp.
GAATTAGTGAGATGAGTGTTTTCTTTATCTACCTTCATCACTGGCCTTAACCTATCTCTGCACGCGGCCTGATCCGTCACCGCCCATGAGGTTCTCGACCTCCGCACGTGACACACGGTTATAATCGCCCAAAATAGAATGCTTCAGCGCCGACCCAGCCACAGCAAATTCTAGACTTTGTTGACGGTTTTCATACAGGTTGAGGCCTGCAATGAAGGCTGATGCGAAACTATCCCCGCCTCCGACACGATCGACTATGTCGGTAAGCTCATATTTTTTGGACAATAAAAAACCGTTCTCTCGGTCACGCATACAAGCGGACCAACCGTTGATGTTCGCATTGATGCTCTCCCGTAACGTAATCGCAATTGTTGACATGCCGGGGTAAATATCGAGAACTTTCTGAGATAAAGCCTCATATTTACTTGTGTCCAAGTGACCGGCTTCAACGTCAACATCCACAGAGATATCAAGTGATTTTTGGCAATCTTCTTCATTAGCAATGCCAACATCAATATGCTTGACCAAATCCTTCATCACCTCAGGCGCTGTCTTACCATATTTCCAAAGTTTACCCCGAAAATTGAAATCGCAGGATGTTGTAACGCCCGCTTTTTGGGCCTCTTTCACACACTCTAAGGAAAGATCTGCGCAGTCCTGTGACAAAGCCGGCGTAATACCGGTGATGTGTAACCACTTGGCGCCCTTGAATATCGTTGGCCAGTCAAAATCGCCTGGTTTACACTGGCTGATTGACGAGTTTGCGCGATCGTAAATCACTTTTGACGGACGTTGATTAGCGCCTGTTTCTAAAAAATAGATCCCGACGCGCTCACCTTGGCGTTGGATAAAAGAAGTATCCACACCCAGTCCCCGAAGAGAGTTTACGGCATGTTGTCCAATATCATTATCAGGCAAGGCCGAAACAAAAGCGGCATCAAACCCATAATTTGACAAGGATACCGCCACATTAGCTTCTCCGCCACCAAAGGTTGCTTCAAATTGAGGGCTTTGGAAAAACCGCTCATATCCCGGCGTCCGAAGACGCAGCATGATTTCACCAAAGCTTAGAAATTTAGACATTTATCATCCATTATGATTGCGCGATTGAGATCCCGTCTTGGGCTAAAAATTTGAGTGTTATAAATTATAAGAAAATGTTGAGGAGTGAACTTATTCGGGGATTATGCGCACACCGCCCAAATCGGCGCTTGACGCAAATTTTGAATATAGTTGCAACGCCTTTGATATCTTTCTGGGCCGTGTGTGGGCGGGATTGTATCCATTTGTTTTTTCAACCTCCCTGCGTCTCTCATCAAGTTCCATGCCACTAATATTAAGCATTATTTGTCGTTTCGGAATATCAATGGCGATTTCGTCACCATCTTGGATGAGAGCGATTGCTCCCCCTGCTGCAGCCTCGGGCGATACATGACCAATTGAAAGCCCCGATGTTGCTCCAGAAAAACGACCGTCAGTAATAAGCGCGCAGTGCTCAGCAAGCTGCATTCCCTTGAGCATTGTTGTTGGCATCAACATTTCTTGCATGCCGGGGCCACCTTTAGGTCCTTCATAACGAATGACTACAACATCACCTTTAGAGATTTGACGCGAACCAATGGCTTTGATTGCCGTATCTTGGCTATCAAACACGCGTGCATTGCCCCTGAAAACGAGCATATTGCTATTAACTGACCCTGTTTTGATGATGCATCCATCCTCTGCAATATTCCCAAATAACACAGCAAGTCCGCCTTCTTTACTGTGAGCATTTTCGATACTTCGTAAACAACCCTTTGCACGGTTCAGATCAAGGTTGCCTTTGGCTTCATGTGAATAAGCTTGAGCCCCCTTTAAACCCGACGCATCGGCGCAGTAAAAATCCTTTACCTCTTGACTTGACGTCTCAATCACATCCCAATGATCTAACACATCATCCAGAGTGCCTGTAGGCATAGCGACGTGTCTTACATTTGTGTTTAGTAACTGACCGCGTCTTAGTTCCCCTAAGATAGCCATCACACCACCTGCTTTGTGTACATCTTCCATAAAATACTCTGATGTCGCTGGAGCCACTTTGCAAATATAAGGCACCTTTCGAGACAAGGTGTCGATGTCCCGCATATTGAAATTTACGCCCGCTTCATAGGCAATCGCTAATAAATGCAAAATTGTATTCGTGGAACCACCCATTGCAATATCCATAGTCATCGCATTTAAGAATGCTTCCTTTGTTGCGATAACCCTAGGCAAAACGGCCTCATTGCCCAATTCGTAGTGGGCTTTCGTCATTTCAACAATACGTTGTCCTGCATTATGAAAAAGAGTTTTGCGCGACAGATGAGTAGCAAGCAAAGAGCCATTCCCAGGCAAAGCCAACCCTAAAGCCTCTGCAAGGCAGTTCATTGAGTTGGCTGTAAACATACCAGAACAAGACCCACATGTCGGACAGGCATTATTTTCTATTTCTTTTTGCTTCGCCCCTAAGTGATTTGGGTTTGTGACTGTCACGAATGAGTCAGACAAATCTAAACGGTGTGTTTTTCCATCCACCTGCACTCGTCCCGCCTCCATGGGGCCTCCGGACACGAAAATTGCGGGGATATTTAATCGCATTGCCGCGATTAACATACCGGGAGTAATTTTATCACAATTTGAGATGCAAATAAGGGCGTCAGCGCAATGCGCATTGACCATATATTCGATAGAATCAGCGATGAGTTCCCGACTTGGTAGAGAATACAACATCCCATCATGTCCCATAGCTATTCCATCATCTACAGCAATTGTATTGAATTCTCTCGGAATGCCACCGGCTTGCCAAATAGCATCGGATACAATCCGTCCGACACCATTAAGGTGGACATGCCCAGGAACAAATTCCGTAAAGGAGTTGGCAACGGCTATAATCGGTTTACCAAAATCAGTACTTTTTACACCCGTTGCCTGAAATAAAGACCGGGCGGCAGCTGCCATTTTACCTTTTGTAACCGTGTCGGAACGATATGTCATATAAGTCCTATAGTGTACAAGATTGAGCGTAGATGATGCTCATATTTTTAACCCATCAATGCTATTCAAACCTGCTATTTTCCATATCTTGAAGGATATAGATTTGTATTAAATTCTTTCGCGGCCTCTATAAGCTCCGGATAAGGGATATCCGCGACATTCACAAAACCGATATTGGCGTTTTCTCCATCATATGTCCGTCCTGTCAGAGGTTCGTCCATATATTGAAACCAATGAGCGCCCACAAAATAGGGATTATCGACAACGCTTTGCATATAGGTTTTATATGCTTCAACCCGATCAGCTTCGTCATAAGCGCTGACAATACCCGGGCTGTAAAGTCCAGAAGATTTAGTCGTACCGATGTGAAACTCACCAATCACGGTCGGAAGGTCAACTTCCTCTAGAAAGGCCCAATGTTTGGGCTGAACGCCATCTTCATATATGTTGAAACTCAAAACATCAGAATATTTTACTGAGGCTTTGATAATCTCTGGCGGCATACCCCAATTCGCCATGCGCGCGCCCATATAAAGATGATCTGGAAGGTATTCTTTTAAAACATCTGTGACCACCGCAAAATATTGCTCACCCAACATTTCAAGCATTTTGGAAAGGTCTTCGGCGTGCTGATCGCTATAGGTTTCAAATGTCACGCCGTCTTCAAAATCTGCCCAATCAGCAATGTCAGTTTCCCACGCAGTATTTAGTTTTTCTATCGAGCCATATTGAGCCTTCAAATGATCCGTAAAGGCCTTCTTCGCTGGGCTCTTAGCAGCATCTTTCGAGAGAGCATCCGTGATAACGCCATAGCGCGCCTCAACACTTCCCTCTAATTCCCCCCAGGCTTTTTC
>CAYGSV010000255.1:0-3862 GCA_964352635.1 uncultured Algimonas sp.
GGTCTAAGGTGACATAAAAGCCAAGCTCTTCGAGGAATGATTTTAATCCGCCATACCCAATCGCGGAATTTGAGAGAGCGTGTGCTTGTCCATTATTTTTATCGCGAATGTCATCCGCATATCCCGATAATCCGATAAGGGCGCTGAATGAGAATATTCCTATTAAGATAAGGCCGATAATAAACCCTGTGCTGATTAGGGTTTGAGACGTTTGGCTCTTTTCCGAGGTTGCAGACGTCATGCCGTCACCCCGTCTATTTGAGAAGTGTCTTCATTATGTGCAGGCACGGCGAATTGAGCATAAGCTTTACGACACTTTAAAAAGGCGGCTTCATCCAAAGAGCGACCACCAAAATGTGACTTCTCTACCTCTGCGGCAATCAAAGAGAAAGCCTCTCGTGTTTGCGTCGTAAGCTCTTTTAACGTCGCAATTTCACGAGACGTATAAGAGCGCCTAATCATATTCGGGCGTGCAATACCAATATCTTGCACCGAACGGAAAAGCAGTTGATGAACGGCTTCGGCGTAGCGTCCTTCTGCTGCTAGTGCATCGACAGCTTTCAGTAAGATACGCGCTTGGGCTTCAGACGGGCGGTAGAGATAGGCATCCTCTTCGGCCTCCTTTTCTCGACCCAATCGTGCGGTTCTGAAATTCCAAAGGGCGCGTCCGAGAATATATAAAATTAAAGCAACGCCGCCAATAACGAAGACCCAAAAGAGAACCTTAAACAAAGGGGCCAGTGCTCGGATTAGGGCAAAGAACGGCTCTAACAAGCGCTCCAACCAATCCATTTTAGGGGGTGGGGGTGCTTCTGCGAGTTCGAATTGTAATTGGTCTTGGGCTTTTAATTGTCTGAAAGCGGCATCAAAATTATCGGGGTCAATCGCTCTGATGTCTGAAACTGCTTCACTTTCTGAAACTGTTTCTATCTCGGTATCTTGCGCGTAGGCTGTCGCAGATAATTGAAACAGGGCAAGAAGCGCAATCAATGAAACCTTCAAAATGCGCATGTCAGAGCCATTTTAAAAGTTTAAAAACAATCAATTGCATAACACCAATGGCCAGTACTATGCCTGTGACGTACCAAAAACCCATATCACTTTCGACCCAAGGCATCCCGCCGACATTAATGCCCATCATGCCTGAAATAAGACCAAGGGGGAGAAAGATTGCGGCGACAACTGACAAAATCATCATATTTCTATTCATTTGTTCAGCCCGTATATCAGTGAGTTGATCTTTTACGATAGCGCAGCGTTCGCGAATGGCGTCCAAATCCTCGGTAATGCGCGCAGATTGATCTGCTGCGTCACGCAAACGCAATTTGTCATCCGCAGAGAGCCAATCAAAGGATTGAGAGGATAAGGTTGTGAGGGCATCTTTTTGCGGAGCAATATAGCGCCGCAGCAAAATGGCTTTTCGGCGAAGATCAGACAGTTGAGATCGCGCTGTTTCGGATTTCACCGTTTCAAGATCTTCTTCTAATGTATCGACTTGCTCATTTAGATCGGTAATTGTGGGTGCCATACGTTCTGATAGGAGCAGGGCAAAGCCCGCCATGAAACCACCTGGGCTTACGGAAACGGTTTGTGTCCGGAGCCGCTCAAGTGCAGTCTCTATGGCTTTCAGGGGGCGGCCACAGACGGATATAATCCGGTTTTTCTGAACAAAAAACCGGATAGGAATCATATCTTCTTCAACTGCACCTGGGTTGAGGTTCACACCGCGCAGGTTAATCAGGACATCTTCGCCGCGAATGATCGTCCGCGGGCGGCTGTCTTCGGAAAGCAGCGTGTTGGTCGCAACATCATCAACCATTTTATCATCAATCAACACTTGTCGGGTGTCTTGGTTTTTTCTGTCAAAATGAAGCCAGAGATACCCATCCCCTTTTTTCGGTAAGGACGGTAGGTTTTCTGTTGGCAAAGCTGTTGCTTTCCCTTTTCCATTGATATGGAAGGCATGTTGGAGACAATCCATTAAAACCCCTCTCTATAATACACTTTAAGCGGGTAAGGGGGGCGGTCAAGCACCGTTATAACCGTTCTTTGGAAATGAGTTTACAGGGCATTAATCCCCGCAGAGAATTGCCAACAAATATTTCGTCTGCAGCCAGTAATCGCGAGAGAGAAATGTGACTTTCAAGTACTTCTCCTGACGCAATCAAAGAGGCTCGGAGGACCCCCGGCAAAAGCCCGGGAAGGGCAGGTGTATAAAGCGTATCACCTTCTTTAATGAAAAGCGACGTGAAGCTACCTTCGCAAAGATAGCCTTCCTCATCTAAAAACAAAACTTCATCGATATCATGAAGTGTTTTAAGTCGCGCGCGCTCCCCATCATAAAAATTGCGGGCTTCGACTTTTTGCTCTGTGAATTGGTAATCTGATTTTAACGGGTAGCGAGAGAGGGCTAATTTGAAAACCGAGTCTGTATTTTCAAATTCTTTCCATATTAAATCTAATTCGCCGTTTAAATTTAGAGACAGTCTCACCCGCAACGGGGTTTTAGGAAATGAACGTGACTTCGTCTTCAAAAAAGACGTTAAATCAGATGACGTTAAATCAATGACTTGGCGTTTGGCTGATGCCAATAAACGTGCGCAGTGTTCTTCATATCGAATAAAGCCGGTGTCAGCTTCCCATCGCATGGTCTCAAACAGGCCCGTCTTAGAGGGCTTAAGAATGTCAGCTTTTAAAAGACATTCACGATATTCATCGGCATCGTCACTGTCCAAGACGACACCACTACCCACATCATAACGGAGTTCGCCATCTGATAATTGAATAGTTCGAATGGCAACATTGAAACAAGCGTTTCCATTCGGTTCGATATAACCCATCGCCCCACAATAGGTACCGCGATGTTGGCCTTCCAACTCATGAATGATTTCCATTGCGCGAATTTTTGGTGCGCCCGTAATAGAGCCGCAAGGAAATAGACCCGTAAATACCTCCCGCCATGAGAGGTCGTTTTTCAATCGCCCTTCGACTTGGGATGTCATTTGATGAAGCGTTGGATAGGTCTCTAATGTGAAAAGTTCTGGTACGTTGACGGAACCTGCCTCGCACAAACGAGAAAGATCATTCCGCAATAAATCGACAATCATTAAATTTTCAGCTTGAGATTTAGGCTCTTCGCGCAACTCTTCCATAAGGGCGGTGTCGGACGTTTTATCTAAGAGTCGAGGGCGTGTGCCTTTCATGGGCCGCATCCGTATATCCTGTCCTGATTTTTCAAAGAAAAGCTCAGGCGAAAAACTTATGATAGCGTCATCGCTCAAGTTTATGATGCCCCCATAACGCCCGGGTTGTGCGCGTCTAAAGGCGGCGTATAATTTATGGGTGGGCCAATCGGTTTTTGCTGTCAGTGGAAAGGTGAGGTTGATTTGATAAACATCTCCTGCTTTCAAATAGTCTTGAACGGTTTCAAAACGCGATAGATACTCTTCCTCTGTCCATGTGGGATGCAAATCCAATGAAGGTTGGTCCGCGCTATATAGCATCTCCGCAGGTGCGTGGTTGGGGGGCGATGAAAAGACACCCAGCTCTAATAGTGGGCTATCAAAGTCTTTGAGGAAATGATTGAGAGCAGGCTCTAAGGCGAAACCTAATTCATAGGCCAAATATCCTGCGAGATATTTTCCTGATTTTTGGCACGCCTCTATCGCCTCAAACGCGTCATCTAATTCATCAAGGGTTTTCGCTGTGATGATTTTTTCAGGCATTGAAAAATAACGCGTGAGACCCGTTTTTTGATCATCGAATAAGACGTAAGGCGTCATGCGCTCTGTCTACTTTAAAACCAAAATCCGGGCATGAGGCCCGCATAAAAGGCGTTGCGGCCTCTTAAAATCTTCGGCGC
>CAYGSV010000256.1:0-3849 GCA_964352635.1 uncultured Algimonas sp.
TTTCAAAGAAGCCTTTGACATTGGATAAGCTTGTTGAATTTGGAGCGATTCCTGATGATGTAGCACAATTTCTTTGGGCGGCTTGTAAAGCCCGCGTTACCATTTTGATTTCAGGAGGGACGGGATCGGGTAAGACGACACTCCTTAATGCTTTAAGTCAGTCTATTTCTCATAAAGAGCGTCTCATTACGATTGAGGATGCTGCGGAGTTACAGCTACAGCAACCCCATGTTGCCCGCATGGAAACACGCCCACCCAATATAGAAGGAAAAGGTGAAATCAGACAACGCGGCTTGGTTAAAAATGCTCTCCGCATGAGACCAGATCGCGTTATTCTGGGCGAAGTCCGGGGTGAAGAAGCCTTTGACATGTTACAGGCCATGAATACGGGACATGAAGGCTCTATGGCCACTTTGCACGCCAATACGCCGCGTGATGCTATTAGTCGATTAGAGCAAATGGTGGCGATGGGGGATATGAAAATATCGCCCGAGGCCGTTGCTGGGCAAATTGCGTCTGCCATCGGTCTTATTGTACAAGCCCAAAGGCTGTCAGACGGACAGCGAAAAATCACATCGATTGCGGAGGTTACGGGAATGGAAGGCAGCATCATTCAGATGCAAGAAATCTTTAATTACACACGGACTGGGACAGGTCCTAAACACGAAGTGATTGGTGAGTTTCGTTCTACGGGTATCCGTCCAAAATGTATCGAGGAAATCGTGTGCCGTAATATTCAAGTGCCTGAGGGATTATTTGAACCCCGTGTATTACCTGTTGGCCCTGTTTCTGGGAAGCCGATTAAAGAGCGCATCGGTTAAATGACGCTCTCACCAAAAATTTTGATATATGGCCTGTTTTTTTGTGCAGGATTCTTGGCTCTGCAAACGCTTATCGGCATGGGGCGTCAAGCTGCTGTTTCAGTGAAATTGGCAAATAGCCGTCTTCGAGAAATGAACAAAGGTGAAAGCCAAGTCGCTGTTCTGTCAAAGTTAAAGCGCTCACGCGGTCTAAGGGAAGACAATACGATTCAAGTCGTGTCGATGTGGATAGGGCAGTTAGTTCTCCAATCAGGTCTACGTGTTGGTCCCTACGGTATTTATGTCATAATGATTTTAGCAAGTGTTATACTTTCTATACTTGTGTGGTTCACGAAAGAGACGCTTGTCTTGACGGCGCTCGGGGCTTTGATTGGCATTGTAGCCCCTATATTTGCTCTTAAGTTCCTTGTTAAAAGACGTCGAAACAAGGCCGTTCAGCAATTACCAGAATCTTTGGATGTCATCATTCGATCTTTGGGGGCAGGGCATCCTGTGCCCGTTGCTATGTCTTTGGTGGCCCGTGAAATGCCTGATCCGATCGGGTCAGAATTTGGCATTGCAAGTGACGAAGTCGCCTTCGGTTCCACGATTTCATCAGCAGTACAAAGGCTGGCCGATCGCGTGGGCCATGAGGACTTCGAGTTGTTTTCCGCTATGATTAGACTGCAAGAGAAGACTGGGGGTAATTTGGCTGAGCTTTTAGCGTCAAACGCCAAGACTATCCGAGACCGACAAAGAATGCGCCTTAAAATCAAAGCCGCGTCAGCAGAAGGGCGTATGTCCTCACTAATTTTAAATGCGGCTCCACTCTTGATGTTTATAGGCGTTAATAAATTTGCTCCAAATTTTTACGGTGATGTGCAGGATAACCCCATTCTGACATATGCTTTGTGGGGCGTCGTTATCTGGATGGGGATAGGGAATTTGGTCATGCGCAAAATGATCAATTTCAAGATTTAGGGAGCATAAAATGGACTTAATGGCTTCCTCTAATATATCTTCAATTGTCTTAGCGTGCGGATTCCTATTCTGTTCGTTGGCTTTAATTGCCTCCTATCTCTATAAAATACTGCAGCGCGATCGACGTATTGAACGTCGCCTTGCCGGAGGACATAATCTTGATATTGCGAGTTTAAACGGGCCACAATCAAAGCAGAATTTACTCACTCAATTAGGAAGTCATCTAACGCTTCCGAGTGCAGAGGAAATTACTCGATTGCGGTTTAAGCTATCTCAAGCGGGATTTTACAATCCGAATGCGGTCAAAAACTATACTGCCATTAGAGTTATCTGCTTGCTATTACCGCAATTCTTGGTGCTAATCAGTTGGGGTTATTTATATAGTAAAATTGGCTTGCAAGGCGCTGTTCTAACATCATCTACATTAGCGTTAATGGGGCTCTTTGCGCCGAGCTATTTTATTCGCTGGAAAAAATCTAAACGCACAGACCAATGCCGAAAAGGCTTCCCTGATATGATGGACCTACTGGTTGCCTGTATTGAAGCAGGGCTTGGATTAGACGCAGCGCTTATTCGGGTTAGCCAAGAGCTTGGCGGTCGTTATCCAGCGCTGAAAATAAATTTGGAAATAATGAACCTAGAATTACGAGCAGGCCGGTTGCGTCATGAAGCCATGATAAATTTTTCTGATCGTATAGATTTAGAAGAAGCCAAGGCCCTCTCTGTTATGATTAAACAAGCTGAAGATATGGGGAGTTCAGTTGGTAAGGCTTTGAGAACTTTTTCAGAAGATATGCGCGCTAAACGTATGTTGAAAGCCGAAGAGAAAGCTATGGCTTTGTCAGCAAAACTGACAGTCCCACTAATATTGTTTATTTTCCCAACCATAATGGTTTTGTTATTAGTGCCTGCCGCAATTCGCCTCATGGAGTCATTAGGTTAGTATGAGGTTGTGGCGTCTGATATCTAGTACTTTCCTTGCCTGCTTTTTCCTTATGGAAGGGTCTCATGCGAATGAGACAGCATTCGGTGAGGGGTGGGACATTCGTCCTATCGTTGAGAACTCCACTGACAATTTAGGGATACTACAAACCCTCATAAAGGCTCGCAGCTTAAAGCAATCAGGCAATTGTAAAGAAGCAATTCCACTATACAGCTTAGTGTCAAAGTTTGATCCAAACCTTGAGGAGGCTGTTTTAGGCCTAGTCAATTGTCAATTCGCTATGAAGCGTGCAGACCTAGCTTTGAAAGTTACTGCAAATACGAATTTGAAATCAAAAGATATGGTAACCGCTAATTATCTGGCTGAGGCTATTCGCCTTCCATCGGAAAGACGTCTTGTGTACCTTGAAGGTGTGACTCTGAATTATCAAAGCTCAAGACTTTTTAATTTACTAGGAGAGACTTACTCTACCGCTGGAGATTCTAAGGCGGCAAAATTATCCTATTCTAAAGCTAAGGCTTTGGGTCAAAACCCTGGTGTTTATGAAAACAACTTAGGTGTTTTGCTGTTTAAGGATGGAAATTATAAAACAGCCCTAACTTACTTCGAGAAAGCTAAAGAGCTAGCGCCATATCAAACAAGGTTCGATAATAATCGCCGTCTTACGCTTCTTTTGGATGGACAATATGTTTCTGCCCTGAAAGACATGTCTATCGAACAAACTCACTCGCTTTTGCTAAATGCAGCTCATATAGCCATGCGACAAAATGAAATTGTTTTGGCAGAAACCTTGTTGGAACATGCGATTGAAATTCACCCAACATATTTTGCTGAAGCTGAAAACGCTTTGATGTCTTTAAACCAAAAGTAATTGAACCACGCGACTGAAGCAGCAGATTGACAAGTCGTTTCATGAAAACTCTTTCCGCAATTGCGAAGCCTAAGCTATTGTTTTTTATAAAAGATAATGTGCCCCTAGCTTTGTAGACACCTTGTTTAGTAAAAACAGAGACAAGGAGAGTGTCCTATGTGGGCATGTCCATCTTATGGATTTTAACGTCAATGCTGAGTTCATCATAGCCAGTCGTAAATTTTACCTATTTGAAAAGGAGATATATTCAAAGG
>CAYGSV010000257.1:0-3771 GCA_964352635.1 uncultured Algimonas sp.
GTCAAGTAGATATATTGATTTTAGTGAGTTTTTTTAAATCACCACCTAGGGTTAGGTGTGCGGCCTCTCGATATTACTTAAATTAACTAACCGTCATGTTTACGACAGTTGTCGTTTTTATCTTGCGTTACGACAAATGTCGTTTATACAAAATTCTATGAAACATAGTATAAAGCCTTCTGCCGCTGAAACCGCCATTTTAAATATTCTTTGGGACCGTCAACCTTGCAGCGTTAAAACGGTTCATGAAATTCTAAGCATTGAAAAAGATGTTGGTTACACGACGACCGCCAAGCAAATGCAGCGGCTTTTCGATAAAGGTATGATTACCCGAGAGCCTGGTGAGGGGAAATCTCACCTCTACTCCGCTGTTGTTTCTGAAACAGAAACAAAGTCACAGCTATTCGATCGATTTGTCGAAAATGCTTTTGGTAATTCTGTATCGGACCTCGTGATGCACGCCTTAGGCAATCAAAAGGCGTCTAATCAAGAGATTGAAGCCATTCGTGACTTTATAGAAAAACTAGACCGCAAATAGCGGCTATTATTTTTAAGGGAAGGGACACCCTATGAGCGTAACAATAAATCACTGGCTTGATAGTTTGGGTTGGGCTTTGCTTCACAGTATATGGCAAGGCGGTATCGCTTTCCTCGTCGTGGTGGGCCTCAGATATATTCTCAAGAATAAATCGCCATCCTTTCGCTATATCGCGCAGATGGGTGTCTTGCTCGCCACGTTTGGTGCCTTTTTGTTGACGCTTACGATTTATCTTAAAATACCTGAATTGAGTGTTGCTCAGGGAAGTACAGAAGCCGTTGGAATTCTCGCGCAACCTGTCTTTGAGGGCTCCATTGAGCAAAGCCTCGTGGCTGCAAAAATGGCGATGCCTAACTTCTCGCTCTATACGCCACTTCTGGCTATGTTTTGGTGTCTAGGCTTCATAATTATGGGCCTAAGATATGCAACGGCCTATGCCCTGACGAACCGACTGCGTAAAACAGGATTGATTGAACCCTGCGAAGTCTGGTCTGAGACGTTCAAGCAGTTACTGCGTCGGTCCAATTTACGCGGCCATGTTGAGTTTTACATCTCTGAATATGTCGAAGGCCCTATGACGCTTGGGTTCTTAAAACCTGTCGTCTTAGTCCCTGTTGGGTTTTTATCCCGCCTACCGAGTGATCAAGTCGAGGCCATATTACTCCACGAGATAGGCCATATTCGCCGCTATGATTATGCTATCAATCTTGTGCAGACCGCTATTCGTACAGTCTTCTTCTATCATCCTGCCATTCACTATATTTCAAAACGTATTGATATTGATCGGGAGCAAGCGTGTGATGACTTCGCTTGCGAACGTAGTCCAAGCCCGACATCACTTGTCAAAGGCTTGGCGGCCTTATCCTTTAGCTTGTCTCCTAATCTGGCCCCCAATATGGCAATGGCGGCTGTTAAGCGTGATATGCCTATCTTGGACCGATTGAAGCGTTTAACGGGCTATAGCGAGGCTAACCGTCGTCCAGATCATGCCATTCTTTCAGCCGTAACGGCGCTCTTGATTGGTGCCGCTTATATGGGCGCTGTGACCAAAGCGGATGCACATCCACCTGAGCCGAAGCCGCCTGTCGCTGTGAAGGCCAAAATCTCTGAGCCGGAACTCCCTGAAACGATTGTTAAGGCGCAATCACCGCGAGCGCCTGAGCCCCCTGTGCCGCCAAAATTAGCAGAGCTTCCAAAAACAAGTATCGATAAGACGACGTTTAAACATTATCTCAAAAAAGATGAGGGGCTCTCGAAGAAGTTTCATGCGGAGCTTCAGTCATTCGAGAAGGCACTTTGGGCTTACAGCAAGACAGGCGGAGTTGATGAAGATAAGTTGGAACTTATCGAAGAGCGTGCCGAAGCCATGTCTGAGAATTTTGATGGCAAGCTGGATGCGCGTCGCGACACTCTTGAAGCCCGCTACGAAGCCTATGTCGAAGCAAAAGCTGAAAAGGCAATAGAACAAAAGCGCTATCAGACAGTCGATACCAAACAAAAATCTGACAAGGCAAAAAAGAACCGCCTTGCCGATCATGAGGGTTTTCGCAAAGAGGTGATGAGTAGTCTTCTGAAAGACGGGCTAGTCAAATCAACGAATGAAACTGTCTTCTTATCACACCCGAATAATACGATGAGCCTCAATGGTAAGGCCCTTCCTAAGAAACTCGGCGCCAAATATTGCAAAATGCTCGAGGAGAACGGTATTTACGATAATAATGTCGAAATCACCATTAAGCCAAAAAATATTACAGTTTTGACCGATTATGACGGGCAAAGACATACCACCAAAGTCACCTATGGTGAATGGAGTTCCAAGGACGAGGCAAACACGAAGGTTAAGTTTAATCCCAACACCAACACCAACACCAACACCAACACCAACACCAACACTTATAAGGACGTGAGTGCTAAACCTATTTCTGATAAAACGGATGCACGTTTGACATATGTTTGGCCTTCAGACTCCTATAAAGTCAGTGCGGAGTTCGGGCTCAAAAACAGGCAATGGCCACAGAGTCATAAAGGGATTGATATTCCGTCTAGTAAAGGCACGCCTGTTTACTCTGTCGCCGAAGGTGTTGTGAGCGCAGTATACGAAGACGATAAATATGGGCGTACCGTCGAGATCAAACATAAGGATGGTCGCGAAAGTCTTTATGCCCACCTGTACAAGTTCAAAGTTAAGCCTGGTCAACAGCTTCGCCGAGGTCAAGTCATCGCTCTGTCAGGAAATTCAGGGGTATCGACAGGCCCACATCTTCACTTTGAAATTAGAGAAAACGGCCGAGCCGTTAACCCACGGGATTTAATCGGTCGCTAGTCCGACCTAAAAATAAGAGACACATTATGAGATATTTTAAAAAGTCGCTTTTGGCGACAACAGTCGGACTCTGCCTAATTTCAAGTGGGACGTCATCCATTGCCCAAGAGCTGGCGCAGACCCCGACGCAGACAGAAGGCGCTGAAGGAACCGTTTTCGAGGCGAAATTTTTTGACCAATATGCGCCTCGCACAGCCTTGGATATGATATTTCAAGTCCCTGGTTTTCAACTTAGTGGCAGTGATAATAAACGTGGGTTAGGCCAAGGTGGGGCCAATGTTCTTGTCAATGGAGAGCGGGTTACAGGCAAAGCGGATATAGGCAGCCAGCTAAGTCGTATTAGCGCGACAAATGTCACAAAAATCGAGATCGTAGATGGCGCAAGCCTCGATATTCCTGGGCTTTCAGGCCAAGTTGCTAATATTATCACTGAAAACAAAGGTGTCGCAGGGACATGGTCATGGGCACCAGAATGGCGTGCGCGACAAGCGGCAAATCTGGGCCACTTTCATGTCACCGTATCGGGTGAAAAAGGTAATCTTGCCTACGCGGCCGAAGTGAGAACAGAGTCTCAGCGCAATGGATTGTTTGGCCCCGAAACTTTAACCGACCCAGACGGAGAAATCTTTGAGATAAGAGATGAGAGCGCAAGGTTTTACAATGAATTCCCGGGCGCCATTCTTGATCTGACGTGGAAGCCAAAAGAAGGTCATACAGGCACATTAAATGCTGAATATAATCAGTTTAATCGTAATAATGAAGAAGTGTCTTTGCGGCGCGCCCTCACGGACCGCGGTGATGATATTCAAACGCGCTTTACATCTGCTGAGGATGAGTGGAATGCGCGCCTCGGTCTAGATTATGAACTTCCATTGGGGGAAGGAAGCCTCAAGACAACAGGGTATTATAG
>CAYGSV010000258.1:0-3742 GCA_964352635.1 uncultured Algimonas sp.
GTGAACCACGTTGCGGCCAATAGTGAAAAAGGAGCTTTGGCTCATATTGATATGAGCGCAACCCCCGCTGCCGTTATCCTTTCTGTTTCTGCACCAGCTTTGCCTGATGCCTTGTTGCAATCAGCCCCTGACAAAGACTGCGTGTTACACAACTATGACGCGGATACAGAAAAACTCAGATTGCATTTGTCTTTGACAGAAGGCGCACCGCTTTTGAAGGCTCCAAAAATGCCAGTCGAAGAAGGCATTGGAGCCAGGCTTGATGCACTTTTAGTGAGCGATCAAATGCTCTCCGATGACCTCGCCTTGCCAGAAACAAATCTTTTGGCTTTTGACCCCTCTGTTTCGAAAAAACGAGCGACCTCATGAGTCGTCAAAAGACATGCCTCATCGTCGATGACTCACGCATGATTAGACGGGTTGCCGCTCGCATTATCAAAGATATGGGGTTTGACGTGACAGACGCACCAAATGGTGAAGATGCCCTTGAGTCCTGCCGCCTTACGATGCCCGATGCCATTTTATTGGATTGGAACATGCCTGTCATGGACGGCTTTGGGTTTTTAAAAGCCCTACGCCAAGAAAAAGGTGGTGACAAACCCGTCGTCGTATTCTGCACCGCAGAACGAAGCGTTGAGCGCATTACCGAAGCCCTAAAGAACGGGGCAGACGAATATATTATGAAGCCCTTTGATTCAGATATTATTGAGTCCAAGTTTCAATTGGCTGGACTGCTCTAATCATGTCCCGCGTGCTTTCTCTCAACGCATCTTATTATGAAGCGCTGAAACGGCTGACCTTAGAGCTTGCTGGTGTAAACCTTGGCTCTGACCACGCCTTTTTAGTAGAAACACGTTTGGCGGCTCTCGCGCGTCGTGAAGGCTTTGAGTCACTTGATGCTCTTGTAAGCCAATTATTTAGTACAGGTGAAACCAAACTTGCCGTACAAGTCGTCTCTGCGTTATTGGAACGTGATACGCATTTTCACAAAGACCCCAAAAGTTTTGACCGTTTAACACAAGAAGTTTTTCCGGAATTATATGCCGTCAGAGGCGGCGGTCATATTCGCCTATTATCTTTCGGCTGCGCGGCAGGACAAGACGCTTACGCGATGGCAATGGCTTTTGAACGAACAAAGGCTGACTACCCCGATATGCGGTTAGAAATTGTTGGCGTGGATTACCCCTCAACAGCCTTGGACCGCGCACGCGCAGGGCGCTACACCCATTTTGAAGTGCAGCGCGGGCTCTCTGCGCAACACCTTCTAGATTTCTTTGAACCATCCCCTGAACCCAATAGTACAGATTGGATTGTCAAAGATTCCCTTAAGGAACATGTCCGATTTGAAGACGTGCATTTGCTCTCGAGCCTTGGCACATTGCCGAAATTCCACGGCGTCTTATTCCGTGGGGCTTTGCCGCATTATTCAGCACCGGCACAAATACGTGTTTTGCGCGGCCTCGCCTCCTTGGTTTTACCTTATGGTTTCTTGTTACTTGGTAGTGACGAAAACCTCAACGAGATCAATTTCGGCTTTGATTCATTTGGCGAGGGAGAAGGGCTTTACCAAAAACGTGAAGAGGTCGTCGAAGAGATTGAGATTATCGAAGACCCTGACGTCAAAAAACCAAACGGCCGTACAACATTTGATGGGCCAAAAGCCAAGAAACGCGCCTAACCCCTATTTTTCGTAAACAGGCTATGAAGGTTGACGCATTGGCGATAAAACGCCAAAACCCGCGCTTATTCTTGCGGTATTTTTACCGCGATTGTTTGACGCGAAAGACCCGCCCCTCATGGCCGATATTGATAGTTTGAAATCCAAAATCTCTGCGCAGATTGAAGGCGCGGCTGACTTATCATCGCTTGATGATATTCGTGTCGCGGCTTTGGGCAAAAAAGGCGAAGTCAGCCTAATGATGCGAGAACTCGGTAAGATGAGCGTCGAAGAGAAAAAGGTCATGGGCCCGGCTCTGAACGGCTTGAAAAATGATCTCAACGCTTTGGTTGAAGCCAAGAAAGCCACACTTGAAAATGCCGCTTTGGATGCCGCTCTTGCCTCTGAGACGATGGATATGTCTTTGCCGCTCAAACGCCACCAAGGCACGCTTCACCCTGTGCCACAAGTCATGGAAGAAATGGCTGTTATCTTTTCCGATATGGGGTTTTCAGTGGCCGAAGGTCCAGATATTGAAGATGACTTTCACAATTTCACAGCGCTCAACTTCCCGCCCGGACATCCCGCGCGCGATATGCACGACACGTTCTTTATGTCTGCCGTCGGAGACGAAGAGAAGAAAGTCCTTCGGACGCATACGTCACCCGTCCAAATTCGCACGATGATAAATCAGAAACCGCCTATCCGCATCATTGCGCCGGGCCGGACCTATCGCTGTGACAGTGACCAAACCCACACGCCGATGTTCCATCAGGTCGAAGGGCTCGTCATTGATAAAGATATTCACATGGGCCACCTCAAGGGTGTGTTGATGGATTTTGTCAGCGCGTTTTTCGAAACGGATGTCGATGTGCAATTCCGCCCCCATCATTTTCCGTTCACCGAACCGTCCGCTGAAATGGATGTCCGTTATGAACGTGACGGTGCGGCGATCAAAATTGGCCAAGGCGAAAAATGGATGGAAATCCTCGGCTGCGGTATGGTGCACCCAAATGTGCTTCGCGCCTGTGGTCTCGACCCAGATGAGTATCAAGGCTTTGCCTTTGGCATGGGCGTCGACCGCCTCGCTATGCTCAAATACGGCATGCCAGACCTCCGCGACATGTTCGTCGCCGACACGCGTTGGCTAGGCCATTACGGTTTTGATCCGCTGTTACAGGCCAATTTGGCGACGGGTCTATCGTGACCGATCCTGAACCTACACGCGGCATTGACCTGTCCAAAGAGCCTCATCGCTCTATTCTCAAGCGGATTGATATTGGCTTGATAACAGGTCTGTGCGCCTTGCTTATTTCCTTTGTTGGGATTGTGACGTCTCGGGCTTCTTTTAAAATGAACCAAGAGACACAGAAAGCGCGCGTCCTCCCCATTATCGATATTGATATGGGCTATGAAAATATTGGCGACCGCAGCAATGCTATTTTCGTTGTGCGATTAAATAATGTCGGCGCGGGTTTGGCCAATATTCAACGTGTGACACCTTTGCAAAATGGCGAAGCGATTGAAGACATTCAAGCCTTTGACGACGCCATCATGAACCGTCGTATGCGGAGCAATGCAGGCTTCCCTGTAACAGCCTCTGCCGCAGGTTACTTGCGCGCAGGTCAAAGCATTGAACCTCGACGTTACCGTATGGGTGCAGCAGGATCAGAACTTGGCGCCTATTTGCGTGGGGACTACGGCACACCGCTTGACGGGCTTGACCTCGAAGTCTGTTATTGCTCGGTCTTTGACGATTGTTGGGCCGTCAAATATCTCGACCGCATGACGCCTAAACCTGTCGATAATTGCGGCATAGACGATGCCCCCGTTGATTATTTTCAAAATTATATAGACCAAGCCGCCGCCGCGCGGTTGGAGCAGTAAAATGAAATTCACACTCTCATGGCTGAAAAAGCATTTGGACACAGAGGCGACGATTGATGAGGTTGTCGAAGCGATGACGCTCGCCGGTCTCGAAGTCGAAGACGTCGAAAATCCTGCCGAAAAACTCAAAGCCTTTTCTATCGCCAAAGTCCTGACCGCAGAAAAACACCCTGACGCGGATAAGCTCAAAGTCTGTAC
>CAYGSV010000259.1:0-3725 GCA_964352635.1 uncultured Algimonas sp.
CTTTCATCCAATGGTCATAGGTTTTCTTCCAATTTTCAGGAATGAACTTAGTCGAGCCATCATTGACCTTGGCCATCGCTTCTTCTGCGAGCTTATCCGCCGCGACAAACCATTGATCCGTCAACATCGGCTCAATCACGACGCCAGAGCGATCACCATAGGGCTGCATGATTTTCTTATCTTCGACCTTAATGAGCAAACCTTCGGCGTCGATGTCAGCCACCACAGCTTTGCGGGCTTTGAACCTGTCCATACCCACATATTTTTCAGGCATGATTTCAGACGCGCACATCGCCCCGCGTTCATCCATGAGGGAGTACATCGGAATGCCATTGCGATTGGCGACTTCGTAATCATTAAAGTCATGCGCACCCGTAATCTTCACCGCGCCAGAGCCGAAATCCATATCGGGATATTCATCCGTGATAATTGGAATAAGGCGATCTGCGAGTGGAAGGCGTACCATCTTGCCCACAATCGGCGCATAGCGTTCGTCATCAGGGTGAACAGCCACAGCCCCATCGCCGAGCATGGTTTCAGGTCGCGTCGTCGCGATAGAAATGTAATCGCGCTCTTCTTCGAGAACGACATTCCCATCTTCATCCTTCTCGACATAGGTATAGGTCTCGCCGCCTTCTAGCGGATATTTAAAGTGCCAAAAATGACCGTCTTTTTCGATATTTTCGACTTCAAGGTCTGAAATCGCGGTTTGGAAATGCGGGTCCCAATTAACCAAGCGCTTATCACGGTAAATAAGCCCTGCTTCGTACATATAGACGAAAGACTTGGTGACGGCTTCGGCCATATTATCATCGGGATCGTTGGGGTCACCTAGGGTAAACTTCTCGCGAGACCAATCACAAGAAGAGCCCAAACGACGAAGCTGATTAAAGATATTACCGCCGCTTTCCTCTTTCCACGCCCAGACATGTTCGAGGAATTCCTCACGGCTCATATCTTTGCGGGCTTTGCCCTCACCTGCCAATTTGCGCTCCACCACCATTTGCGTCGCGATACCCGCATGGTCCATACCGGGTTGCCATAAGACGGCTTTGCCTTTCATGCGGTTATAGCGCGTCAACGCATCCATAATCGTGTTGTTCAAGGCGTGACCCATATGCAGGCTGCCCGTCACATTGGGCGGCGGAATAACGATGCAGAAATTATCGTCTTTCGTATCCGTTGGTTTGGCGGCGCGAGGTTTAAAATGCCCTGCCTCTTCCCACATCTTATAAAGCCGTTCTTCGGCTTCTTTTGGATCAAATTTGTTATCCAACATTCTCGGTCTCTAATTCCTAGCTTAAAGCCATATTTGAGCGGGGTATCGCCTATAAAAGCACAAAAGAAAACCCTGCACTTTTAACAAGCACAGGGTCTATTGTTTTTGCACCCGACACGCGTCGGGGGTAAATATTATTTCCCTGTCGAAATACGCTTCACTTCTTTGGCCACAGCGCGCTCTACGATACCTTTCAAATTGGCATCGAGCCATTCTTTTAACATTGGGCGAAGTGCTTCCATAACAAGATCACCAATACGGTCACCGCGTTCAGCTTTAATCGCTTTTTCTTCGACAACTTGATTAAGTGAAGCAAAGACATCCGCAGTTGCAGTTTCCGTTACGTCATCAAGAATAGTTTCTGATTTAATGGCTCTTGGCATATCTGCCGTCTCCTCTTGTGTTTCAATACTCTGGTGAGTTTCAATGCTTGTCTCAGGCTCAACGATTTCCGCCTCGTCCTGTCGTTTATTTTCAGCCGCCTTTGCCGCAACAATCGCCGCAGCTCCCAGAACACCTGCCGTCAGGCCGGTCTCTAACCCTAAATCGGACTCAGCTTCTTCTGCTGGGCCTTCTATAATTGCAGGTTCTCCTGCTAGCGAAGCTCCGCCTTCAAGGGCTTCAGCCTCTTGTTCGGCTGCTGCCGCAATATCCATCAGTGAAGACGTTTCATTCTCAACAATATTTTCAACTTCATCCACAGCTACAGTTTCGGCCGTTGGTTCTACCGTCATTTCAGGTTCTGGAATTGCCAAATCATCTTCGTGAGACTCTAGCTCGCTATCTAGTGACATGTTTAGAATGTCGTCGAGGATATCGCCGTCCTCTTGAGTGTCAATCTCTAGCGCATCCGTACCAGAGAGTGCCAAAGCGACATCTTCTTGTGATTCGGCTATTTCAATCTCTGGATCTAGGTCGGTTTCAGGTTCCGTCAAATCTTCCATAAGTGACTTTACGAGCGGCAAATCATTTCCATCTGTGCTGAAAGCGGGCGTCTCATCTGTCTTAACGCTTAGCGTTTCCGCATGAGTAAGGGTGTCTTCATTTTCGATAACGAGACCATCTGTGAATTCACTCAAGAGACTGTCGATTGACTCGTCCTCTTGGAGAAATGTGTCGTCGATAGTTTCAGAAATAACAACATTATTCGTCGTCAAATCTTCCGTCATCAGAGTTGATTCTAGAATGTTGTCACTATCATTTTCGGGCGCTTCGAGAGTGTCCCCTGATACAGTCTCTATGACTATATTTTCGGCCACAACAGGCTCTTCAGGCACATCGGCTAAGAGCCCTTCTAGCTCGTCAAACAAGCTATCATCATCATCGGATGCAACGGTTTCGTCGCTAACAATAGAGGCCTCAGAAGGCGTCTCAATTGCCTCGGTTAGGTCAAAGATTGAGTCATCAATTACATCGTCATTAACTAAAGAAGAAACAGCTTCAACAGATTGATTTTCCTGAACTTCTGCAGCTTCTGGAACATCTGGAATTTCTAAATCTATAGCCTCAAATAAGGCCTCATCTTCCTCGGAAAATTGCGTTGCCTCATTCATTAAAGGTGTTTCATTCTGAACCTGATTGTCAGCTTCCCCAAGCAGCGCCGCAATGTCTAAATCCATAACATCGCCAGACAGATCCGGCGTTTCGATAGAAGCTTCGCTCTCTGTTAAATCACCTACATTCAGATTGTTGAAAACACTGTTTTCATCAAAGGCCGAAGGCTCAGGTGAAACTGTTTCCTCAATCAAAGATGCGGGTGTTAAACTGGGAACCGATGTTGTTATATCTTCCCCAAAGGCTGAGGGCGTTTCCAAAGCCTGTGGCTCCGACAAATCCATTGTTTGGTCATCATCAGCAATGATTTTGCGGATAGAGGCAAGGATATCTTCCATGCTCGGCTCATCCGCGATTTCCGCGTGACCTGTCTCTGATGTCGTTTCAGACATATCATCCTTGCGTTTCATCATCGGTTTCTCCATCGAAACCAAACCCTTGCGCCTTCCCCCCGAAAGCACCTTTAAGAAAGGGTTAAGACAACACTTCTGACTTGTCTAGGCAGTCAAGCAATCAATTCTGGGGGGAATCAGTCTTTGATGTATTTTTTAATGTGGGCGACGCATTATTTAATGCGGGCAAAGAGCGCGTCCCGTCCGTTTGATAGGGATCTGTTTCGATATTGGGTTCACCTTGACCCGCCAAAGGGTTAATCTGTGTCGACTGCCCTATGCCTGATTCAATCGCTGATTTTCCGGCTGAAAAAACAGCCGTCACGCCTTCAAGGGGAAACTTGACCACCGTTGACACAGGAGGATTGCCAAGAGCCGTCTCAACACCTTCTGTCAAATCAGAGGCAGCATTAACCGTTGCGTCTGCAAAATCCTCAATCGGGTCGGCTATAGCACGATCCGCAAACTCTGTGAGACCATCATAACGTACGGCTTCAAAG
>CAYGSV010000260.1:0-3705 GCA_964352635.1 uncultured Algimonas sp.
CTGTAGCATCTTATAAAGATAAATCCCGAAATGTGCCTTTTGGAGAGTTCATTCCTTTTGGTAAATTCATGGAGATGAAAAACGTACCTGTTATTTCCACATCTCTGTTGTCAATTTCCCCCGCCAAACAAAAAACGCTTGCGACATTTCCTGGATTACCCATCGGCAGCCCGCAAATTTGTTACGAAGTTGTCTTTCCTGGCTTCACCCCCAAAGGCGAACCAGAAGCAAAAGCAGAGTTTATTTTAAATCAATCAAATGATGCGTGGTTTGGGAAAAGTTGGGGCCCCGCTCAACACGCTAATATCGCTCGCTACCGCGCGATTGAAGAAGGCCTCCCCCTTATTCGCGCCGCCTCAAATGGTGAAACAGCCATTATCGATCCCTATGGGCGTATCTTAATTGCGGCTGATAAAACCCAAGTCTCTCATATTGATTCTGCTCTTCCAAGGCCGCTTGAAATGAAACGTGATGTTAATTCCAAGCAAATCATTTTATTCCTCTTCTTGATAAATTTAGCAATTAGTCTATTGTGTGCGGCATTAGGGCGCGCTCGTCAGAAAGCCGCTATTATTTGACAACGTTCGATCCGTTAACGGTGGGGGCACCACTGGCACCGAACAAACAAGGGATGACACTGTGAAAGATCCAAAACACGCGCCGCGCGCCGCCAATCCGGTGGATGTGCATGTGGGCACTCGCGTAAGATTGCGCCGACAAGTTTTAAAGATGAGCCAAGAAAAGCTTGGCGATCAATTAGGCGTAACGTTTCAACAAGTTCAAAAATATGAACGCGGTTCAAATCGGGTGGGCGCAAGCCGCTTGTGGAAAATATCGCAGGTCTTGGATGTTCCGATAAATTTTTTCTTTGACGGATTGTCTGAGAATTACGCCAAAGGTCAATTTTCCGAAGATGACCAAATGCCAATTGTCTATGAATTTATTAATAGCACGGATGGCGTCGCACTTGCCAAGGCCGTCAGCCAAATTAAATCAAAAGCGGTTCGCCGCCAATTATTAGAGCTCGCTCGCGCAATGGCCAAGCAAGACGATACTGAAGATTAGGCGCATTGTCGCATAAGGCAGTAGAAATAAGTTTTTCAGGCCGCTAAAGGGCGGCCATGAAATCTGAACCTTCTGATAAAATATATTACCGCGATAAAGACCGCTTTCGAACTTTTGGTCGCGCAAAGGGACGAAAACTGAGCCCTACACAATCGGCCTTGATGGACGAGCATTTTACGCGTCTCTCTTGGAATGTAGAAAATGGGCATTCCTCAACCAGAAAACCGCTTTGGCTTGAAATCGGATTTGGCGGCGCTGAGCATCTCTTACATCAAGCCAAAAATAATCCCGACATCCACATCCTTGGTGCCGAACCTTTCTTGAATGGTGTCGTGAAAGCTGTTCAGGGCGCCGTTCACGCAAAGCTTTCTAATATCAGCCTCCATCACGGCGATGTCAGAGATGTGTTAGCCGCTTTACCAGACAATAGCCTAGATCGTGTCTTTGTTCTGTTTCCAGACCCTTGGCGCAAGTCGCGCCATCACAAACGCCGCCTTATCAATGAAGCCTTCCTTGATGATATTTATCGCGTTTTAAAACCTGGATGTGAGTTTCGCTTTGCAAGCGACATTATCCACTATGTCGATTGGACGATAACACGCGTGCATAAACATGGTGGATTTGACTGGCCCGCAAACGACATAAATGATTGGCGTACCCCACCTCATGATTGGTGCAATACGCGTTACGAAGCCAAGGCCAAACGCGAAGGTCGTGAATGTCATTACTTTAGGTTTGTCAAAACCTAAGGCTTTTACAGCGTCCGTTCAGCTTCACTGTATTACATAGTCTTTCTATCTTAGAACGAAATCCAAATAGGAGTGACCCATGGATATTATGAATATGGCAAAAGGTATGTTGGCCCAGAAAATTGGTGGCGATAATGCTGCGATTGAAGGTGTGATGAATAGCCTACTCGGGAGTGGCAATAAGGCTGACCTTGGCGGTGTCGTGAGCGACCTTCAATCAAAAGGGCTTGGTGACATTGCGGCTTCATGGCTGGGTGACGGTGCCAATAAATCAATTTCCATTGACCAACTCAAAGACGTTCTTGGCGCGGGTCAAATCTCTGAAGCAGCGACAAAACTAGGTACAGACGAAGGGTCTCTTTTAAGTGGGTTACAAGACGCCCTTCCGCAAATGATTGATAAAGCAAGCAGCGGCGGTTCGCTCCTCGATTCTGTTGGCGGTATCGGCGGCCTTGCAGGGATGGCTAAGAAGTTTCTTTAAACGCCCCTATTGCATTTAACCTATTTCACGAGCGTTTGGGATATCCCCTGCGCTCGTTTTCTATCGGGCAATAAGCCCTCATTAAAAAACCGACACTTCGAAATTTGGGGGAAGTGTCGGCAAGTTGTTCGAAGGGATTATTCGGGACATTATTGGCACATAATATCCGTTTATCGTTGATTTCGGGGCTTAACTTTTGGGCGTCGACTTCCCTGTTTTATAATCAATACAGGCCTGCAGATCATCGGCTGCTTTTTTCTGACATATCTCTAGCGCTTCATCGAAACTGTAAGCTTTTTTCATCTTTTTCGTTTTCTGAACGCCTGTCTCTGTAACGGATAGGACTTCGGTTGGCGTTGTTATTGTCACGCCTGCCTCTGTTTTCATCGTGGTCTTTTTAACTTTGCAGCCCGCTTTGTCACCAGCAACAGCCGTTCCCGCGGCAAAGGCCATAATAACAAGTGACGTCGCGGCAATTTTGAGGGGTTTAATATTCATCATCGTCTCCTTTTAAATGATGTTATAACGTTAACCGACATTTGTCGTAATAAACAAGGCCATAAACGACACATGTCGTAATTGTAAGGTTTTGGTTAGAAACAAAACCCTTTCGTCGATAACGCCCCTATTAATGATGACACACATCTCCTCTTGCCAAACCCTCCCCCTTCCCCTACATAGCGCTTAAGAAAAAGACGCCAACTGCACAGGATGCAGAACAGGCGGCCCCGCGGGGCCGTTTTTTTTATGTCTGAAAACAGTTGGCTCATGCAAAATTTATGAAGACCCATAAATGAAGACAAAGACAAATACAGATGAGCGCGTTTTAGTCCTCGCCGACCCTATCGCGGAAGACCTTGGTCTTCGCATCGTGCGCGTTCGCGTTATGGCAGGTAAACGCAAAACCGTACAAATTATGGCGGAGCGTATCAGTGACGGCTTGATGGCGGTTGAAAACTGCGAAGCCCTGTCACGCGAATTATCCGCCATTATGGAAGTGGAAGACCCCATTTCTGATGCCTATATCTTAGAAGTCAGTTCCCCTGGCCTTGACCGCCCTTTAACCGACATAAAAGACTTCACAACTTACGAAGGTTATCTCGTAAAGCTTGAGCTTGACCGCATGGTCGAAGGCCGCAAACGCTTTCGCGGCGTTCTGGCAGGTGTCGAAGGCAATGACATTGACATCAATCTCGACGGCGAGACAGACAGCACAGCCTCTATCCCCTTTGATTGGATATCCGAAGCCAAACTTCTGATCACAGATGAACTGATTGAAGCCGGTCAAAAAGCCAAAGACGCCGCAAAGCTTAAATACAACTCTAACTCTGAAAACCCCAACCCTGAAAATGGAGACGCGTAATGTCCACGAACGGAATTGCCGCCAATAAACTCGAACTTCTGATGATT
>CAYGSV010000261.1:0-3704 GCA_964352635.1 uncultured Algimonas sp.
CCCGTATTGTACCGATTCGTGATCTAAAAGTTGGGAACTTCTTTGGCTCGGGCCAGATAGACGATATAAAAACGGCCATTACAGGTCATGAAGCCACCTTGGTGATTGTCAATGCGGCGCTCTCGCCAGTGCAGCAGCGTAATCTAGAGAAAATGTGGAAATGCAAAGTCATTGACCGCACAGGACTCATCCTTGAAATTTTCGGTCTCCGCGCTGCGACGAAAGAAGGCCGCTTGCAGGTTGAACTCGCGCGCCTCGGTTATGAACGCTCGCGCCTCGTGCGGACATGGACCCACTTGGAGCGTCAACGTGGCGGCGGTGGCTTCTTGGCGGGGCCAGGGGAAACTCAGATTGAGAGTGACCGTCGTATCCTCAATGATAAAATCACCAAACTCCGCCGTGACCTCGATAATGTGCGGCGGACACGCGGCTTACAACGTAAGAAACGTGAACGCGCACCTGAACGCGTCGTTGCGCTTGTTGGCTATACCAATGCGGGGAAATCGACCCTGTTCAATGCGCTGACAGCAGGGGGTGTGATGGCGAAAGATATGCTCTTTGCCACGCTGGACACAACGCACCGTGTCTTGCCTCTGCCGAGCGGGCAAACGGCTGTCTTATCTGATACAGTTGGCTTTATCTCTGACTTGCCGACAGACCTCATCACGGCCTTCCGCGCGACGTTAGAAGAAACCAAAGACGCCGATTTGATTCTGCACGTGCGTGATATTGCGGACCCGCTGACGGAACGCCGCAAAGAAGAAGTGCTTCAAGTCCTCGACCAAATCGAAGCAGGGCCAGAACATGGCCAATCTATCATAGAAGTCTGGAATAAAGGCGACCTCGTTATCGGGCATGAACGCGAAGCTCTCAATGAACGCGCCGCCGCCACGCTCGACTTTGACGATATGATGAATGCGTTTTTGGTCAGTTGTTTAAGCGGGGAAGGGCTATCGGAACTCCTCGTCGGCATAGAAACCGCGCTCAGTGTGAATGATCACCTGCTATCCGTTACCATAGACCCCGCAAACTTCTCCGCCCGCGCATGGCTCCATTCCCACGGCCATGTGATAGAAGAAGACATGCGCCGCTCAGGCAATGTCGATATGATGGTGAGATTGTCAGAGAGCGATAGCGGAAAGTTTCGCGCGAGATACGCGAAATTGGTTCGGGTCTGAGGGGCAGGGTATAATTAAACCAAGAAATAGTATTCTTATTGAAAATCATTATAGGTTGAGTATAAATAATACATATTTATTGGTGGGGATAATTTTGTGAGTGCTTACGATTTAGTTTTATTAATAATTACTGTTCTGAATGATGATATCAGTTCGCACGGCTGGTTATCAAAAGAAATTGTTAGTTACCATTTCATACTTTTTTCCAATGTAGCTCTTACCGCAATAACTTCTACAATGCTCACTTATTGCGCCTACAGTCCAAAAGATGGGGCTAAAGTCACTGCTTTGCCTGCAGTTTTTGTTTCGTGTCTTGTTTTTATTGTTTTTACAATTTTATCTTTCACAAGTAATACTACAACTGATTTTGCATCCTTGCATTCATTGGTCTGTTTGGTTTTATCGGTTCTCATTGCTTTAATTGTTTTTAGTTTACTACGGAAAATTCGCAATTGGGCAGTTGAGCAACCCCCATATTTTCGAATAGCAAGATATAAATTGCCTCTTGATAATAGAATGGTTTTGATTGCTGCGGTATGGAGCCTTACCTTTCTTTTAACTTCTTATTTTTCCGCTTTGAAATTCCTTGGCGTAAGCTTTGTTTCGGATCAATTTTATTCTTCATGGTCAGTGAGTGTTATATTCTTTACTTTTATGGGTTTTGCTGTTGCAGCGGCAACTCTGAAGTTACCTCATGATGAAGAGTTTCAAGCTCGCGTAGGGATGTTGTTTTCTGCACCAAATCTGCCTGCTGGTTCTGTATCAACAGCTTTGGATTATGTCGGAACAGAGGTAAGAAAGTTAGGGTTTGTTGTTGCTTTATCTGAAAGAGAAATCACGGTAGTTGAACACGACTCTAAAATACAATCTTACAAAGTAAGGGTTGTTTCTACAACTATACTAAGAAATTTGTTTGGGGACGAAAACGCAAGCGATGAAATGAGTATTGGGTATCGTTCATCTAATGATTTTAATGATTGTGGTAATGATAAACCATCCCAAATTGGTTTCGTTACGTCCATTATGGTAGATGATAAAGACGAATTACTTTCTGAGGCCATACCTATTAGTTCGCAAACCGATTATTATAATGGTCTTTTCTCTGTGAGTTCAGATACGCCTAAGAAAGTTCAATCAACATATTGGACGTGGGTTAGGCATGATGAATGCATGGGGCTTAACCCAGAACGTTTTAATGAAACTGTGCGTGTCACGATTCGCAACTCTATAGAAAACGGCAAGCTTGATGTTCAGTATGAAGGAACTAGGGGAGGGGCCAAGAAAATTTATTCTGTCCCCTTTGGTAAAATACATTCTCTTGATGACGTTCATAACAAGAAACCAGGTGAAGTATTTGAGTATATGAAATGGCATTACGATTCTTCACAACCCTAAAACGTTCAAAATTAGCAATTGAACGTATATTGCTTGTTAAGAAAGTTATCGAAAAAGAAGTGAGTTCATTATAATTTTTTGTATAAAAACACAATAATTTCTATAGCTTAGTCATGTTGGCATGATTATTGCTTTCATGATCGTGGTAATGTCATAATTGAAGATTATATTGACGTTAACTTTTTATAGGGTACTATAACGTTATGTATATATTGGAGAATAACATGTGTGTTTACATCAAATCAATAATCATCCGCATCGGTGTTGAGAACGGTGTATAATACTTTAGTAGCTTTAGTTAAATCGGATGGGGCTCTTTTAGAGCCGTTTTTTTATGCAATTATTTTGCCGTTTTTAATGAAAAATTAACGGGAAGTCTTCGCCGCTACCCAAAAAGCTTCTAACTCTTCCAAACTATACCCAGTCATATCTTCACCCGCCTGAACCTCGACGTCTTTAAATCGTTTGGTGAATTTGGCGTTGGCTTTCCTAAGGGCGACTTCGGGGTCGACATTTAACTTGCGGCTTAGGTTCACCAGGGTGAAGAACATATCGCCGAGCTCGTCTTCTATGCCGCTTTCATCACCAGATGTAATCGCTTGTTTTAACTCAAGCGTTTCTTCATCCAATTTATTCCAAACTTGATCGACATTAGGCCAATCAAAGCCGACCTTCGCGGCACGTTTTTGGAGCTTTTCGGCGCGCATCAAGGCTGGGAGGCCGAGGGCAACGCCGTCTAAACGACTGCTCACGCCTTTGGCTTTGCGTTCGGTTTCTTTCAGTTTTTCCCAATTGTCGGGGACATTCTCGATGTCTTTATCGCCCCCATTTTGAACATCAAAGACATGGGGATGGCGACGCACCATTTTTTCGACAATGCCGTCCGTTACATCATCCATATTAAACGCGCCTGTTTCTTCGGCCATTTTGGAATGAAACAGGACTTGGAGGAGGAGGTCGCCGAGCTCGTCTTTGAGCGAGACCATATCGTTTTGCTCTATGGCATCGACGACTTCATAGGCTTCTTCGATCGTATATTTTGCAATGCTCTCGAACGTCTGTTCGCGGTCCCACGGACATTCCGCACGGAGGCGGTCCATCAACTCTTTGGCGCGCGCATAAGGTGTGTCG
>CAYGSV010000262.1:0-3697 GCA_964352635.1 uncultured Algimonas sp.
TTTTGTGAAATCCGGTAATGGCGGGGGAGGCTGTATTTCTTTCAGACGAGAGAAATATATCGCCTTTGGCGGCCCGAATGGCGGTGACGGTGGCTCTGGCGGTGACGTCTGGGTCGAAGCCTCGCGTGACCTCAACACATTGATTGATTACCGTTACAAGCAACACTTCAAAGCAGGCACAGGCATACACGGCATGGGCCGCGACCGTGCAGGGGCTGCTGGCGAAGATGTCGTGTTAAGAGTGCCCGTTGGCACACAAGTGATTGATGCTGATACGGATGAAACCCTCGTCGATTTGACCGAAGCCGAACAACGTGTTTTGCTCGCCAAAGGCGGCAATGGCGGGTGGGGCAATGCGCGTTTTAAATCAGCAACAAACCAAGCGCCTCGTAAAGCCAATCCGGGTGAAGACGGCGAAGAACGCTGGGTCTGGTTGCGTCTGAAATTAATCGCTGATGCAGGGCTTGTGGGTTTGCCAAATGCCGGTAAGTCAACTTTCTTATCTACTGTCACGGCCGCGACACCCAAAACAGCGGATTATCCTTTTACAACTCTGCACCCTCACCTCGGCGTTGTTGACCTCGGTCCTGCTGAGCGTTTTGTACTCGCTGACCTCCCGGGTCTTATCGAAGGCGCATCAGAAGGTGCGGGCTTAGGCCATCGTTTCTTGGGCCATGTTGAGCGTTGTGCGGCGGTGCTGCATTTGGTTGATGCGTCGACCGAAGACCCTGCCCAGGATTACCGGACAATCCGCAAAGAGCTCGAAGACTATGACGGCGGTATAGAAAATAAACCTGAAATCCTTGTTCTATCAAAGGCTGACATCTTAACGCCAGAACGCTTAGAAGAAGTCAAAGCCTCTGTCGAAGCCGAATGCGGACATGCGCCGCTCATTATATCGAGTGTGACTAATCAAGGCCTCAAGCCTGTCTTGTCTGCCGTTTATCAACACGTTCAAAAACGCCGCCAAAAAGAAGAAGCCGCGCGTGAAGCCAAACGTATCGCCAAAGCCGTAGAGGCGGGCGAAATAGAAGAGCAAAAAGGCTGGTCGCCTTAAACCTCGATGACGACCGAAACGAAAATCCTGCTCGGGCAATATAAGCGCCTAGTTATTAAAATCGGCTCTGCGATTCTGATTGAGGACGACACATACGCCCTTCGCCAAATTTGGCTCAATAAAATTTGCGCCGAAATCGCTAACCGGCACGCCAAAGGTTTGGAAACACTCATTGTGTCGTCAGGCGCCATTGCTTTGGGGCGGGCAAGATTGGGGCTTATTGATAGCAACCTTTCGTTGGCCGAAAAACAAGCCTGCGCTGCGGCGGGGCAATCTCTTTTGACCCAAGCCTATGACAAGGCTTTAAGCGAAGAATCGCTGATATCGGCCCAAGCGCTTTTGACATTGAACGACACAGAAAGCCGCCGAAAATGGCTCAACGCGCGATCCACGCTAGAAACACTTTTGTCCTTAGGCACTATCCCTATCATCAATGAGAATGACACGGTTGCCACTGACGAAATTCGGTATGGCGATAATGACCGCTTGGCCGCCAGAACGGCCCAAATGGTCGGGGCGGATGGTCTCTTATTACTCTCCGACATAGACGGGCTTTATTCAGCCGATCCTCGCAAAGAGCCATCGGCGACACACTTCCCCATTATAGACACCCTCACGCCTGACATCATGGCGATGGGCGGAGACGCGAATTCAGAAGCGGCTGTTGGTTCGGGCGGCATGGCCACCAAATTAGCCGCCGCTCAAATCGCAACGCAAGCGGGTTGCGAAATGATTATCATGGATGGTCAGTCCGATAGCCCTCTTTCGCGTCTTGAAAAAGGCGAACGTCACACACGATTTTTAGCAACCACAAACCCACGTAAAGCACGCGCGCTGTGGATTTCAGGCTCGCTTAAACCCAAAGGCAAAGTTCACCTAGATAAAGGCGCCGTCACCGCTCTTAAGGACGGCAAAAGCCTCCTAGCCGCGGGTGTGACGGCGCTCGACGGTGCGTTTGAAAAAGGCGATGCCGTGGGCGTTTACACACCTGACGGACAAGAGATTGCGCGGGGCCTCATGAGTTATGGCCGCAAGAATGCAGACCGCATTATCGGCCTCCATAGCGACAAAATCGAAGGTATATTAGGCTATACGAATGGTGCAGCCTTGATACATCGCGATAATTTAGTCATGCAAACATCAAAGAGCGAATAGACCATGACATCCATAGCAGAGATGATGATTGACCTCGGAGCGCGAGCAAAAACCGCCGCGTCTGAATTGCGCCTTGCTGAGCCCGCCACCAAAGTAGCCGCGCTCAAAGCCATGGCCGCAGAAATCCGCTTGGCCGAAGGCGATATCCAAGCCGCCAACCTCAAAGACATGGCCGCCGCAAAACGCAAAGGCATCACAGACGCGATGTTAGACCGCCTCGCCCTCAACCCAGAACGTATTGCGGGCATTGCAAAGGGCTTGGAAGACATTGCCGCCCTGCCTGAACCTGTCGGGCAAATTGAAAAAAAGTGGACGCAGCCAAACGGTTTAAACTTTGCAAAAGTGCGCGTGCCGATTGGCGTGATTGGGATGATTTATGAAAGCCGCCCCAATGTGACCGCCGATGCAGGCGGATTGTGCCTGAAATCAGGCAATGCCTGTATTTTACGTGGTGGATCAGAAAGCCTGAATTCCAATCAAGCTATCCATGCGGCCTTGATTAAAGGCTTGGAAAGCGCAGGGCTCCCGTCTGATGCCATTATGCTTGTGCCGACAACAGACCGTGAAGCTGTTGGAGAATTACTAGGCGGGCTGAAAGGCTGCGTTGACCTTATTATTCCACGCGGTGGAAAAGGCCTGATTGCGCGAGTCCAACGCGATGCACGCGTCCCCGTCCTCGCACACCTTGAAGGCCTCTGCCACAGCTATATTCACGCGAATGCCGATGAAGAAATGTCCATCAACATCGTTGAAAATGCTAAGCTACGTCGTACGGGCGTATGTGGCTCGACGGAAACTGTTTTGATTGACGCCGCACTTGCAAAATCTCTTCTGCCCAAACTAGCGGAACGATTGAGAGAGCAAGGCTGCGAGTTAAAAGGTAATGAAGCGGCGCGGGCCATCGTCTCTGATATGGCAGAAGCCACAGACAGCGACTTCGCCACAGAATACCTCGCGCCCATTCTTAACATCGCTGTTGTCTATGATATTGAGGCGGCCCTTGCCCATATTGAGCAATTTAGCAGTGGTCATACAGATGCGATTATAACTGAAAACACAGATGCTGCCGCGCGTTTCCTAAACGACGTGGATAGCGCGATTGTCATTCATAACGCCTCAACACAATATGCTGATGGCGGCGAGTTTGGCTTTGGTGCAGAAATCGGCATTGCCACAGGACGCCTTCATGCGCGTGGCCCTGTCGGGGCAGAGCATCTAACAACCTATAAATATCAAGTCCGTGGGACGGGCCAAACGCGGCCTAAATAGCTATGTATGACAACATGAAAATTGGACTGTTTGGCGGGTCATTTAACCCCGCCCATTCGGGCCATCTTCATGTTGCCAAAGCGGGATTACGCGCACTCGGGCTCGACCAAATCTGGTGGCTCGTCAGCCCACAAAACCCGCTCAAACCCCAACAACCCAGCTATGAAAGCCGTGTCGCAACAGTCGAGGCGTTAGACCTCCCTTGGGGTATGACAG
>CAYGSV010000263.1:0-3692 GCA_964352635.1 uncultured Algimonas sp.
CTTCTCTTCTAATCGAAGCGCATGATATATTTTCTTTTGTTGGTTAAAACGCTTGCGATTGACTTTTCTCTTCCGTGGCATTGTCTCTTTCTTTTTATCTTTGTTTCTGTTGGGTTGGAGAGTTGGGCTGTCCGTGTAATCATTTATTTTGCGGGAATGGAAACCCGATAAAGGGTGGTTAGAATGAGTTTTCGCAATCAAATGATTACACGGTGATGCTTTCTCCACTGATGGCCAAACCTTATTCCTAAGATATGGCGCGCATCAGGCCGCTCTCCTTGCAAAGCGTTACCCTCGCAAGTCTAAGCGACAACATCATCCCCTCACCAGTCAGCCAACGTGCACATGACCTGCCCTGTGAGGGGAACAATATTTGAACCGCGGAAAACGAAATCAATTGAGAATTGATTTCCCGCGTTTCAAATATTGCGGCCAGCAAAGCAAAACCTCACCAACCGCAACTAGGCTAGATTAGCAGTAGAGTTCGGGGTGGGGATTAAATTGAGTTATTTTCTGGTAAGTATTTGGTAAGATTACTTATTTCAAAGCCCAAAACGTGGATTGTTTACTTTAGCTACATAGTAAACGTTACAAGATGTCAAAAAAAAAGTAACGTAATGAGATATTTCCATTTCCACTATTGAAAGCTATAATGTGAACTTTCAATCATAATGGAAAGTCTTAAACCGTAAGAAAAGTTCCATATTTTGCAATTAAATAAAACTAGCTTTTAGAGAGTCCCATAAAGCTGTCAGTTTATTTATTGTACCCTCACTAAAGTTTGATCGGTCAATTTCTTTGGACACAACTCTTTCATAAAAGTTCTTAGCGAGTAAAACTTTATCCAAATTTCGTTCATTTATTATTTGTTGATTTGTCTTTGAATCGTCTGGTTCTGCTAATACAGCAACAAAGTTTTGAAAATCATAGTGAGTAAAATTATCTTCAATTTTTTCTCCCTCCTGCTCCGGAATAATTATTTTCTGGTCAACCAAATCTAATTTTTTTAGTTTAGACTTTGCAGCCTTTCCTGCTGCATCATTGTCAAGTAACACCGACACGTTCAAACCCCAACCAATTAAAATTGAAGCAATAATTGGGGTCGCAGGAGCTCCTGTTGCAGGAATGACAGCAATATTATCCTTTTCACAGGGGATTAACTCAGCGGCGGCCAAAAGATAATAGTAATCTGATATACCTTCGGTGATAATATTGTTTTTGAAGTTAGACTGTAAAGTTGCTCCAATATTTAGGCCTATAGCAGTTATAATAGGCGTTAGTGTATCTTGTGTAGCGTTAGCATGAACCTTATTTTGAATTTTTGTACCCTTACTTTTACTTTTAGCGACAATTTTGACCCTGTTGAGGTGATCAACATCAATTAAGTAAGGGGAATGAGTCGAAATAATTACATGCCTACCCTCTTTGGATAACCGCTCAAATAGCTTAAGCACATCCTTTTGTGCTTTAGCGTGCAAATAAAGTCCTGGCTCATCTATCAAAAGGATATCATGTCCCGACTTAGACCCTTCGACCATAAGCTTGAGATAGAAGGTTAAAAACCATTGAAAACCTTTACTTCGTTGATCGAAACTAAAGGTCTCCACTTTTCCTTCTTCTTCAAACTCAAATATTAAATTTTCACCGTCAATATGAGGCTTCAACGTGATCTTATCTTGCTGCCAAAAAGTTTGAAAATCGCCTGTTATCGCAATAGATTTAGTTTTCATAGCATTGTCACGTCGCTGTCGGTCAGTTCTAGCTAAAATTTTATCTAAATCAATTTTTGCAGCCCTAAAAAAATCTTGAATTGCACTATTTTTTACTGCTTTTTCGATAGGTATTTCGAATGGTAAAGTATCTTCAAAACTTGAGAAAAAAACAAAATTTGGGGTTAGTAAAACAATTTTATCAACAAATACTTCTTCAGCATTTTTTGACTCATCCATATTCAACGCAATCTGCATTATTGACCCGTAGAAATCCAAGTAGCTTTTTTCTTTATCTGTGTAGATTACAGGTGTTGCTTCACTACCCTCAGGTGTCTCTCCATTTCTTTCTTTGGCCTGTTTTTGAATAGCTAAACGTCTATCTTTGGAAATGGTATAAATCTCATCAGAGAATTGCCATAGTTTTGAAGCAGACTTAGCTTTCGAAAAAGGCCTAAGGTCCGTTGACAAGCCTTTTTCAGAAAGCCCTTTTAAGACTTCTTCATATTCCTCTCGATGAGATTGCATTTCGTTTGAGTGCCAAGGCTCTAATATTTTCCCAATTTGAGGGCAATTGTACTCTGCATCTTCTCCTGGAGACCTCACTCTCTTTTCAATAAGTATTGCTTCCAATGAAACCTTTTCCAAATGGCTACGCATGCCTTCAGAAGCATTTTCTAAGATAGAGTTTTGCTCCTCGGCATCTAAAGAAAATAAAATTGATACGGTAGGGTTATGGTTTGATACCTCCTCCAAAGGAAACACCGCTTCAGGAAAGGTATTTATGGATTTATCAAAGTCGCGAAGCGCTTCTAATGCTGCAGTTTTACCAGATTCATTTTTGCCAGCTAAGACAGTGACATCATTTGTTGTAAAACACCAACCAGAATCTTTGATGCTTTTGTAGTTCGAAATTTGGAATTTAGTAAGCTTCATACTTGCTCTTCACAACTTATACGCAAGCATCTTGCCCTACCGGAATATGTCAACTCCAATATGAGTTTAATAAGGCTATTTTTGTGGATAAGAGCTTTTTGGTAAGCTAAACTATCTTTTATAAGGCGTTTGAAAACAACGCCCCCGCCAATCCCCCCTTATGATACCGCGCCCCACCGAACTGCGCCGCATCAAATATGGCGCGGCGTCTGTATAATTGGGCGTCGCAATCATAGGTGAAGCCAAAGCCGCCGTGGAATTGGATGGCGCGGTCGGCGGTGTAGGCGAAGGTTGTGTCCGTCTTCACCTTTGCCATGCGAATGGCGGTTTCTCCGCTGTTCGGGTCATCACAATGGCTGGCGGCGGAATAGAGGAGTGAGCGGGCTTTTTCATAATCGACAAAGGCATCGACGATAGGATGTTTAAGGGCTTGGTAACTGCCGATGAGGCGTCCGAATTGTTTCCGTGTTTTCAGATATTCAACCGTGTAATCCAAACAGGCTTTGGTGCCGCCGACCATTTCCGCCGTATAAAGCAATGTCGCAGAGAGGTGAATATGTTTGAGTGTCGATTGCGTTGACGCGCGGGGCATCAGCGAAGATTTGGGAATTTCTGTGCCGTCAAACTCAAGCGCATAACTCCGCTTTGTTTCATCAATGACGGTTTCGCGGCGCACATTCACGCCTGTAAGCCCCGCCGTTTCAATTAAAAATAATCGCGTTTCGCCGTCCAGTTTCGCGCTTAGGATTACACAATTCGCGACCTCGTAATGGAGGACAAATGTCTTGATGCCTGTCAGGTGATAGCCTGTTTCGCTGGCGTCTGCCGTCATCGCGATATTATTTAAATCATAATCTCCGCCAGGTTCGCAGAGCGCCAGTGTCGCGACTTTCCCCTCTAGGATGTCAGGGAGGCTTTGTAATTTTTGCTCATCAGACGCGCCCGTTAAAATAGCTTGCGTCGCGAGGGTGTGGGTGAGGAACGGCGTCGCCATTAATCGGCGGCCCATCATTTCCATAACGGGAACAACTTCACCGAGGCCAAGCC
>CAYGSV010000264.1:0-3692 GCA_964352635.1 uncultured Algimonas sp.
CGATAATCTTGCGCTTTTTCTCAGGATCACTGACGCCCTCAAGCAAGCCGAGAAATTCATCCCCTGCATCAACATGAATAAGATTGATGTCATAGTGATCCCGGAACAAGGATGTTACTTGCTCGCTCTCACCTTTACGCATCATGCCCGTATCGACGTAAACGCAGGTCAGTTGATCACCAATCGCTTCATGAATCAGAATGGCCGCGACAGAGCTATCTACCCCGCCTGAGAGGCCACAGATGACTTTGCCGTCTCCGACTTGGGCTTGAATGGCAGAAATCATCTCACCTTTAAAGGCGGCCATTGTCCAATCACCTTTAAACCCAGCAATGTCATGCGTGAAATTCCGGAGTATTGTAGCGCCGTTTTGCGTATGCATGACCTCTGGATGGAACTGAACACCGTAGAATTTACGGGCTTCATCAGCAATAGCCGCAAATGGTGCATTCGGTGATTTTCCAATAATATCAAACCCTTGTGGAATATTATTAACGCGGTCACCATGTGACATCCACACACGTTCATTATGCCCAATTGGCGCGAGGCCTTTAAAGAGTGGACTTTCACCTGTGATTTCCAAGTCTGCACGACCAAACTCTTGTTCATCAGACGCTTCAACAGAGCCGCCTAATTGGGCACACATCGTTTGCTGTCCGTAACAAATCCCTAAAACAGGTACGCCAAGCGACCAAATCGCTTCATCCGCCCGCGGCGTTCCTGTGCCAATAACACTACTTGGGCCACCCGAAAGTATAACGGCTTTAGGAGAGAACTTCTTTAGCAAGGCTGCGTCAACGCGATTATAAGGATGAACTTCGCTATAAACACCGCTTTCACGGACACGACGGGCAATCAATTTCGTAACCTGAGACCCAAAATCAACAATCAGCAATTGTTCATGCTGACCTGTGATTTTGTCATGCGTATCCGTCATTTTTGTCTCTCCATAACGGCAAAGAAGAAGCCGTCTGTATTCGTCGCGGCCGGTGTGAGTGTCAAAGTGCAGCCATCAGCAGACCAAGGCTTAGGTGCCTCGGCCCCAAATTTTTCTTCCCAGACTTCACCTGCAGACAGCAAAGTGAAATTTTCATTCTTCTCTAGGAAGTCATAAACCTGCGCTTCATTCTCCTCGGCCAACATGGAACAGGTCACATAGAATAAGAGGCCGCCATCTGGGCGAACAAAGCCTTTGGCACTGTTCAAAACGGAGCGTTGCTCATTATTACGGCGCTCGAGCGCTTCCTCTGATAACCTCCATTTGGCATCAGGCTTCCGTCGCCAAGTTCCCACTCCTGTACAGGGCGCATCGATTAAAACACGGTCCATTTTACCGACAAGGTCTTTGAGACTCTCGGAAGGCGGTTGCCGCACTTCAATAATCGACGCCCCTGCCCGTTGTGCACGTTGATAAAGCGGAGACAAACGACGTTTATCAATATCAAATCCAAAGACCTGACCTTTGTTTTCCATATCTGCCGCGAGCGCGAGTGATTTACCCCCTCCACCAGCGCAGTAATCCAGAACTTTTTCGCCTGGCTTTGCATCTATCAAAAGACTCACGATTTGCGAGCCCTCATCTTGGATTTCGATTTGTCCTGTTTGGTATTCAGGTTCGACCTGCACATTGGGCAAGCGTCCATCAGCAAGAAGCGCATCCACACGGAGTCCAACTGGGGATATGTCTGTGACTTTCAGACCCTTCGTAGACATGGAAGATACAACATCTTCGCGTTTCGCTTTGATGGTATTAACGCGAATATCTAAGGGCGGGCGTTGCGTAAGCGCCTTACCTTCGGTCACGGCCTCATCGTCGAAATTCGTCTCGAACATGGGCCATATCCACTCTGGCACATCGGATTGGACCCAGTCAGGGGCACCGTCGAGCTTGATAGAACCGCCTAACTTTTCCACTTCATCAACGGTGAGCATTGCAGGGGCATGATCATCTCCATCAAAAGCCTCTTGTAATGTCTCAACTGTTTGCTCACCCATAAAGACTGCAGATGCCAAGGCCAACGCACGAGGCGTTTCACTATCCATACGAAAGGCAAGTGAGCTTTTACAACGCAGTGCATCATGAACATAATTGCCAATGGCAGAGCGGTCTTTGGATCCTGCGAAACGATGGGCCTTTCCCCAATCACGTAGAGCCATAGTCGCAGGCGTTTTGCGATCTAGGATGTCTTCTAAGACTTCTGCCGCCGCCTGTATCCGTCCGCCGAGCCGCATTAGTTAAGAACCTGAATGAAGGCCATTATAAGCATCGCTGTGAGAGCCAAAGCGCTAATCAAAAAACTCAAAAAGCGATAAGGGAAAATGACATTTTTAGTCAGTTGAATAAGAGCATGAATGATACGAAACGCAACAAACACCCAAGCCGCGATTACGACTAATTTCGTTGCACCGCCTGAAACAATGAAAAACAAACAAAGAGCATAAAATAGGACAGGCACTTCGAATTGGTTTTTGAAATTATCGCTCGCATTGTTCACATGAACGGGAAACCCTGTCTTGCGAATCTCCTTCATGCCTTGTTTTGCGATACGGCTTACGCGCGAATAAGCGAGCCAGAATAGGATAATGACGGAGAGCGCTATTTGTATCAATAGCGGCAAATAAAGTGGGTTGTTTTCCATTATTATCTCTAGCTTGGCATCGAATAATTGGGGGCTTCGCGCGCAATATGCACATCATGCACATGGCTTTCGCGGAGGCCCGCATTTGTGATTTTCACAAATTCTGCGTTCTTGTGAAGGTCAGAAATTGTCTTTGACCCTGTATATCCCATCGTTGCGCGAATGCCGCCCAATAGTTGATGTAGGATAGGCGCCACAGGCCCCTTGTAAGCAATGCGTCCTTCAATGCCTTCGGGTACAAGTTTCATGGAGTCGTTGACCTCTTTTTGGAAATAACGATCCGCAGAGCCCCGGGCCATAGCCGAGACAGACCCCATACCGCGATAGGATTTATAGGAACGACCTTGATACAAGAACACTTCGCCAGGTGTTTCTTCGGCGCCTGCAAGTAATGAGCCGACCATGGCGCATTCAGCCCCTGCGGCTAAAGCCTTCGCCATATCACCTGAGTATTTAATACCGCCATCAGCGATAACAGGAACCCCTGCTTTATTCGCCACGGAACAGGCGTCTATGATGGCCGTTAATTGCGGCACGCCGACACCTGCTACAATACGTGTGGTGCAGATTGAACCTGGTCCAATACCGACTTTGATGGCGTCTGCGCCAGCATCAATTAGTGCTTTAGCCGCCCCAGCCGTAGCGATATTGCCGGCAATGATTTGTGCATCAGGATAATCTGTTTTCAGACGTTTCACTGTCTCAATAACTTTTGATGAATGACCATGTGCTGTATCAATAACAACAGCATCTGCGCCCGCCGATATGAGAGCTACCGCTCGGTCATAACCTGCATCCCCAACAGTCGAAGCCGCGGCAACACGTAAGCGCCCTTTGTCGTCCTTACAGGCATTCGGATGAGACAGCGCCTTGTCCATATCTTTAACAGTAATGAGCCCCACACATTTATAATCGCTATCAACGACTAAGAGGCGTTCAATACGGTTTTTATGAAGAAGCGCCCTAGCCTCCTCTTCACTCGCGCCAACATCAACGGTCACCAAATTTGTAGTCATTAAGTTTTTGACGAGCTCATTTGGGTCATCCGCAAAC
>CAYGSV010000265.1:0-2326 GCA_964352635.1 uncultured Algimonas sp.
ACACCTTCGTACTGAAGGCCGACGCCGCGTCGCGCAAGGTGCGCAAGCGCGAGGCCGGGGTGTGGCAGCGGCGATTTTGGGGGCCGTAGGCGGGGCTTTCGGCGCGCAATATTTTGCGCCAAAACCCGATTTGTCCGCTGTGCAAACGCAAATTGAACGCGCTGTTGCTCACGTAAAAGACATGAATGAGAAAGAGGTCGCGGGCCTGAAAAAAACGGTTCAAACCCTCCGCCAGCAAACCATAGAGAATATGGACAATGGAAGTAAGGATATTGAAACGTCCAATCAATTATCCGAGCTTGAAGCGCGTTTGTCCTCTTTGGAAAATACACCCGCGCCAACGCTTCCAGATATTTCACCTGAAACTTTATCCGCGCTACAATCCGCGCAAGCCGACGGATTTACCTGGCCTGATACAGATGAATTAGAAACCGAATTATCCGATGTAAAAGCGGAACTCGCATTGCTGAAAACAGAGATAAACGAGCTACAAACGCAATCCTTTAAAATCGACGAAGTCGTCACAGACCAAATTGTTGCTCAAGGTTTAGTGATCGAAGAGGTCTCATTCCCAATGGACAATCTTCTGGCGGCCGTAAAAACTGATAATGAGGAGCAAGGCTTCTTAGCCCGAACGCTCAACAAACATGTCAAAGTCAAAGAAGCAGATGACCCCGTCATTTTGATCGAACAAATCTCTAACGCGATTGATAATAACGATATGAAAACCGCCATTACGAACTTTGATAAATTGCCCGAAGATTTGCGCAATATTGCTCAGGACTGGCGCAACTCAGTCCAAGTCAACTAGGCAGATAGAAAGTATTTTATGACTAAATATGTAATTGCCATTCTGATTTTTATCGCGGCCCTCGCGGGATTAATGCTCTATGTCGGAGACGATGCCTTTGTGACTTTGGCTTCGTCCACGGACGCAAAATTTTTCGCGGGTCAAACATTAGAGCTAAGCTGGCAAGCCGTGATTTTCTTGGGCACGGCCACAGTTATCGGTATCGTTCTCATCTGGTCATTTCTCTCGTGGCTCTGGCACATTCCGACGCGGATTAAATCAGGCGTAGGTCTTCGTCGTCGCAATCAAGCTTTGGACGCGATGGAAGATGCTCTTTTAGCAGGGGCAGATGGCGACGCGAATAAAGCCCGTAAAAAGGCTGAGAAAGCGCGCAAGCTTATTGGCTCAGAAGATTTAGGACGCATCGTGAGTGCCCAAGCCGCTGAAGCGTGTGGTGATAACACCGAAGCGCTTTCTCATTACACGGCAATGTTAGAGTCTGATAAAGCTAGGTCTACGGGGCAACACGGTCTTGCTAGAAACCTCTTGGCGACAGGCGATTTATCGGGTGCGATTGAACAATCACAATTGGCCTATGCCGATAATAAAAATGCGCGATGGGCGTTTGATGTTTTGTTCCAAGCTCAAATGGCGGATTATCAATGGCATGCCGCGTCAACCACTTTAGAAAAAGGCGAGCGCCGCAAACATATTGATAAAGAGGTGGCTCGTCGGCGTCGGGCGGTATTGCTTTCTGCCGAAGCGGACAGATTGACTGAAAGCGGCCAAACCAAACTTGCGACGGAAATGGCGGTGAAAGCGGCGAGTGATGCGCCAGAATTTTCCCCTGCTGTGGCCTTATCGGCAGGGTTATTGAAAATTGCAGGCGAGAATAAAAAAGCGATCTCTTTGATTGAAAAGGCTTGGGCGAAAAATCCGCACCCTGCTTTAGCCGTCGCGTTCCAAGACCTTATCAAAGGTGAAACAGACCGTGTGCGGACAAAACGTATTGATAGTCTTATCAAAACGAATCCAACACATAAAGAGTCACACATGATTCAGGCAGATGAAAAACTTCGTTCAGAGGACGGAGTTGCGGCTTTATCTGTTTTAGCACCTTACCTGAATTTAGATTCAGACTCTGAACCGCCGACGGCCAGATTGTGTCAACTCGCGGGGCAAATTGAAGAGCATTTAGGCAATATGGCGGATGCGCGATTATGGTATGAACGTGCCGCGACTGCGCCGTTGGAACCTGATTGGTCTGACCTCGATCCAGAAGGGGATGCCTTTGATTACAGCGACTCAGATTGGCGCCGTTTGACGTTTAGTTTTGGTGAAACAGGCGAATTAATTCACCCTCGCTATGAAGCAGGCGCGCCACGTCGAAAACCTGTGCTACTTGAAAAAGCGAATACTGAAGAAAAAATCGTTCGTGATTTTGAAGAGGTTTCAGACGTCACAGAAGTTTTAGAAGAGAGCAAAGAAGATCTCTCAAAACGACTTGATAGCCTGTTGGATAAGCCGAAGGATTAA
>CAYGSV010000265.1:2336-3667 GCA_964352635.1 uncultured Algimonas sp.
GTCTAAGTTTTGGGAATGGGAAATTGCAACAATCAAGTTGGTATCGATACTCACTATTTTATTTATGATTCCAATTTTTATATTAGCCCCGATAGCGGAGAGCATGTATGACATTCCATCAATTCAGTTGATTGAAAAGCTTCATTTTCTTGTTGGCGGTTGGTTTGGTTTCTTTGCTCTTGGGACTTTTATAAATTTAACAGCGCATTTGTTCAAAATGGTCAAAAGCATATTCTGAATTAGTCCTCTGTATTTGTAATTGAGGATGCTAATTTGCTAAACCCGCTTTCTTGATTGATTTGCTCAATTATCTCTGGGCGATCTGCGAAATGCGCAGCCATGGTTTTGTGGTCCGCTATCAGGGATTGAACATCATTCATCACAATGCGTGAGCGAAGTAATCTTGCCCATCCCGCAGGGTCTTCTGGGTCATCTGCCAATCTTTCAGCAAGACCATCGACCATCCCTTGAATATCAACTTCGGTCATTTGTGATGGCTGCTCAGGTTCTTTGGGTGTGCCTAGAATTGTGTAGAGTCCCAGCCCACTCGCGATGAAACCTGCCATGAAAACTGTAATGAGGGCCGGCTTTTTCTTTGTCTCAACAAAGGGCGTCACGAGGAATAGAGAAATGCCGAGTGCAATAATAAAGAGGATAAGCCAAATCATGACGCGCTTTCTTCTTCGGTAGCTTCCTTCTTACCTGCGCGGAAAAACCAAATAAGCCCCATAATCATCAACAAAAACGGCATGGCCCAGAGAGCGTATGTATTGCTCTGAACAGGCGGCTTAAGAAGAACGTAATCCCCGTATTTATCTCGCATATAGGCAATAACATCTTCATTGCTATCCCCCGCCGCCAGACGTGTGCGCACGAGTTTGCGCATATCAGAAGCGAGAGGCGCATCAGATTCATCAATGGATTGGTTTTGACACACGACACAGCGTAGTGATTGGCCGATTTCTCTAGCTCTTTCTTCAATAACGGGATCAGATGAAGTGAGACTTGAGCTTTTCGCCCAAACGGGCGCGGCACAGAAAAAAAGGAGAAGGCAGAGTAATATACGCATCAGCTTTCCGCCTGTAATTTCTGAACGAGAGGGCGGAGTGTCTCTTCCCAATCTTGATAGCCAATCGGCCCTGAATGTTTGTATCGGATGCGTCCGTTTTTATCGGTGATAAAGGTTTCAGGTGCACCTGTAACGCCCAACGGAATAGCGAGTTCGCTATGTTCGTCATAAATAATAACGTCATAAGGGTCGCCTTTTTTGTCGAGCCAATTACGCGCTTCTTCTCGCCCGTCACGCCAATTATGGCCGACCAAACGTATGG
>CAYGSV010000266.1:0-818 GCA_964352635.1 uncultured Algimonas sp.
TGCTCTAAACGAGGTGGTCATGCTTCCATCACAAAAGACCCGGCACAGTCTGGGATGTCTAGTGCATTTCGCAATGCGATTTGCACAACCCAGACGCTCAGTCCCGCTGTCTCTTGAACCAGTAAGCGACGTCTCACCTGTCCATGCTCAAAAGAACAGTTTGAAAATAGCGTAGATTTGGGAGGCGTGAATTAAAAACTTTAAAAGCGCAGTGAGCTAGGAGTAATTAGCATTCTAAACGTGGAAGAAATTCCGTCAAAGTAGATATTGCCTTATCAACACAATGACTTTTCTGGGGCATTGCGGACGTGCGTAATAGGCATGAAGTCTAATTCCATTCTCTGCTGATGCCCTTTTATGGCGTTGAAAGATTGTTACACCAAAATTTTATCTAAGCGGTAAGGGCAGATATCTATCTAACCCCCAGTTTAGCTTATTTTTACGAAAAAAGGGTAAGTTCAAAGTCAATAGACGGGGACACATTATGGACAGCGCAGCATTTTGGATATTAGTATTTCCGCTATTTTTATTGGCGGCTTTGTACTTCCTTGGCTTCTTGACTATTGGGTCAACTTTTGTTTCGACTGCCTTCAAGGCTAAAGGAATTCTTGGCAAAACCATACTGCTGGTCATTGGAATAGGGGTTATTTCGTTTCCTTTTTTAGCGATAAAAACGCAACATATTCAAGCCGACAGAAAGTCCGATCAGAGGCATGAACGGCTTAGCAATATCGAACGCGTAAATCTTAAAGGTCGAATGCCAAAGCGAGTTGTGACCGTAGGAAATTTTTCAAAGTCGGATGATGATTTCATCAAAA
>CAYGSV010000266.1:828-3664 GCA_964352635.1 uncultured Algimonas sp.
GCATTGGCCAATACCCTGAAGAAGAAACTAAGCGTTTGGCGGCGGCCTACCGCTCATATCGAAGAGCTGAGTATTGCCACAAGCATTCATCAGGCAGAACTCTGCCAGGAACACAAATTCCCATTTGTCGAGATTTGCCGCCCTCCATTCAGACTGCACTAGACATTAAAGAGCCCGTTCTTTTCTTCGCAGATGCTGAAAGCACGTCTTATCGGATAAGCAATACGTTTGTTGGTAATATGTTTGAAGTCAGACTTGTAACCCGCTCTGAAGACTTACTCGTTGATTATTATGAAGATAGATTTCTTGAGAGACCAGCGGGCATAACAAATCCATTTTCTTCTGGTTTTACATTAGACCCCAATGGACAACGAGTCTCCCGAAGAGACTTTATTGAACGCGCTATGGATGGTGCGAAACGATGAGTGGTTTTATCCGCAATGGATGTGACCATAACGTCAAAGGTTCAAATGATGTTTGATATTATACAGAAGATTATCATCCATATGTTCGGCGCTGCTTTTGTCTTCACGATATGCGCCTTCATATATAAGCGTCATGCTCAGGAATGGGAGGCGCTTGCAGACGTCTATGGCAGGAAATGGACACCGCCAATTGCCATAAAGAAAAGAAGGTCTATGGTTCTTTACACGAAAGGTGAACCCGCTCGCACATATGCTGGAATAATGACGATGGGTGTTTATTCTGACGGCATAGGGTTGAAGCCAACACGATGGCTTGCCCCCTTTCATCATCCCGTATTTATTCCTTTTACTGATATTAAAGGGTGGCAGCAAAGATGGTATTGGGACTCAAAGTCTGTCGAGTTAGCATTCGATCGAGCGCCACATCTTCGCGTCATCATGCCTAGAAGTCAGATATCTTGGGTTTCGGAGCAAGGGGCTGAGAGTATAAGTATATCTCCTGAAAAACCCTCTACTGGCAACTGGCCCTATGCCACTCAACTCATCGGTATTTTTTCGCTTATTATGGTGATTACCATATGTGTGCTTGTGTATATAAAAGCCGATGGAGATTGGGCTGAAATCTGGAGCTTGTTGGGACGGCGACATAGTGACGGACAATAAATACTTTGTTCAAAATTTTGGATGACCTCGCAAAACAAAACCTGAATCTTAAATGGTCATATTAGACCAAATGCGCTTGTGCATTTGAGGAGTTAAGTTAAGCCTATTTACGTCCGCCTCTCCAATTGGTTGCTCAAGTCAAGTTTCTAGTTTCCTTTAATTTGATGGTTCTGTCTGTTCCTGGGTCACGCAATGGGGATGATTGCGACATTAGCTTTATGTTTTTCAAATCGCCTTTGCGTCTCTTACAAACAAAAAAGCCGCCTCGAATGAAGCGGCTTTTCTTATTGTTATCGCGATTGAACTAGCACTTATAATACATGTCAAATTCGACAGGATGCGGGTGCATGGCGAGGCGGTGAACCTCTTCCATTTTCAAATCGATATAGGCATCAATTTGGTCATCATCGAACACGCCGCCCACTTTCAAGAAACCGCGATCAGCATCAAGGTTCTCAAGAGCTTCGCGGAGCGAGCCACAAACTTGTGGGATTTTTGACGCTTCAGCCGGAGATAGCTCATACAAATCCTGATCCATCGGATCGCCTGGGTGGATTTTGTTTTTGATACCGTCAAGGCCCGCCATAAGAAGCGCTGTATATGTGAGGTATGGGTTACCTGCTGGATCTGGGAAACGCACTTCGAGACGCTTACCTTTAGGTGAGGCTGTCCACGGAATACGCACAGAGGCAGAGCGGTTACGGCTTGAATAAGCGAGCATAACAGGCGCTTCAAACCCTGGAACCAAACGCTTGTATGAGTTAGTCGAGGCATTTGAGAAGGCGTTAATCGCTTTGGCATGTTTGATGATGCCGCCAATGTAATAGAGGCAAGATTCTGACAATCCTGCATATTCGTCACCTGCAAATAAAGGCTTTTTGTCTTTCCAGATAGACATGTGAACATGCATGCCCGTGCCGTTATCATTCCACATTGGCTTTGGCATAAATGTCGCTGTCTTGCCGTAAGCATGTGCCACATTATGCACGAGATATTTATAAAGCTGCATATTGTCAGCCATCGTGAGAAGCGTGTCGAACTGCATACCCAATTCATGTTGCGCTGGGGCAACCTCATGATGGTGCTTTTCAGGACGAAGACCAAGCTCATCCATGACCGAAATCATTTCAGAGCGCATGTCTTGTGCACTATCGACAGGCGGTACAGGGAAGTAACCGCCCTTTGGCCCTGGGCGATGGCCCATATTGCCGCCTTGATATTGCGTGCCTGTGTTTTGTGGCAATTCAGATGAGTCGATGGAGTAACCTGTTACGTTTTGATCTGTATCCCAACGCACATCGTCAAAGACAAAAAACTCAGCTTCTGGACCAAAGAAGACATCATCACCCACTTTGGCGGAACGCATATATTCTTCAGCCGCCTTCGCCGTACCACGCGGGTCGCGATTATAAGCAGAACCATCATCAGGCTCTAAAACGTCACAGAAAATTGCGAGTGTGTCTTGCTGATAGAAAGGATCCATTTTAGCCGTAGAGGCATCAGGCAAGAGAACCATGTCAGACTCGTTGATGTCTTTCCAACCTGCAATAGAAGAGCCGTCAAACATTGTTCCGTCTTGGAAAAGGTCTTCATCGACCAAATCTGTGTGGAATGTGACATGCTGCATTTTACCGCGCGGGTCGGTAAAGCGAAGATCGACGAATTTGATATCTTCGTCTTTAATCTGTTTGAGTAGTTTCTCAGTATCTGACATTTTTCCCAATTTCCTTTTTTGTATTGTCTGATGT
>CAYGSV010000267.1:0-3631 GCA_964352635.1 uncultured Algimonas sp.
GGACTGCGGGGTTCGGGATCACGGCTGGTCCATAAACAACCGCTGCCGCAGAGTTCATCTCTTGCGAAACACAACATATCTTCGGTCTCCGGTAAGAGACTGAACTCTGCGGACGTCCTTCTTTATTGGCGGGTTACCGCCTACCAACCCAACCCGCGTTGGAATGGTGAGGTTATTGCTTTGCACTAGATTGCGGGCAGCAACATTCGCTCGCTCTTTGAAACGTCTATAACCGACGCTCTAAAACAACGCGCCTTTAACGCCATCAATAATAAACTGTGCGGCGAGGGTGGCGAGTAACACGCCGAGGACGCGGGTGAGGACATTTGTAAAGGTTTTACCCATTAGCTTCATCAACGGCCCCGCGACCAAAAATGATATCAGGGTAATAACCAAGACAAGTACAAGCGCGGCCAAGATGGATAATTCCTGCCACCCATTATCGCTTTTGCCCATCAAAATCAGCAACGACGCCATCGTTCCGGGCCCTGCAATCATGGGGATACCCATAGGAAAGACCGAGATATCTTCGGGGTCTTCGATTTCGTCGAGCAAGTCTTCGGCCCGGTCTTCGCGTTTTTCGGTACGTTTCTCAAAGACCATGTTCAGGCCAATCATAAACAACATGATACCGCCCGCGATACGCAGAGCATCAAGGCTGATACCTAATTTCGAAAACAACCATTCCCCGACATAGGCAAAGCCAATCAGGATGATGGAGGCGACGGCGACGGATTTGAACGCCATTTGGCGCTGATGTTTCTTCGATGTGCCTTGGGTCAGTGTCGCGAAAATCGGCGCACAGCCAGGCGGGTCGATAATCACGAATAAGGTCGCAAACGCGCTTATGAACAGGGCCAAATCAAACATGCCCCGCCATAGCGCCCATGCCAAAAGGTCGCAATCTTTATATGGGAAAATACCTCACGAGAGTTTTATGAGTGTGCTCTGGTAATCAGGCGCGGCGGCGTTATGTTAATGAGCATCTTTCGGAAGGGTGAGATAATGGCGATTTCAAAGTTAATAACCGTGAGCGCATTGGGCTTGGCCAGTCTTGGCTTATGGGCCTGCCAAGCGGAGACCTCTTCAATACCGAATGACATATCTGAACCCGTCAAATCTGTCGCAGACGTAAAGGATGATATATTAGAGTATATCTCACCTGAGTCCGAGACCGTTGCTGTTGGTTTGGCGGGTGAAACGCCTGCGAATATTGCGCGTTACCTCATGGCGAGCGGTGCTGCGAGTGCGCGCCTGTCCCCTGATGGATCACTCGTCGCTTATCGGTCTGGCGTGACAGGTAAAAACCAAATCTGGATTATGCCAGCTTTGGGCGGGCAAGCTCAGCAACTGACCTTTGGTAATGGCGTGACGTTCTTTGAATGGCTCCCCGTACGGATGCAGGGCGGCGCGCCGCAATTAGTCTATGGCGCCGATAATAATGGCAATGAGCAAGAGAGCTATTTCCTCATTCGCGCCGATGGCAGTGCAGAAGAAGAAATCCTCCCTGCAAGTGAAGATGGTTTTCGTGTTTTTGGTGGCTTTAGTGCTGATGGCACGCAAATGAGCTATGCCTCGACCGAGCGAAATGGCTTGGACTTCGATATTTATGTAAAACAGCTCAATGGCGGAGAAAGCAATGCCCCCCGTCGCGTATTCGAAGGGCAATATGGCAATTTCGTTCGCGCTGTATCACCCGATGGCATGATGTTGATTATTTCAGATTCCGTTGGCGAAGATTCTGACAACTTATATGCGCTGAACACGCAAACGGGCGAACGGACAGTTCTCTCACAACCGACGCCTCGCGCCAATCATACGGATGCGGGCGTGACTTTCGTGCCGGGTCAAAACGCTATTCGTTATGCCACGAACAAAGGGCGAGAGTTCTCCGCGCTCACAGAAATGGATTTGGACACAGGCGAAGAGGTCACACTGTTTGAGACCGACGCGGATGTAGAAAATGTGTCTATCTGCGGGGCCGAAGAGCGCGTCACAGTTTTTACCACCAATCACGACGGCTTTAGTCGCTTACATGTTTTAAAGGACGAGGAAGTCAAAACTGTTAAATCCTTGCGAGAAGGCGTCTACGCACTGGATTGTAGTCAGGCCTCAGATACACTCTTGGTCCGTATTTCATCCCATGACCGCCCCGGTGATATTTATACTTATGATTTGGAGAGTGGTGATAGTGCCCGTATTTTTGCCTCTAATTTAGCAGGGTTAAATCCGCAATCTTTAGTGCGGCCAGACAGTTTGAAATTTCCTGCGCGAGACGGCGTCGAGGTTCAAGGGCTTCTCTATCTTCCTAAAATACAAACAGCGGAAAAACCGCCTGTTGTCTTTTTGGTACATGGTGGCCCCACGGCGCAATCGCGCCCGAATTATAATGGCCCGCTACAATATTTACTGGGCCGTGGTATCGCCGTTTTCCAACCCAATGTGCGGGGCTCGACAGGGTTTGGCCGCACATACACAACATTAGACGATCGTGAAAACCGTCTCGAGTCGATTGCGGATTTGAAAGATATGCTTGATTATCTGGCACTAGATGGACGTGTCGATACAGACCGTGCCGCTGTCGCCGGTGGGTCGTATGGTGGCTACGCAGTCAATGCTGTGCTCGCCGAATATCCCGATGCGTTTAAAGCGGGTGTATCCCTCTTTGGTGTTGCGGATTGGGTCACAGCGCTCGAGGTCGCATCACCAGCGCTCAAAGCCTCTGACTTAATTGAATATGGCGATATCAATGATCCAAAATGGCGTGAATTTTATTCTAATAATTCTCCCATCAATACGGCTGATAAAATCAAAGTGCCTGTGCTCTTCTCTCACGGCGCGATGGACCCGCGTATCGACATTGCAGAGACGGAAACCATGGTCAGGGCGTTACGCGAAAACGGCGTTGAGGCGACCTATATCCGCATCCCCGATGAAGGCCATGGCTGGCGGAAACTTTCTAATCAATTATTTTACTATAGACGACAGGCTAAGTTTTTAGAAAAACATTTGGGTGTGAAATGAATTTTGAAACTCTATCTGTTCAACTCGGTCACGCCCATAATACTTCAGTGAAAACGGGTGTGACGGTGATTGTTCCCGACCGTCCCGCCACTTGTTCCGTCGATGTGCGCGGCGGCGGACCCGGCACACGCGAAATCGCGGCTCTCCAAGACGGCGGCTTGATAGAGCAGATACACGCGATTGTCCTGTCGGGGGGGTCAGTTTATGGGCTAGGCGCCGCAGACGCGGTGACGAGTTGGTTAGGCGCAAAACGTATCGGCTATGCCCCAGGGCCTGAACCCGTGCCCGTGTCTCCGATCGTGCCGAGCGCAATATTATTCGATAATGCCAATGGTGGGGATAAAGCTTGGGGGAATAACCCACCTTTCAGAGAGCTAGGCGTCCAAGCCTGTGAAGCGCTGAGTTATCACAGCCAAGAAGGGAAAGTGGGAGCGGGGTTCGGTGCAACAGCGGGTCTGTATCAAGGCGGCTTGGGCATCGCATCAGAAACTATAAATGGGGCGACTGTAACAGCCGTCATCGCCGCTAACCCCGTAGGCTCGCCTTATATGCCAGACACAGACTGTCCTTGGGCTTCGCCCTATGAAATAGACGATGAATATCGCAG
>CAYGSV010000268.1:0-460 GCA_964352635.1 uncultured Algimonas sp.
GTTTCAATCGCTAGGCTGTCAGGTGTTAATGGGGGCCTCCCGCAAGAGCTTTATCGGTCGCATAGACGGCAGCAGCGCGGATGACAGGTTAGGCGGCTCCATCGCCGCAGCCCTCTGGTCTGCTCAAGCGGGTGCGGATATATTACGCGTCCATGATGTGAGCGAGACAGTGCAAGCGTTGAAGGTTTGGGAGGCGATAGCAAATACGAAAAATGATTAAGTCGAAAGAAAATACTGAAATATGGCCAGAAGAAAAAAGGCAGAAGATATTATCTTCGCGATATGCCGCGAGGAAAGTCGAAATTAAAACGGCTTTTTTATTTTTATTGTTTGTAGGACTCGTTGGAGGTCATCGAATTTACATAGGCCAATGGAAACGAGCCATTATTGTGACATTGACATCTGCATTAATTTTTCTGCCGTGGAATATGATTAAAAATAACCACTGGCAGAATATGAC
>CAYGSV010000268.1:470-3623 GCA_964352635.1 uncultured Algimonas sp.
TAGAAAAAAATATTTCTTTTAATGCCTTAGGCTTACTCCTATTCGGTTTACTGGTTTTCGAAGCCTATCGTTTATCCGTGAATGTAAAGAAATATAATCGTAGCGTGTACCGTCAACTTAGTTCAGAATTAAGGTTGATGAAGAATAATCAAGTCTAAGGTAGAGGGTCTTATTTCTGTAGAATTTTCAGGAGGAAAAAGTGGAAACACTTGAAGAACGAAATCTAAACCGCCTTCGTAAAGGTAAGATGATGTTGGAGTATGCCGACTTGAAACGTTCACCCGTTTATACTTTTGCGCTGGCTAGTTTTTTTGGTTATCTTGGAGCTCATAGATTTTACTTAGGCCAGACGACTTTAGGGCTGATTATTTTATTGAGCACAATAGGATTAGGGGTTGGCTTTGCTCTGACTGGATATGAAGTATTTGACTATTTAATTGGAATATTAGCTGCATGGATCATCGTGGAAATTGTTCTGGCGCCGATTTTTACAAGTCATAAGAATAGAAAATTGAAACAGCGACTGATGGAAAAATATAATGTCGTCGAGGCTATATGACTAACTCAACCCAACCCCAAGGCCGTGTCCTCATCATTGCAGGCTCCGACTCTTCTGGTGGAGCAGGCATCCAAGCGGATATCAAAGCCTGTGCAGCGTTTGGTGCTTATTCCGCGACGGCTATTACCGCTGTAACAGCGCAGAATACGGTGGGCGTTCAGCAGGTCGAGTTTATGTCGCCTGCGTTAGTGCGGGCGCAGATACGCTCTGTTATCTCCGATATTGGTGCCGATGTTATTAAAATCGGTATGCTCGGTACGAAAGACATTATTGATGTTGTCGCCGAAGAGATTGAACCGCTTGACGCGTTTATCATTCTCGACCCTGTTGCTGTGGCGACCTCCGGCGATGCGTTGTTGCAGGACGACGCCATCATGGCCTTAAAAGAAACACTCTTGCCGCTCGCGGATTTGGTCACGCCCAATGTGCCCGAGGCCGAGCTTTTAACGGGTCTGAAAATCACGGATGTGGATGATTTATCAAAGGCGGGCGATGCCCTGCTAGAGAAGAATGTCTATGCGGCCCTGATGAAAGGCGGTCACCTAGAGAGCAAATCCGTTGTTGATGTGTTGGTGAGCGAAGAGGGGGCGAACGTCATGTCTGGCCCTCGCATCCGCACGCGCCATACACACGGAACAGGCTGCACTTTGGCCAGCGCGATTGCGGCGAATATGGCGCTTGGTGCGTCGTTAGACGAGGCCGTGATGACTGCGCGTGAATTTGTCTTCGAAGCCATTCGAACAGCCCCAGGTTTTGGCCAAGGCAATGGCCCGCTGAATCACGGCTTAGCGATAGGTGAAGAGGCTGAAGACGATACGCCCGATCCCTCCAATCCTTTCGCGGCTTTGAAGGGGTTAAAAGGCTAAGCTTTTGTTTGTTTCGCGCGGGACAAGGCGACACCCAACAGGATAATGCCAAAAGCGATGAACATGCGCAGGCTGAGCGGTTCTTGTAAAAACCAAACGCCAAAGGCGACTGAGGCGACAGGCACGAAATAATTAATCTTGGCCATGACGGACGGCCCGGTTTTATCAATCACGTGCAAATACATGATAGTCGCGATAGCCGTAGAACCGAGCCCCAGACCCGCAATCACAAAGGCAACAATGGCCGTTTTACCCTCTGGTGGTATCGCCCCCTCAACCCCCGTGAAAGACGCACTAACAACGCCGATGATAGCGGCCGTAATCAGCATCATGGTGGCCCCAACGGTAGACGATGTCTTGGGCGCACGCTTAGCCGCTACTGTGGTAATAGCGTAAAATCCTGCCGCACCTAAAATCAAAAGCTGCGATTGCCAATCAGCGACTAAGGCCAATGAAAAATCATTCGGCAGGAACAGAACAACAATACCGAGGAAGCCAATCAAAAACCCAATGAATTTACGCCAGTTCAGTTTTTCATCCGTGAAGAAATGCGCCAAAATAATCGTCAATAACGGCATAGATCCAACAAGAATGGCCGTCAGCCCGCTATCAATTTTGACTTGCCCCGTTGAGAGCAAATAGAAAGGCGCGGTCATGCCCGTAAAACCGAGGAAAATATACCAAAGCCAACGGCTATCATTCAGAGGCGGGAAGCGTTTGCCTTGCGCATACATATAGGCGGTGAGGAATATCGCGCCAAAAGCGAGGCGCAGAGCGACAAGCCAAATGGGGCTCATATAACGTACGCCCACGCCGACCAATGTATAAGCCCCACCCCAAATTATCACGAGGATAAAGGAATAGATAAAGAGCGTTTTACCGCTCATAGAATCGGAGGCCGAAGACATAGCGTGTGTTGTCAGCGATGCTTCATGGCGTCAATCAGAGGTCTTCACTTGAGGCTTAAACAGACGAAAAATTTTGATTTCCCATAAGGCAATCAGGCTGAAATAGACAATGCCTAAGGCCATGGGCACATTCGGCGTGTCGACGAATATACCGCCACCCTCTAAGGTGTCTCTATAGCCGCTTTCGATCAAGAATTGCTCTGTTAGTCCTAATTCGGGCACGGCTTCGTTGCCGATAGCAAAGCCTAAAACAAGGAAGAAATAGGTCGTCACTGCCGCGAGGGACATGCCCATTGCGCGGTCTTTGTCTTCGCTGTTTGGATCAGAGAAGGCGAAGCGCATACGAAAGAAGACGACAGCAAAATAAAGCCATAAAATCGTGTTCCCTGGTGCCATAGCATTCATCGCAAAGGCAAAACTGGCATAGAAGGGGACGAAGATGAACAATGACATCTTCCTCGGGAAGACCGCCATAAAGACACCCGAATGCACCATGATAAATTCAAAGGCCATCATCACGGCGAGCGTTTGAATCCGTTCGATATCAGAAATGTCTGGCGCAATCCAAAGACGCGCCATTTCAAATATTAAAACTGCATAGGTAGCGAGGCCTGCCAGCCCTGTGATACGATTAAAGTTCAAGCCTTACGCCTTAAAAGGATCCCGCATCAGAATAACGTCTTCGCGCTCGGGCGAGGTTGAGACCATAGAGACGGGACAGCCAATCAGCTCTTCGAGGCGGCGGACATATTTCACGGCCTCTGCAGGGAGGTCTGCCCAAGAGCGCGCGCCACGTGTCGAGCCTTGCCAACCTTCCATG
>CAYGSV010000269.1:0-3619 GCA_964352635.1 uncultured Algimonas sp.
ACTTCTTCAGCGAAGTCTTTTGCAAAACCGGGTTTTGCGTTGAGGCCCGTACCAACAGCTGTTCCGCCTTGAGCGAGCGGGTATAATTCTTTCAACCCCCGCTCGACGCGTTTAATGCCAAGGTCAAGCTGAGCTACATATCCAGAAAATTCTTGACCCAATGTAATCGGCGTGGCGTCTTGCGTATGGGTGCGGCCAATTTTGATGATTTTTTTGAACTCTTGTGATTTATCATTTAGCGCATTTCGTAAAGTTTGAAGTGCAGGCAGGAGGCTGTGATTGATTTCTTCCGCCGCCGAGATGTGCATCGCCGTTGGGAAAGTGTCGTTCGAAGACTGGCTGCGATTAACATGGTCATTCGGATGAACAGGGTCTTTGGAGCCAATCTCACCGCCTAGAATTTCAATGGCACGGTTAGACACAACTTCATTTGTGTTCATATTAGACTGCGTACCAGACCCTGTCTGCCAGACTGAGAGGGGGAAGTGATCGTTTAATTTTCCTTCGGCCACTTCGCTGGCGGCTTGAACAATCGCCTTACAGGTTTTGGCATCAAGGTTCTTTGCTTTTTTATTCGCGAGGGCCGCAGAGCGTTTGATAATTCCGAGTGCACGAATCATAGACGGTGGCATGGTCTCAACCCCAATTGGGAAGTTGATAAGAGACCGCGCCGTCTGGGCGCCGTAATATTTATCTGACGGGACTTTTAATTTACCAAAGCTATCAGTTTCAGTTCTCATTTTCGACACGCATAAACTCCGCGAAATATATCATTACAAATAGTGCTACAATTGAAGTTGCGATTAGCAATATAATGCCTGGTTTGACCAGTGCATTTATATCAACAAAATCTACGGAAAAATCATACTTATCAATGAGCCAAGGAGAAATAAAGATCACTTGCAAAACGGTCATTATCCAGACGAATATTTTTCCTGGTCTTGTAATAGGATAAATTGAAACAAACAAAAACCCATATCGTCCAACAAAATGCTTACTATGAAACACTATTTCTTACGGAAGGCATCCAAGCTGACAACATTCGCGGCGTCTTCATCAGACGGCTTTTCAGCCTCAGCTTTTTTCGTCTTTGTTTTCTTGGTAGGCTTGGCTTTGTCGTCCGACGCTTCGTTTGAAACGGCCTCAATCTCTTTTTTCGTTTCCTTGGTGTCTTCATCCGCGACAGGGCGTAATTTACCAACGGCATTTGCCGCAGGGTTCATTTCTTCTGGCGGGTCGAATTGCAAGGCAAAACCGACACTTGGGTCATGGAAACGCGAAATCGCATGATAGGGCACTTTGAGGTATTTCGGAATGCCGCCAAATTTCAGCGTGACTTCGAACTCATCTGCATAGGCATTCAAGTCCCAGAATTGATGTTCCAGTACAATCGTGATTTCTTCAGGATATTTCTTAGCAAGGCCCTCATCAATCTCAACGCCCGGATAACGCGTGAGAAATGTGATGTAAAAATGATGCGCGCCAGGCAGGCCGTCTTCACGGATAACACGGCGTATAGCGTCCCGCACCACACCCCGCAGAGCGAGTTGTGTCATCTGATCATAATTCATCAGGTCTTGGCTCATGCTATTACCCTAGACCTCTTATTCTAAATATCAACTGACGTTTCGCCGCTATTCCCATATTTCTTTATGGTTTTTAGCGTCTCAAAGCTATGATACGTCGTAAATTGACTATGGCTCATACAATCCCTGAACTCTCTGCCCGTTACGATGAAAAAGGACGGTTTATTCCGCCTCATGCTAAACCGCTGACTGGGAAAGAAGGCTTCGTCGAAGCCACATGGAAGTTTTTGAGAAACCCCGTCGAAGGGTTCGGCCCGCTGGCTTATTCCCAACCTATCGTAAGCGTTCCGAATTTTGGCAAGAAACTTCACGTTATCACAGACCCAGAAGGGATGATGACTGTCCTACAAACCGAATCGAAGAAGTTTACAAAAACAGCGATTGACGCCCGTATTTTGGGGCCTGCTACTAAAGAAGGGCTACTCTCGGTTCATGGCGAGCAATGGAAACGCCAGCGCAAAAGTGTCGCGCCCATGTTCCGCAAACGCCATATGGAAGATTTAGCACCGCTGATTACTGAGGTAATGCAGGCGTTTTGCGCGAAACTCGATACAAAGCCAGATGTGGAGTTGAATGCAGCCATGGCGGAGCTAACCTTTGATGTACTTGCCAAAGCGCTTTTAGGTGACCCAAAGGGTTTGGATAAAGACCGGCTGAAATTCGCGACTCGGAATGTCGTCACAAGTGCAGGGACATTGCGCCCAGATGATCTTGTCCCTTGGCCAAGATGGGTACCGCGCCCGATTACGCCAAAGGGATCAAGTGCATTGAAAAAACTCAAGCGCGCAGCAGATGAGCTATTGGAAGAGCGCGCGAAAAATCCCGTCGAAGATGATCTCGTGAGCCTCCTGATTGCGGCGAAAGATCCAAAGACAGGTGTGGGGCTGACCCGCCGCGAACAGCGCGACAACCTCATCGGTTTTTTCATTGCGGGACATGAGACGACGGCACTGACTTTGACATGGGCGCTGTATTTAGTGGGGAACCATAAAGAGACCGCCAAACGTATTCGTGTCGAAGTCGAAGCCGTTTGCGGGCAAGGGGACGTCACCTATGAAAACATGACCGAGCTTAAATTCACCCAAGCGGTGATTGACGAAACCATGCGGCTCTATCCCCCTGCGCCTATGCTCAACCGCGAATGTCACGAGGAAACTGAGATTTCAGGCCGTAAGATAGAGGCGGGTGATACATTCCTGCTCTGTAACTATGTGATGCATCGTACAGAACGCCTTTGGAATGAGCCTTTAGTCTTTGATCCAGATAGGTTTTTGAACGATCCCACGCTCAAGGCTAAAGGGTCTCCCTATATGCCGTTTGGTGCAGGGCCACGGATATGTGTCGGGGCTGCCTTTGCAACGATGGAAGCCGTCATGGCCCTAGCAACGCTTGTGCGGGATTACGATATTAAGATACCAGAAGCGTGTTATCCAAGACCATTTATGACGGTAACGTTGAGACCTGAGGGTGGGGTGCCTGCTCGGTTGGTGAGGGCGAATAAATGATTTCAAGTGCAGAATTCGAAGCTTGTTATAACCTCGGAAATGAATACGATATTGTTCGGTTGAACGAAATTAAGTCATTTCTATTAACAATTAATGCGAAGCAAATTGATTCTTGGTCTGGGCATGGAGGTAGTCAAGAAATTGAACAGACACTCTACTTATACAAAGATGAGAAAGTTCTGTTGGAGATTGAAACCTATGGAGGGATCAGACTTTACGCCAACCCTCAATTAGTCAAACAATTTTCAAAAGAACTAGGTTAATTATCACTGCTACGCTTTTTCTTTGAAAAAGCTCTACGCAGTGTTCATCATTTTCTTTCAGAAATTGATGTGAGTGGAGGGTTTCTGTTGCCAGCTACCCTCCGAAGCCCGCCTAGCCGTCTGAAGGGCTAGGAGTTAAAGTCGGAATGTCCGAACTGCTTACGCAGCTAGGGCAAATTCCTCAGAATAATTGTCATTTGCAATTATAAAAACGGGCATTTAACGGTACCCATACGGAAGAAAGCTAACCCTTTTGAACGTCTGT
>CAYGSV010000270.1:0-1520 GCA_964352635.1 uncultured Algimonas sp.
ATCTGGATCTGATAGGCGAAGAAACATGGGTGGACGGAAATAATAAGGATGTTCTGGCAGAAGCTTGGAAAGAGAGTTTTCCAAACGGAACTTCACACGTTGTTTATGACAGTCAAAAAAATAGCCGCGGCGATAATACGGCCGTTTATACGGTTCCTGCGGGCAAATATTTCATGCTCGGCGATAATCGTGACAATTCGGGAGATAGTCGTTGGCCCGTTAGAAATAGCGGCGCAGGCTATGTGCCAGCCTCAAATATTATTGGTCGCGCAGAAATCGTGCTTTTGTCGGTGAGTAATGACTTTGTAATCTACAAGCCTTGGACATGGGCGAATATGCGCGGTGATCGTTTCTTTAAGAGAATCAAGTGAGCGAAAGAGACGTCACGGATATTGTTCCGCCGCGTTTGACGGCTCTTTTTGATCGTGTTGGCTATACCTTTAAAGATGTTGACCTCGTGCAACGGGCTTTAACCCACGCCTCATATGGTGATGGTCGACGAAATACTGTTGATAATGAGCGATTAGAGTTTTTGGGTGACCGCGTTTTGGGCCTTTTGACGGCGAAAATCTTGTTTGACCGAACAAAGACCAAAGAAGGCGTTATGGCGACACGTCTGAATGCGCTTGTGCGAAAAGAAACATGCGCGAGGGTCGCGCGTAAGCTCAAACTAGGCGACGCCTTACTTCTGTCTTCCAGCGAAGATCGGCAGGGCGGAAGGGATAAAACCTCTATTCTCGGTGATGCCTGCGAAGCCCTCATGGCCGCACTTTATATCGACGGCGGCTATGAAGCCGTTGAAGCCTTTTACATAACGCATTGGGAAGATGAGTTGGACCGTGTGTTAAACCGTGCGACCAAAGACCCCAAAACGCTTTTGCAAGAATACGCGCTGTCAAAAGCGCTTCCCGTTCCAATTTATAGCGTTATGAGCCGCACGGGCCCCGACCATAGACCTATGTTTGTTATTCAAGCGAAGGTTCAAGGTGTCGGAGAAGCGGAGGCAAATGGGCCTTCCAAGAAAGAAGCCGAAAGACAAGCGGCTGAACGCCTCTTAGAGACGATAAAGAGATAAAATGAGCCAAACTTACTCAGGATTTACAGCGATTGTTGGTGCGCCCAATGCAGGGAAGTCAACACTGACTAATGCTTTGGTGGGCGAAAAGGTCTCTATCGTTACTCACAAAGTTCAGACGACCCGCTTTCAAATCCGCGGCATAGCCATGTTAGAAAGTAGCAAAGGCGAAAGTGCACAAGCGGTCATGATTGACACGCCGGGTATTTTCGAAGCCAAAGAAAGCGACCGCCTTTCGAAATCAATGGTTCATGCCGCTTGGACGGGTATGAATGACGCCAATATTATTGTTCATGTCATCGATGCGCCCGCATGGTTGCGGCATGAGGCGGGAGAGGGCTCTGCGCAAGATCGCCTGTCTCGCGAAGACAGCGAACGCGTTATTAAAGGGTTGAAGAAACGCGAAGTATCCAATGCGATTTTGGCCCTCAATAAAATTGATGAA
>CAYGSV010000270.1:1530-3617 GCA_964352635.1 uncultured Algimonas sp.
AAATCGCGCATGATGAAACGCTTCCGCTCATTCAAATGTTTGCTGACCAAGGTGTTTACAAAGACATCATGCCTATTTCAGCCTTGAACTTGGATGGTGTCACGCGCCTTGGAACTTTGATCGCCGATGCGATGCCGTCAGGGACTTATCTTTATTCGCCAGACCAAGCCGCCGATATTCCAATGCGACTCATGGCGGCAGAAATTACGCGTGAGAAATTGTTCCTGCGTTTGCATGATGAACTGCCTTACGCTTCGGCTGTGGAGACTGAAAGTTGGAAAGACCTCAAGAGTGGTGACGTCCGCGTTCAACAAATCATCTATGTCAAACGTGATAGTCAAAAGCCGATTGTGTTGGGTAAAAACGGTAAGACCATTAAAGATATTGGTGCCGCCGCGCGCAAAGATATGAGCGACTGGCTGGGGCGCAAAGTGCACTTGTTTCTCTTCGTCAAAGTCCGCGATAATTGGCAAAATGATAAAGCTCGCTATTCAGAGAGCGGCCTAGAATTTGACGTTTAATGGGCTGGCGCGTCTAAGATGGATTGGTCAAGCGAAGGCTATATTCTCTCAACCCGCAAACACGGCGAAACATCTGCAATCATTGATGTGTTCACGCGCGATAAAGGCCGTCACCAAGGGCTTGTGCGCGGTGGCATTGGTAGGCGGATGCGACCTGTTTTACAACCCGGCAACCAGGTCCGTGTCGAATGGCGCGGACGCCTATCTGAACATTTAGGTAATTATAGTGTTGAGGGTATCAACTCACGCGCGGCGGAGCTGATGGATGACCGCCTATCCTTATCGGGCCTAAACGCCATGACAGCGATGTGTCGCGAGATGCTTCCTGAAAGAGAAGTCCATGCAGAAATCTTCGATGTCTTTGAAATTGTTCTGGCGAACTTGCATAATATTGACGTGTGGCCAGCGCTCTATATTCGGTGGGAGGCTGGTTTGCTTTCCGCCTTAGGGTACGGCTTAGACTTTACACGATGCGCGGCGACAGGGGCGAATGATAACCTGACTCACATATCACCACGGTCTGGTAGGGCGGTCAGTGCGAGTGCCGCCGAACCCTATTTGGACAAACTCCTACGCCTACCCCCCTTTATTCGAGGTGAGGGTTTTTCAACGCCAGAGGATATTTTGGACGGTCTAAAGCTCACGGGGCATTTTTTAGAGACGCGTGTGCAATGGAATTTAAATCGGACATTGCCAGAGGCCCGTCATCAATTGATTGAGCGACTGCTTGCCTCTGATATCGCACAGTCGCGGCCTATTTAGTCGTTTTATTATGCCTATTGCCGTGGCGTCATTGGTCATTCGCGCTAATGTAATCACTGATTCGGGAATGAGGACTTATGGCTAACGATTCTGGTGATGATACGCTGTCAGAAAGCGCGATAATCAGCGAGCACATTGATGACGCCTTATCGACGCGTTATTTGGCCTATGCGCTATCCACGATTACGCAACGTGCGCTCCCTGATGTTCGTGACGGCATGAAGCCCGTGCATCGGCGTATTCTCTATGCGATGCGCCAGCTCAAACTTAATCCTGAAAACGCCCATAAGAAATGCGCCCGTATTGTTGGCGATGTTATGGGGCAGTATCATCCACATGGTGATGCGTCGATTTATGACGCGCTTGTTAAACTCTCACAGTCATTCTCCGCGCGTTACCCGCTCGTAGATGGGCAAGGCAACTTTGGCAATATTGATGGCGATAGCCCTGCCGCAATGCGATATACCGAAGCTAAAATGACGGCGGCTGGTTTAGCCTTGCTTGAAGGTATTGACGAAGACGCCGTAGATTTCATTCCGACCTATAATGAAGAAGATGAAGAACCACAGGTTTTACCGGCTGGTTTTCCGAACCTATTGGCGAATGGGTCTCAAGGTATCGCTGTGGGTATGGCGACGTCTATCCCACCGCATAATGTTGCTGAAATCTGTGGGGCTGCACTGCATCTCATTAAAACCCCGCGGGCGCGTATCGAAACGCTCATGGATCATATTTTGGGACCTGACCTGCCGACAGGCGGTATCATCGTTGAACCTAAGGCTTCCATGCTCGAAGCTTATGCGA
>CAYGSV010000271.1:0-3615 GCA_964352635.1 uncultured Algimonas sp.
CAATTTGCCGAATTAGAAACGCTGGGCGAGCTTACGAAAATTGCGTGGGAAAAAGGCTGCCAGGTTATGATCGAAGGCCCCGGCCACGTGCCGATGCACAAGATTAAAGTGAACATGGAAAAGCAACTCCGCGAATGCGGCGAAGCGCCGTTCTATACGCTTGGCCCTTTGACCACTGATATCGCGCCTGGCTATGACCATATCACATCGGGCATTGGCGCGGCGATGATTGGCTGGTTTGGTACGGCGATGCTTTGCTATGTCACGCCGAAAGAGCACCTCGGCCTACCGGACCGAGACGATGTCAAAGTCGGCGTGATTACCTATAAACTCGCGGCCCATGCAGCGGACCTCGCCAAAGGTCATCCCGCCGCACAAATCCGCGACGATGCGCTCTCCCGCGCCCGTTTCGAATTCCGTTGGGAAGATCAATTTAACCTCAGCCTCGACCCTGAAACGGCGAAAGATTATCACGATCAAACCTTGCCGAAAGACGCGCATAAAGTCGCGCATTTCTGTTCGATGTGCGGGCCAAAATTCTGCTCCATGAAAATCACGCAGGACGTACGGGACTACGCCGATGGGTTAAGCGATAACGAAAAAGCCGCGCTCTACCCAACCGACGCCCAAGAAGGTATGGATGAAATGAGCGAGAAATTTAAGGAGCTAGGCGGGCAGATTTATTTGAAGGCTGGGGAGTAATCCACTAAACGCACATTATGGCTCTCTCTCTTTTAATTATTGATGATTTTCTCTCGGAGGCAGAAAGCTTCCGAGAGGCAACGCTTGGTCTTGACTATAAACGTCCAGATATCCCTCTTGGCTATCCGGGCCGAAACGCGACACAAAAAATAGTGATGGAGGGGTTGGATGAGGCCGTCTCAAAACTTGTCGGAGAGCCGTTAAAAGCCCATCCGCAAACGACGCATTGTCGCCCGCGTATTACCCTCGAAAATGAAGTTGGCACCGCCAATGTACATATCGACAATGCACATTGGTCAGGTATTTTATATCTAACAAAGCCAGAGCATTGCCAAGGCGGCACAAAATTTTACAAACATTTACCGACAGGCACGACACGCGCTGTTTTGGAGCCTTCGGAAATGAAAAAACTGGGAACAACGTCAAAAGAAGAAGCCAATAAAATCTTCAATGACATCCTTACGAATGACACCCATGATATGGCTAAGTGGGAACAAGTTATGGAGGTCCCAATGGTGTTTAATCGTTTGATTTTATTCCGCCCATGGCTCTGGCACACGGCATCACCGGGTTTTGGTGATAGTTTGGAAAATGGCCGCTTAATCTATCCCGTGTTCTTTTTATCTGCTGCCTCTGGATAGTAGCATGGAAATCACCCGCGAAGTCCGCGAATACGCCGATAAGCTAAGTGATAACGAAAAAGCCGCGCTCTACCCAACCGACGCCCAAGAAGGTATGGATGAAATGAGCGAGAAGTTTAAGGAGCTAGGCGGGCAGATTTATTTGACGCGAAATGACAGCAATTAACCCACTGGGTTAATTGCAATGAAGCGCCAAACCCGAAAGGGTTTGTTATAACTTATGTATCTCTTTACTATTTGTTTGCGTGTTGAGTTTTTACAGTTTTAAGTATATCTCCGTGATTCATATGGAGAAGGCATGGCAAAAGTAATAATTGACAATAAGACTTCGGCAAATTTTGTTAAAAGAAAATTTCATTTAGGTGCGAAAGATCATATTGAGGCTAGGAGAACCCCAGAGCTAGTTTTTGGGCTAGTCGGGCCAGTCGGTGCTGGGGTTAGTGAAACAAAAGACCGTGTCAAAGCTCTTATAAAAAGAGATTACGATTATAATGTTACTAGTTTCAAGGTTAGTGATATTATTAAAGAAAATAAGGATTTGGTGGGATATACAAGCTCAATACCTGAAGGCGGTGATGAAAGAATCCAAGCTTTACAAGAAGTTGGAAGTCAATTAAGAAAGAAATTTGGATCGGAGTTTCTTGCCGCTAAATGTGCCGAGCTCATTGGTGTCCAGAGAGCTGAAGGCGGCTACACATCAGACGATTTGAGTGATCCTAGCCATCGAAGGCATGTAACTATTATCGACTCCATTAAAAACGAAGCGGAGGTGGAATTATTCCGTGCGATTTATGGTTCTGCATTTTGGTTGATAGGAGTTTTTGCTAGTGAAGATATAAGAGCAAAGAGATTAAAAAATCTCGGTGTTGAGGCTTCGAAAATCCAAAGAATTATTGATCTTGATTCGCATGAGGGTCCTGAACATGGTCAAGACGTTCGCGATACGTTTTTAATGAGTGATTATTTTTTTAATAACAACTCAAACCTCAAGGCCGATTTGGATGACTCAATCACTAGATTTCTGGGAGTTGTTTTCGCCAACTCAATTTTGACTCCTACAGAGGCAGAGAGTGGTATGGCGGCGGCTCGACAAGCAGGTGCCTCTTCGTCATGTCTTAGCCGACAAGTTGGTGCGGTAATTAAAAACACAAAAGGATCAACTATTGGGATAGGTTGGAATGAAGTGCCTGCATATGGGGGAGGTGTATATCCGAAGGAGAAGAATGACAATCGATGTTTCAAGTATGGTAATGGGGGATGTAGAAATGATCATCACAAATCAAGCTTATTTCAGGACATCGTTTCCTTAGCTCAAGAAGCAGGCCTATCTGCCAAACAGAAAGAACAGTTCAAAGCAGGTATTAAAGGGACTCGATTAACATCTTTGATAGAGTTCAGCCGATCAGTCCACGCTGAAATGGCGGCAATTATTGATGTTGCCCGAAACGGTGTTGGAGGATTAAAAGATGCAACGTTATACGTTACGACATTTCCTTGCCATAATTGCGCTCGACATATAATTTTTGCAGGAGTTAGCAAAGTTATATATATTGAACCATACTCAAAAAGCTTGGCCCTTGAGCTTCATGATGATGCGCTAACTGATATGACTAAGCAGTCGGCGGTAGAAGCAGGCAAAACTGTTCAACTTGAACCATTTGAAGGTGTTGGGCCAAATAGATTTCATTCAGTCTTTGTTAGGACTGACGATATTAAAGTTAAAGAGACTGGTAGGGAGAGAGAGATTGACATGAAAACAGCTCTTCCTGCAGATGCAGCTAGTTTAGATGCTTTTTCGACATTAGAAAAACGTGTTATAGAAATTATAATAGATTTAGAATCAGGGGACGAAGGAAATGGTTAAAGCTGCGAATAATACTGGAACGAAACAAAGAAGTTTTATGTTTGTAGTTTCGGGAAAAAAAGGTGCGTCCCAAAATTCACCTAAAAGTAGCCTTGGATCTGGGTATCGTTCAGCAGATTATAATAAGACGCGTGAAAAACTTGCTAGGTCTCTTCCAAACTCACATAAGTGATGAATAAGCTTATTTATGTTAGATAGAAAGTGAGCTTAGATTTATTATCCCAAGACCAGATTCTAATTACATATGACATTAGCAAAAAAACGCAAATGCTGCTTTTTATGATTTTAACCCTCCTAACCTACATCACCGCCTTCACCCTCTTGCTCATCGCCCTCATACATTTCCTGTGGGGCCTCGACGTTTACTGGCCTGCCTCTGATGAAACGTCACTTCCCCGCGCTGTTGTT
>CAYGSV010000272.1:0-3577 GCA_964352635.1 uncultured Algimonas sp.
TGCGTATCGTCCTAGAGCCACGCAGCAAAAATATCGACCCTGCGCTCTTGATGGAGAGCTTGTTCAAGGTCTCTGAGTTAGAGAGCCGCGTTAGCTTGAATATGAACGTGTTGGACGCGACCCGAACGCCACGCGTGATGAACTTACGCGAAGTCATTCAGTGCTGGCTCGATCATCGCCGTGAAGTCCTTCAGCGACGGTCTTCACAGCGGCTTGGTAAAATTGACCTACGGATGGAAGTCCTTGATGGCTATATGATTGCCTTCCTCAATCTGGATGAAGTCATTCGTATTATCCGTTTTGAAGACAAGCCCAAAGATGAATTGATAGCGACGTTCAACCTGACAGAACGTCAAGCGGATGCGATTTTAAACATGCGTTTGCGGGCTTTGAATAAGCTACAAGAAATCGAAATTAAGTCTGAATATGACAAGCTCGCTGCTGAAAAAGCAGAAATTGAGGCACTCTTAGGTTCAGATGAGAAACAATGGAGTGTTATTGCGGATCAAGTTCGCGAGCTTCGGAATACCTATAGTTTGAAGACCGATCTCGGCGCGCGTCGCACCCATTTCGAAGACCAGCCAGAAATCGATGTTGACCTCACAACAGCCTTTATCACCAAAGAGCCTATCACGGTTGTCTTGTCCACAATGGGGTGGATACGTGCCATGAAGGGTCACGTTGATGACTTAAGCACCTTAAAATTTAAAGACGGTGACGGCCTTAGCTTCTCGGCCCAGGCTTATACGACGGACAAAATAATTGTGTTTGCCTCTAATGGTAAGTTCTACACGCTTGGTGCCGATAAGTTGCCAGGTGGACGCGGTAATGGTGAGCCTATCCGTTTGATGGTCGATCTTGAAAATGATCATTTGCCAGTCGGTATGTTCGTTCATGACGAGACCAGAGAGTTATTGATTGCGAGCTCGGAGGGGTATGGTTTCCGCGTTTCTGAAAAAGACATTATTGCGTCAACGCGTGGTGGTCGCAAAACACTCAATGTTAAAGGCGATTCCGAAGCCGTACGCTGTATCGCGATTACAGGCGAGAAGGTCGCCGTCATAGGCGTAAACCGTAAAATCCTTATCTATGACGTCTCAGAATTACCGGAGATGGCGCGCGGCAAAGGTGTACGCCTTCAAAACTACAAAGATGGCGGCTTAGCTGACATTACGACCTTTAAAGTAGAGGAGGGGCTTTACTTCCTCGATAGTGCAGGCCGTCGGACAGAAGTCTCAGATTGGAACTTGTTAGAAGGTAAGCGGGCTCAAGCGGGTCGAATGGCGCCTAGAGGATTCTCACGTAAGGGCGTGTTTGACCCCGATAGAAACCTCTAAAAGCAAATAAAAAAGGCCCCGATAATTGGGGCCTTTTCTTATCTTAGTAATAGGGTCTTAATTGACAGGATTACCGTCCGCATCAATCTCAACCATTTTATAGCCGAGGTCCGCGACTTCGTCGTAAACTTTGGCTTTATCGCCGACGACAACCATAATCATTTCATCAAGCTTAAGATGTTTCGCGGCCAAAGCATCAATCTCTGCTTCTGTCATACCGACTAAAATCTCTGATTGCTCATCAATAAAGCTTGGGCTCAAATCATAGGTCGCCATATTTGAGAGGAACCCGAGCTTTTGACCGGGTGTCTCATAAGCGCGCGCATCACGTTGTCCAATCGCAGATTTAGTGAAACTTAGCTCGTCTGGGGTAATGCCAGAAGCTTGATACTGTTCGATCTCTTTGACAAATTCGACGATTGACGCTGCAGTGGCATCCGCGCGAACGCCAGCCCCCGCGCGGAACCAACCCGCTTTTTCATCGCCATTAAAGAATGAACGCGCCCCATATGTGTAACCTTTATCTTCACGGAGATTGAGGTTGATACGGCTGTTAAACGCACCACCGAGGGTGTAGTTCATCAGGCCTGCACGGTAATATTCGCCCGTTGCATCAAAGGGTAGGGCGCGCTTACCTATACGGATTTCACTTTGTGCTGCATTTGGCTTGTCCACGAAGTAGAGCGTACCAGTCTCAAGCTCTGGGAAGGGCTTCATTTCTGAAACGGGAACATCATCGCCTGCCCATGCAGAGAGTGGGGCGAGGGCTTTTTTCATGGCGGCCTCACCCAAATCACTCACCGCGACAATATCGGCGATCTTTGGTGAATAATGTTCAGCGTAGAAGGCTTTTACATCGTCTAATGTGATGTTTTCGACGGTCTCTTCTGTACCCGTTTCTGCAAAAGCTGTCGGGTTATCAGTGCCATACATCATTTTGTTGAAAAGGTTCGACGCTGTTACACTGGCTTCCTTTTTATTAGCTTTGATACCTTGGATGGCATTGGCTTTATCGCGTGCGAAGTCAGCGTCATCAAACTTAGGTGAAAGCAGTCTTTCCATGGCAATCGCCATCGTCGCATCAAGGTTTTCCGTCAATGTACGAACACGCATTGTGGAATAGGTATCGCCAGATGAAAACGAAACCGACGAGCCGAGCTTATCAAGCTCATTCGAAATTTCTTCGGCTGTGCGTTCCGTTGTCGCTTCATTCATCAACCCTGCGGTGAGGCTTGCGAGGCCAAGTTTATCGAGCGGCTCATGGCTCTGCGCGGCTTTGATGCGTAGGCTGATCGTTGTTGTTGGAACTTCGGTGTTTTGAGCTCCTAAGACTTCGACACCATCACCCACAGCGAATGTGTATGTGTCAGGCACTTTGATTGTTGGGTTGGCGCCAGATGGTGGTACTTCTGCACGGTTCAAACCTTCAGGGTCTTCTGGTCGTGTCCAGTTGAAGTCATCTGATTCGCCAGATGTATCAGGCAGTGTGCGCTCATAGCGTTCCCATGTATCGGCACGTGCGATCATTTCTGGCTTGCCCTTGGGCACAATGCTCATAATGACGGCATTATTGCCTTTGATATATTGATTATAAACACGCAGGACATCCGCTTTGGTAACGCCTTCATAACGCGCAATATCATCGCCAATACCATTCGGGTTATCGCGGTAAGTTTCATAAGCGGCGAGTTGTGAGACTTTTCCCCGAACACTTTCAAGACCATAAATGAGGCCTGAAACGATGCTGGCTTTGACGCGCGTCAGGTCATCATCTAGTACACCACGCCCCTCAAATTCAATCAATGAGTCACGGATTGTTTTTTCAAGATCACCAAGCTTTTGAACTTTTGCAGGGTTGGCAAGAGTAAGCATTGTAAAAGTACAACCGATTTCGCGACAGCCATGTCCGGCAGATGCTTGAACAGTAAGGCCTGGCTTTTGCAAATTCTTATAGAGAAGCGATGTTTGGCCTTGGCCCATGATATTTGCCAAAACATCTAATGGGGCTTCATCTGGATGGTTCGCATGAACTGTCGGCCACGACATATATAACAAGGGCAACTGCACATTATCTTCGAGCGAAATATAACGGTCAGCATCAAGCTTAATCTCTTCAAAGACTGGGTCTGCTTGAACTGGGCCAGCTGGAATTGTGCCAAAATAGGTCTTTACCCACTCAAGCGTTTGTTCTGTATCGAAGTCACCGCCAATTGTGATGACTGCATTGTTGGGGCCATACC
>CAYGSV010000273.1:0-3527 GCA_964352635.1 uncultured Algimonas sp.
TTCGTAATGTTACAAACTTCAAAGACCTACAGAAGCTCTTTGCGCTCATTCTCTGTGAGATAATTTACAATCTTTTTCACGTCTTGCGTGCTGTTTTTATGGGTCACCAAAACGGCATCATCCATCGCGACAACCACAAGGTTTTTCACGCCAATGGTTGCCACAAAAGGCCCGTCACTGCGCACATAGCAATTATCACTATCTACCATTCGGACATCACCGACTGAGGCAGACTCTTCTGTCGAGCGGCTCACCATAAATTCACTAATGGCGGACCAAGAGCCAATATCGTTCCAACCTGCTCGCACAGGGTCGACGACGGCCGCATAAGAGGTTTTTTCCATGATAGCGATATCTATGGGTTCACTTCGGCATTCGGCGAAATGCGGCTCACTCAAGAGATGACAGATACCGTCTTTCTTTGCATGGTCCAGCGCTTTGATACTGTCTTCGAAAATATCAGCTGCATGTTCGTCGTAATCTTTCATCAAGCGCTTCACATCAAAGAGGAAAATGCCGGCGTTCCAAGAATACTCGCCCGTTTTGAGATAAGTTTTGGCCGTGAATTCATTGGGTTTTTCTTTAAAGGCTTGAATTTTATAAACATCATCAGCCATTTTTTCACCGCGGTGAATATATCCAAAACCTGTATCAGGCCCTGTTGGCTCAATCCCCAAAGTCATCAGATGACCTGATGTTGCGATTGGCGTTGCTTTTTCAATGGCGTGCCAAAACTCATCGGGTTGCTCAATATGATGGTCAGCAGGCAAAAGTAAGATAAGCGCATCAGGGTCAAGACGGTGCACAAATTCAGCCGCAATTGCACCGACCGCCGCGGTATTTCGCCCCATAGGTTCGAGAATAATCGCTGTCAGCTCTATATCGAGTTGGTCTGCTTGAGCTTGGACGAGCTTTTCATGGCCATTGGCACAAATAATAATGGGGGCCGCGACGTCATTATCTCCGCTCTCACGCATACGTAGAAGCGTTTCTGCAAACATCGTATTTTCAGCCACCATAGCATGATATTGCTTAGGCGATTTTTTACGCGACACAGGCCAGAGACGTGTGCCCGCACCGCCTGACATAATAACTGGATAAATCTTTGTCATAAGACCCTCTTATTTTTAAGCGTCAGGTAACGCTCCAACCGCTATAAATCAAGCATTCGCTTTTTACCGTCGCCTAAACGATGCGATACATCAGCAATCGACTAGACGGAAAGAATTGAACGCTTCCTGCCGTGTCATTAAAAGACGTTTTAAGTGTTATTTCATCCCCCGCGGAGAGTTGTAAGAGCGAACTATCATTCACTGTGGTAATATTGGCATCGGCTGTCACTGCACTTACTGATTGACCTGATGTTCCATTTTTAAACGCCCGTAATTTCACAATGGTCACGCCTGCGGACACAGACCGAATGACAACGCCAATTTGAACGAAATAAATACCCGAGACGGGGATAATAAAACGGCTTGTCAGGCCATCAAACGCATTATGTGTATCAAGACTCGCATTGAGGTCGATAACAGCATCATGCGTGTAACTCGTATTCGCGCTCGCGATATTCGCGACGAAACACGGCTTATCCTCAGATGTCAGGACGGGACTGTCATTAATCTCAATTGGGTGAGAGAATTCAAATTTATTCTCGATGCTATTCATCCGAAAAGCCGTCTGAAAGTCCACACCATCAGAAGATGTTTTGAGCGCAAAATCATCATCCCCAATCAGGCCAAACTCGGCGCGGCCTTGGTAATCATTTTGAAAAAGGACGGATGCCGTATGGCTCACAGACTTCTTATTAATGACCTTTCGCGCATCGCCTGTGCCTGGCGTGACATCATCATGGGTCAAAAGCTCTGCGTCGGATTTGACTGAGAGGCGGTTGACCTCATCTGCCTGCGTATTCACGCCGAATTTGCTAGTCGCGTTAACGGGCAGTGGAATCCATACTCCGCCTGAATAAACAAGGATGGCTTGTTCCGCCTCGACCCAGACTTGAAACCCTTCTTGAGGCTCCATGATTGTCCAACCATCGTCATAAAATGCTAAAACCGCTTCATTGGCGGTGTTCCAATTAGGGCCTGACGCGTTGGCGGGTAAAATATAATTCTCGCCATTTTGAGGCGCGCTTGGTTCGACCTCAATATCTCTGGCGGCAACACTGATTTGACCTAAACGGTCTATCTTCCTGAGGGCTTCATTCACAGTGATATGCTTTTGGGCTTGTGCGGGGGCAATGAAAGGGAGTTTAAATCGGTTTGTTTGGGTCACGGTCTGGCTCATTTTAGGTTCAAGTTTGAGTACCGATAATAGATCAGTCGCAAGCACCGTGAATCAATCTCTTCAAAAGTAAGCTATTCTGACCGCCAGAAAGGCTTATTTCTTGGGCCGTAGAGGTTAAAAATGACGGTTGCGCCGCCTAGACCAAAACGCTAACTAAACGTGGATTTATCAAAAGGATTGTCCATACAGGGCAGCGGGATAAGGGGTCTTTAGACACTCACATGTTATTTACGTCTCCCGTGTTCCTTTTCATGTTTTTGCCCTGCTTTTTGCTGTGCTATTTCCTGTTTGGGCGGCGCAACATTATCATTTTGGCGTTCTCGCTCTTTTTCTATTTCTTTGGCGAAGGTTGGATTGTCGCGCTACTTTTAGGGTCAGTCTTTATCGCTTGGGCGCATGGCGTTTGGGTGATTAAAAACGGCCCATCGCTGAAAGTCATGTGGGCGGCGACCGTTTTACAACTCGGCACCTTATTTTATTTCAAATATTCAGACTTCTTTGTCAGAGACGTGTTCTTAATCGGAGATGCGAGTTGGACGTGGCCCGAAACGCTCCTGCCCATCGGTATTTCCTTTTTCATCTTCCAAGGCCTGTCTTATTCTTTCGATATTCACCGTGGTAAACATAAACCCGCCAAGAGCTTTATCGATGTTGCGACCTATGTCTCTATGTTCCCGCAACTGATTGCAGGGCCGATTGTGCGTTACGGCTCTGTTGCGAAACAACTCCAAAGTCGCACCATTCGTACAGGCAATCTGAACATCGGTATTTATATGTTCTGTGTCGGTCTGGCGCAGAAAATGTTGATAGCTAATAAATTAGCTGTGACAGCCGACGGATTATTTGGGATTGATCCCGCTCTCCTCACCACAGCAACAGCTTGGGCGGCAGCGCTAGCCTATACCGGGCAGATTTATTTCGATTTTGCGGGCTATTCCAATATGGCGATTGGTCTTGGCTTTATGATGGGTTTCCGTTTCCCAAAGAACTTTAACCATCCTTATGTCGCCAAGAGCATTACTGATTTCTGGCGGCGGTGGCATATTTCTATGACATCATGGTTTCGTGATTACGTTTATTTCCCTTTAGGCGGTAATCGCAAAGGGAACTTTATGACCTATCGGAATTTGTTCCTCGTCTTCCTTGTCTCAGGCCTTTGGCATGGCGCGGCGTGGACCTTTGTGGCGTGGGGCATGTATCACGGCGCGTTCCTTGTGATTGAGCGCTTAGGATTAAAG
>CAYGSV010000274.1:0-3030 GCA_964352635.1 uncultured Algimonas sp.
CGCCGTTTGGGACGAAGCGGAAAATAGAATGCACGCGCAAAAGGCGGTGATTAAGTGGTGTTTTGGGGAGTGAAATTATTTAATATTCGATTGTTTTAGGAGGGGTAAAATTGGCATTTCAGCGCTTGCATCACTGCTTATCATAGACATATGCTGTCTAAAAAATGGATAGCAAGAAAATAGTCCAACCTTCTCGCAAAATGCCCTTGCGGCTTTCTGGTCAACCCTTTTTGAGAGCTCGTAAAATATGACATAGGAAGATTTGAGTTCAAATAAGTGCTTATTTGCCTTTTTAACTCTTACATGAAATTCAAAAATTCCTTGAATTATACTTTCATCTTCATCGTAGATAATTTCTTCAGATGCAGTATCGAAGTAGTGTTTGACTTCACTCCCATTTTTATGAGCATAATACTCAGGAGTGATCTTAAATTTAGTATCACGCAAGAGTATGTTTCCCAACGATGCTGCTTCTACAACTTCTTGGTATAGATTGGTTTTTGTCATAATTATTAGCTAGCTCTTTGGTATACGGCTCTATCAGAACTCAAAACTTCATGATGCGTAGCAAAGCTATTTCTATTAGGTATTACATAACCTGAGTGCTTATAACCACTATTGGCAACATTAGTTTTCCACATGCATTGTGCTAACTTTTGCGAACGCAATTCAGCTTTTTGCTCAGCCTTTTTATCAACTAAAGCATTCAATTCACGAATTGCCTCGGAAGTGATTTCTACTTTCTCTCCAAGTGCCGCAAAGATTTTTGCTACAGTTCTAAGTGTCATATTTTTCGATTCATTTTCAGATAAAAGCTGAGAAACTCTGGCTTTACTAATTTCTAATTTATTTGCTAATTCTGTTTGCTTGATATTTTTTTTACTCATAATTCTGTTGATTGCTGTTTCAACTTCTACAAGGAAATCTTCCTCAGTGAAGATTTCTGGAGAAATTCCAAGCAGGTCTAAATTAATGTTAGCCATGGTGTTCCTTAATTTTGTCCAAATACTTCCAAGCGCTTCTTTCGGCACTTTCCAACTTTCGAGGAGAAGCTCTGTCTTGTTTCTTTTGGGGGTCTATTTCAACGACAACAAAAATTTCATCACCGTTTACAATTTCTTCAAAGCCGTAGAGCCGGAGTTGATCTGCTTTGAATTCTTTTAGTTGAAAGCTCTCGTCTCCGCGCTTATATCTTCGGAGTGTTTTGTAAGACGTCTGTTTTAATGCCGATTTTTCGACATCACAGTACCGTGCAATGATTGCGAGTGCTCTGGCAGTCATCTTCTCGTCTGCTTTGCCAAATAGTTTTATTCGTTTTTTGCATAGCCATACCTCGCGTAGCTTTCCTTCAGCAAGAAGTTCGCAATCAAATTTATTTGCGGTTTCTTTACTCACTTAGTCCCTAGAAGTTAATATATAGCTTAACAAAATACAATAGCGATTCTGCAATTGCTTCCAACTTTAAATAATCTCTTTTTAATATCAACTCCTTAGATTGCTCTATTTTTCTACTCCTTATTACTAAGTCATAGTTGGGTATTGCGATTTTTATATTTTTTATACTTATGAAACAAGAATTTAGACGTAAAGACGCGTGAATCTAAAATATTCTGATGTTATCGATTCTGATTCCATGCAGTTGTAAAAAGCCAATAATAACTTTGGTTCTACAGTTTACTGAGATCTAACTCTTTGCGTAATTCCCATTTTTTGACCCTGTGTTGCATTAAATACCTAGGGAGTAAGTGGAAAAAGAAAGTTTAATACATGTTTATAAAGTTCTTTAAACCAACAATTCCAATCGCTTATCAAAAATTCGCCCATTTCAATTCATGCCTACAAACCTACTGCTAATCTAACCCCGTTCCCCTCACAGGGCAAGTCATGTGCACGTTGGCTGACTGGTGAGGGGATGATGTTGTTGCTTCGGCGTATCAGTGTAACGGCTGATAAAGAGAGCGGCCTGACGCGCGCCATGTCTTAGGAATAAGGCTTGGCCGTCAGTGGAGAAAGCATCACTGTGCGGTCGAGAGATTGCGAAAACAAATTTTAACCACCCTTTATCGGGTTTCCGAGCCCGCAATTTTAGAACCGCACAGACAGCCCAAATTCTCCAACAAACGACAACAAAAGTGAGATATCAGAGAGACCTAAAATGTTCAGATGGAAAACAATGAACCTCACAATACCTATGAAGCCAGAAAGACTCGGCTATACGTGAAGTCGTAAGCTTGGTCGCATCCTGACTATCCCTCACTTTGTGAAGACGTCGTTCCGATGATTAGCTTCATATAGCGCGATTGCCCACCGAGGGGGTTGTCATAATATTGATCTACATCTTTGAAGCCGAGTTTTTCATAAACGGCATTGGCGTGGATGAGGCCGGGGTCTGTATCGAGGTAAAGCGCGTCATAGCCATGGGCGCGCGTGTCTTCGATGATCTTCTCTGAGAGTTTATAGCCGAGGCCCAAACCGCGCCCTGCAGGAGTCACATAAAGGCGTTTTAATTCGATGAGGTCTGGGCGGAGGAGTTTGAGGCCAACTGCGCCCAAGTTTTCATACTCAAGATTTTCGTCTTCGCTTTTTGCTAGGAACAGAGAGGTATAGGTTTGGGGGAAGTCTGCGAATTCTTTTTCCGTCCCCTGAAAGGACAAGTCTTGTCCCAGATAGTCCGTCACGAATTGGAGGTATTCAAGGAAAAGCGCTTTGACAGCCGCAACATCTTGGGGCGATGTCGCGCGGATAATCTCCACCGCTTGCGACATAATTTATGCGCCAGCGGCGATGGAGAGTTTTTCGATCAGGGCCGCGCTAACTTGGCCCGTTTGGTCCATGCCATTGGTGCGCTCAAATGTCGTGATGGCCTCGCGTGTGCGCTTGCCCATAATGCCGTCCGCGGTACCGACGTCAAACCCGACTTCGGTCAACAATGTTTGGACTTGGCGGACTTGCGCACGTTGCGCGGAATTATCATTTTTTTGCCACGGCAGGTTTTTGAAAATGCCGTTGGCTTCTTGATTGATTTTGACG
>CAYGSV010000274.1:3040-3523 GCA_964352635.1 uncultured Algimonas sp.
CTGAAGTTCGTGGCGCGTGTTTTCGCGGCGTCGATATCAGCAGGGGCCATAATTTCATCAAGCGCCAAGAGGCGCGCTGTCGCTGTTTGGTCGCCTTGGGAACTGGCAATCGTGTACCAGAAATACGCGTCCGATGGGCTCGGCGTTACGCCTTGGCCATTTTCAAACAGAATAGCGAGGTTGAATTGCGAGTCGACAACGCCGCGTTCGGCGGCTTTCTCAAACCAGCCTGCGGCTGTACCCATATCCACGTCGACGCCGCCATTGCCGTAAGCGTAATAGATGGCGAGATCATGCATGGCGATACGGTTGCCCGCCCGCGCGGCCCGTTCTGTCAAGTCTTTGGCCATGGCGGTGTCTTTCGCAACGCCAGTGCCGGTCTCATAGAGTTTCGCGAGGCGGTACTGCGCGGCGGGCAATGTATTGGCGGCATTGCGGATAAGGGTCACGCCTTCATCCGTATTGTTTTGCTCGAGCTTGGAC
>CAYGSV010000275.1:0-3414 GCA_964352635.1 uncultured Algimonas sp.
TCCCTCTGACAAAATGAATATGCCTAGATGAATGGTTTCTGTCTATTTTTTTTAAATCATTGATTTTATTGTGTTTTTCATTTTTCCTTAAAAATCACCTCTTAAGATTTAGTATAATAAACTAATTATTGGCCTATTGATTTAGCTATATTTACTAATTATAGTGTCTTATGAGCGCTATTTCCCAACAACCTATTGGCCGATCGGCTATATTTTATGCCTTACTCGACAAAGTTTCGAATGCAGCCGCTTTAGAAAAGCCTGTTTTGATCACTGGAGAGCGAGGCACGGGCAAAGAATTGATCGCCTCTCGCCTTCATTTCCTGTCTCCGCGATGGGAACAGCCCTATATACGCGTGAACTGCGCGGCCTATTCTGACAATATGTTAGATAAAGAGCTTTTCGGGCAATCTTTCCTCGATGGCCGAGAAGACACAAATGGTCGTTTTTATCTGGCCGATACAGGCACCTTATTCTTGGACAATATAAATAAGACGAGCTTGCGCCTGCAGGAAAAGCTGATGCGCGCCATTGAATATGGCCAATTTGAAGCGGGATTAGAAGCCGAGAGCCAAGAGGTTGATGTTCGCATTCTTGCGGCCAGCGGCCCTGACCTTCGGCAATGTGTAAAAGAAGGTACGTTCCTAGCCGACCTCCTCGACCGACTCGCTTTTGATGTTGTTCATCTCCCACCGCTTCGCATTCGGCCTGATGATGTCGCGCCTCTTGTGAGCTTTTTTGGACGCAAGGTAGCGGGTTCCCTAGAAGCCGAGAGCTTCCCCGGCTTTACAGCAGAGGCCATGGCCACTTTAGAAAGTCTCGATTGGCCGGGGAATGTCAGGCAGCTCAAAAATGTGGTCGAACGTAGTGTGGCACAAAGCTTCTTAGAGGATGAGAGCCTTAGCGCTCCAATACCGACTTTATATATGGATCCCTTTGAAGGGCCCGATTGGGCCCAACAGCTTGCCGATACGCAAGCGCCTGAAGACGCGACAACGCCAAACGCGGCTCTTACTACTCAGCCAGAAACACCTGCGGCCCCTGACGCCAATTTTCACGACCGCGTTCTTGTCTTCGAACGCCGCCTGATTGATGAGGCCCTACAAATCCATGACCATCACCAAGGCAAAGCCGCAGAGCACCTTGGCCTAAGCTATCATCAGTTTCGAGGGTTGCTCCGCAAACATGGTTTGAAAAAGTAAAGCCTTACTCGGCAGCGACCTCAAATCCACACTGCCTTTGCTCCATTTTAATCTGCTTTGTCAGACGTACAGCATTTTGCGCGTAAGCTTCTGTAACAGACCCACTATTCACGACCTTACCACGCAACGTGCTGACATCTTCACATAGATGAAAAACGAGTTTAGACGCGGATTTCTCAGCACCTTCCTTAGGCGCAATCCAGTAAACCACATCGCGACCATTCGGATTATCCGCATCACGTGTCGCCTCTGCCACAGCCTCTGAATCCCTTGCTATCTCTTGCGCCTGAGCCGCAACTTCGGGCGAACAAGCCGTTGTCGGTTCATTCGCTCTGATCTGCGCGGCACAGGTATTCATATCTTGCGTATATTGTTCGGTTGATGGCGGATTGAAATCTACCCCTATAACTGTCGCCAGAGCCGCTAAAGCAACGCCCACGCCACCGGCAATCTTCTTATTCTTGGGATCCATATCCTTATCCAAAAAGATGAGCGCCAAAAGCGGAAGGAAGGCGATGACGGTAATAATCGCGCCAAGTTGGTTTTGGACAAAAAATTTAAACGGCTCAGACTTGCTCGCTGGGTCATGCTTATTCGCCGCCTTCCAAAGCAGGCTACCCGCAATGGCAAACACGGCGATAACAACAAGAAGACCAATTAAGAGAGCAAGGTTCCCTTCATCGAATGTATTTTTCAAGAGGAGGATAATCCCCGCAATCTCTGTCCCAATGGCGACGACCCAAGAAAGAGACGCAAACAGCCTTAACTTTTTAGCTTTACCCTTTTGGTCTTGCGTGGCTTTCCACGCTTGCGTGACATCGACTGCTTCATTCTCGATTGGTGTTTCATCCGCCATGGCGATTTCCCCTATTCCCATTAATCCTCAAAGCTCGGCTTTGAAGGCTTTCCCTCATAAACTCATACAGTGCCAAAAATATGAGCGCAATGATGCCAAACATCCTTTGGCCTCTCGACTCTTACAAATGTTCGCTTTATGTTCTTAAACAGGAATGAAACGGCCAGATTAAGATATGGAAGCCCCAACCAAAATCACCACGCTTTATATCGACTTTGATGCGTTCTTTGCGAATGTTGAAAAGCAACTTTGCCCAGAGGAAGCACATCGCCCCACAGGTGTGAGCGCCTTTCCGTCTGAGCATTCCGCGCTGATTGCACAATGTTATGTAGCCAAAGCCTTTGGCCTACATCGCGGGATTAAAGTCCAAGAGGCAAAGGCTCTCTGCCCCGACCTGCGTGTCGTAACCGCGCGTCATGATGTTTATGTCGAGATGCATCACAAAATTATTGCCGCAATCGAAAAACATATCCCTGTCAAAAAAGTATGGTCCGTCGATGAAATGGAATGTGACTTCGGCAAATTATCCGATGCTGAATGTATTCGCATTACGCGCAATATCCGTGAACAAATCCGTCAAGACATTGGTGACTATGTTACGCCGTCAATCGGTCTGTCCTCAAGCAACCTTTTGGCCAAGATTGCCGCTGAGATGAATAAGCCTGATGCGTTTGAAATTCTTCACCCGCGTGACCTCCCGGGGCGTTTATTGGATGTGCCTTTACGCGATGTACCGGGCATTGCGTCTGGTATTGAAAAACGCCTCAACCAAGCCAGCATTCATACAATGGAAGATTTTTGGAACATATCGGCCAAGCAAGCCCGTGCCATTTGGCGCAGCGTCGAGGGCGAACGGCTCTGGTGGATGTTGCATGGTTACCCTGTTGAGAAAGCCCCGACCAAACGCGCCATGTATGGGCATAGTCGGCAATTATCGGGCGCCTGGACGAGTAAAAAACGCGGGGAAGATTGTCTCCGTCTGTTAGCCTGTCAGGCCGCACGGCGAATGCGTAAAGATGGGTTTTTAGCGACCAAGCTCAGCGTCTCCATCAAGGATCAACGCAAGGACAGATGGTCGGCTGAACTTCACACAATGCCTATTCGAGATGATTATTCTATCCTACGCCTCACGCGAGAGGCTTACGCGGCTTGCCTTAACCAAGGCGACATTCGCAGTGTGCGGCAAGTTTATATCACGCTACACGGCCTGACGCGTGACGGCGCCTTTGCTAATCATTTCTTTGCGCCTCAGACGGACACAGAAAAACGACAAAAGCTAAGTCGGTTAAGTGACGCGATTGACGCGACGAATTTTAAATACCAATCGGATATTTTGACTGTAGGCCTGCAAGAACA
>CAYGSV010000276.1:0-3404 GCA_964352635.1 uncultured Algimonas sp.
AATACAGCCCTTCGACAGATTTACATTCCATCGTTTTTGACGACAGGCATTTTGTGTCGACCCCGCCTTTGGTGACTTCGGCCTTGCGGTAACCTTCACTGCCGGCAGGGGTGACGTGCCAATGATTGACCATCAAGGCGAGATTATTCAGCGCCGCATCATTCATATCCGCGAGGCGAAGCTGTTTAATATGGGACGCAAAATAAGTCGCCAACCGCTTGGGTAAGTATTGTGACAACCAAACTTCGGGCGTCTGGCGCGGGCTCTCTGTTCGCGCCGTTTTTAACTCTAATAAAATATCCACATCGGGCGCGAGGTTGATATCAATTGAATCCCCAGGTGACCAATAAGACGATATTTGCAAAATCGCAGGGCCCGATAATCCGCGATGGGTAAAAAGCAGCGCCTCATCAAAACTATGATCAGGGTGGCTCACGACTGAGTTCGCACTGACGCCTGATAACGCCGCGATGGGCTCTTTTAACTCGCCCGTAAAGGTGAGCGGTACCAGAGCAGGGGCGGGTTCAATAAGCGGTAAATCAAACCGCAATGCCAATTCATAACCAAACCGTGTCGCGCCCATTTTCGGAATGCTCGGCCCGCCACAGGCGACCACCACATTTTTCGCCTCTATGGCTTCGCGAGACGTGGTGACGACAAACCCTGCCTCATATTTATCAACGCCAAGAACTTCGGTCTCAAGCCGTAGCTCCATGCCTTTTGCTTCGGAAATCAGCATATCAATAATTTGCTGAGAACTCTCATCGCAAAAAAGCTGACCCTTGGTTTTTTCATGCCAAGCAATGCCGTGCCGTTCGACCAAATCAATGAAATCCTGCGGCGTATAACGGGCGAGAGCAGAGCGCGCAAAATGCGGATTATCCGAAATAAAATTCTGATGGGTGCAATGAATATTGGTAAAATTACACCGCCCCCCGCCACTAATCCGCACCTTATCCGCAGGGCGTTTGTTGTGCTCCAGAACTAAAACAGACAGCCCACGCTGAACCGCCCGCCCCGCACACATAAGCCCCGCCGCGCCGGCCCCAATTATGATAACATCATAAGACATGCGCGGCGCTTATCACCCTTCAATCTGGCCGTGAAGCGCGTTTAAAAAGAATGCTGCTTATTCTGGCATGCTCTTGAGTTGGTCCTCTGCCCAATCTCGGTTGTAAGGAGACTCTGACCACACGCGCGTTTGTTTTAATATCCTCCGTGACAAATCAAACTTTTCTGCTTCGATTAGGATTTTTGCGACTGGAAGGTTGCTATCGACAAAGTTGCGACCTCGATAATAAAACGCGCATTCTTCGGCTGATGATAGCGCTTGCTTTGAAGGCGTATCATTTCGAATAATGTAACTTGTGACATAATCATAATGCGCTTGAATGTTGTCAGGGTTTTTACGCATGGCTTTTTTCAATTTATCACGCGCATTCCTTATTTGCTCTTTGCTTTCCTGCGACCCTGTGTCTTTGTAACTGTGTAGTTTAACGTGTCCTACCATTTGTAATATTCGACTTTGGTCAGGCGAAAGAGAGAGGGCTTCTTCTGCTAATTCATTAGCTTTAGTCGTGTTCTCTCTTTGAAGTTCAAGAAGCGCGCGTGAGGCTGTAATCTCTGCGATGGGGCCATTTTTCTCTATCGCTTCTTGATAGTAGCTCTCTGCCAAATCAAGGCCTTCTTCCGTCCTACGATAGCGTCTTACAGCTTCACCCAAATGATATTGAGCTTCGCCTTTGGACAACATTCGTGTCGTTACAGTTTTAGGAGAATAATTTTCTCCCAGCGTAATACGGAGTCCGGGATATTTGTTTCGTTTGTAATAAGCTTTAAGTTCCTTTTGAAAATCATCAGGCGTAAGGCCGAAGCTTTTTTCAAAAGCGTTTTCCGTATTCGACTCACTATTTATAAGTTGCAGATAAGATCCAACCTTTTTGGCGTAATCATCTTGAGATTGAATGAAATGAGTGGCGAGCCATGACTGTGCATAAAATTGTGAGATAGCTGGGTTTTTACCAGAACTTATATTTCTAAATGGGTAGCGTTTTACTGAATTTAAAATGACATTGATGTCAAACCACTTGCCATTTGCTAGAGTGTAGGCACGTGCATTGCTTGGTAACCCGACTTTGATAACACCTTTATTAGAGACTTCAAAAGTGGACAAATATTCCGCCATGCCTTCATTATACCACTGTGGGTAAATGATACCGTTATACATGGACATTAAATGATGCGTGTATTCATGGTAAACTGTATTTCTCGCGGCGCTTTTCTTTCCAAAACCGCCTTTGACATTGGCGACAAAAACGGGGCCTTCGTGAGACGTTGTATAAACACCAGCAGCCCATTCATTCCCCGTAATGTTTTTGATGTCTTTGGTGGAGCGCACAGCATAAACTCGGACAGGTATGAGTTCTGAACGGTTCCCCCAATTGAACAATTTGAAAATGATATCGCGGTATTCTTCTAATTCTTGAACAATAACTTCAGCTTTTTTCTCTGAGGTATCCCCAATAAAGACAAAGTTTTCGGATTTGGCTTCAACCCATGCAGCTTGAGCGGAGCCAAATGATAGCAAGAAAACCAGCCCGCTAATGAATGAAAAAATGACGTTACGCATAATGCCTCCAGCTACTATCTATTCTCAAGCACTCCCGAATTGTCAACCAGATTGATACAATCTTAAAGGGCAGTATTTCGATAGTAAGGTTTTCAGAGGTGCAAAATATTTACGTAACGTCTTTTGTTCGGTTAAATCGTGCCTTCCTTTTTGGCTTGGCAGGTAAACATCTTTACGTTCCCCTATTCATAAATCACGTCATCTGGACTGGCGAGGTGGTCTAACTCTCCGCCCAGTTCGGGGAAGCGTTCGAACCGAGAGGTGGGGTAGAGGTTTCGCCGGGTAATCATTTCATTCATGCTGTCTTGATCGACCAGAGCAGCGCTCCATTCTTTCATAATACCGCCGTGACCTATCTCGTCTTTGGCGAGGTTTTGATCATACATCAGCAATAAAAGCTTGGCATATTCCTGCATCCAGAGGCGGACTGACTTTGCCTGACGTATGCCATAATCCCGATCTTCTTCTTTTGTCGAAGGGGGACAATATTGCATAAACTCGGTTTGGCTCATTTGTCGGGCTTGGTCCGCAAAACTCAGGTGAGTGGGGTCGCTTTCGGCTAATTTAATTTTATCAATGTTTAGCCGTGTTTTCTCACGTTCTGTTCTGAGTGTATTCAAGCGGCTGCGTTTCTTTCGCATAATATTTTTCCTTTGGATTTAATTGGGGGTGTGTTTTTTGTTCGACCGACAAACGTCTGTGGTGCGGCATTAAGACGAAAATGGACGTCCGCAGAGTTCAGTCTCTTACCGGAGACCGAAGATATGTTTTGTTT
>CAYGSV010000277.1:0-3392 GCA_964352635.1 uncultured Algimonas sp.
AACCTAAATTGGTCAAGGAACAAGTCACGACTGTTTATGAAACCATGGATCGCCATTTGCCAACCGCCGTCGCACAAATGGAAAACCACGGCATTAAAGTTGACCGTGCAGAGCTTTCGCGCTTGTCAGGCATGTTCGCACAGAAAATGGCAGGTCTTGAAGATGAAGCTTATGAGCTGGCAGGGACGAAGTTCAATATGGGGTCACCGAAACAAATCGGCGAAATTTTGTTTGATCAAATGGGCCTTGAAGGCGGCAAGAAAACCAAAACGGGCGCGTGGCAAACGGGAGTTGATGTTTTGGAGAAACTCGCTGATGCAGGTGAGAAACTGCCCCGCACGATTTTGGATTGGCGTGGTTATTCCAAATTAAAATCGACTTACACGGACGCGCTTGTTGGGCAGATTAATGCCGATACGGGACGTGTGCATACGAGTTTCTCTTTGGCAGCCACGACAACAGGGCGGCTTTCCTCTTCTGATCCAAACCTCCAGAACATCCCTATTCGTACTGAAGAAGGTCGCAAAATTCGGGATGCGTTTGTCGCCGAAGCCGGTCATGTTTTAGTCGCTGCGGATTACTCGCAAATCGAGCTCCGTATTCTCGCGCATGTGGCCGAATTAGAGACGATGAAACAGGCTTTCGCTGACGGGGTCGATATCCACGCTCTGACGGCAAGTGAAATGTTCGATGTACCTCTTGATCAGATGACGCCTGAAGTCCGACGCAATGCGAAGGCGATTAATTTCGGTATTATTTACGGGATTAGTGCCTTTGGCCTCGCCAAAAATATTGGCATTAGTCGCACCGAAGCGGGGGATTATATCAAACGCTATTTTGAAAAATTCCCAGGTATCAAAACTTATATGGAAGACACCAAAGCCCAAGCGCGAGAAGACGGCTATGTGAAAACCATCTTTGGGCGTAAATGCCATATAAAAGGTATTCGTGACAACAATCAAATGATGCGGGCCTTTGCGGAGCGCCAAGCGATTAATGCGCCCATTCAAGGCGCTGCCGCCGATATTATGCGCCGTGCCATGATAAAAATGCCTGACGCTATTTCATCTGTCGAAGGCGCAAGAATGCTTTTGCAAGTCCATGATGAACTCGTCTTTGAAGTCCCAGAGACCCGTTCACAGGACTTGATAAACATCGTAAAACCCACAATGGAAAACGCCGCTATGCCCGCCGTGAACATAAGCATACCCTTAGTCGTCGAGGCGCATGCGGCTAAAAATTGGAATGACGCGCATTAGCGCATTTTCGGAGATTTATTATGACTAAACTCATCCTCGTCCGTCACGGACAATCACAATGGAACCTTGAGAACCGCTTTACCGGGTGGGTTGATGTTGACCTGACCAAGAAGGGGGTTTCTGAGGCTAAGAAAGCGGGCAAGTTAATCGCTAAAGAAGGCATTCAATTTGATGCCGCTTTTACCTCTTATCAAAAGCGGGCGATTAAAACGCTTTGGTTAGCGCTCGAAGGCATCGACCAGATGTATATTCCCGTTACCAAAGATTGGCATTTGAATGAGCGCCATTATGGCGGCCTGACGGGGCTCAATAAACAAGAGACGCGCGATAAGCATGGTGATGAGCAAGTACATATTTGGCGTCGGAGCTTTGATGTGCCACCGCCGCAAATCGACCGAGACCATGAGTTTCACCCTGCGAATGAAGCGAAGTACGCGCATATTGACCCAAGCGTTTTGCCAACAGGCGAGAGCTTAAAAATCACGACAGAACGTGTGTTGCCTTATTATAAAGACCAAATCGTCCCGTTTTTGAAAGCAGGCTCAAACCTTATCATCTCGGCTCATGGCAATAGCCTCCGCGCGTTGATGAAAGATATTTTTGATGTCGATGATGCGGATATTCCAGGCTTTGAGTTTCCAACGGGCAACCCGCTCTTGCTCGATTTAGATGAGAAAACGCTCAAGCCAAAGTCTGCTAAATACCTCGATAAGAGCCGTGCGAAAGACCTTCCTGAAATTTAAGGTGAAATCAGTAGATACAAAAAAGCCCGCCATCTTCAAAAGAGGCGGGCTTTTTCAATTTTCTTCCGAAGTGATTATTTCATCACTTTCCCAAGAATGAACGTCAAGACAGCGCCGCCAAGACCGCCTGAGACAACATTACTAACGATGCTCATGATGTCTAAACTACCGCCTGCTGTCGGGTCACCCAGACTAATGCCAAATTGTTGAGCGAGAAATGATAGGACTGTTCCGCCAATAATCCCTGTCAAGCTACGGCCCATTGTCCCCATGTTAGACTTCATCGCGCCGCCCGCGACATTGCCGCCAATAGCTCCACCGGCCAAGCCAATTAATAATCCAACGACATCCATTTTCTTTCCCCATTATTGGGAGGCTCATTTGCCTCACTTAGTGAAATAGTCCCCTCGACTATCTCTGATTGAGAGCTTGCCTATAAGATTGAGGCGTTTCAAGGAAAAACCATCCGCCTGGATTGTACTCGAGGGAAATACATGTATCTGGTCACGACTTATTCATCAGCAAACTGAAGTAACATAAGGCGATAATCTGTGCGTCTTGCATAAATGCGGTGGGGTTATGACGGATTGTCTGTTCTCCCGTGCACAGGATCTGCCATGGTAAAGACATCGATAACACGAAGTGGGATTTTATCATGTATGTTGCATTCGTCGTAATTTCTAATTTGTTCTTCAACCGTTAATTCGGGGAGCAGACTAGTTTAAAACCTAGCTAGTTTAATAATTGGGCCATGCTATAACTCTGGCATGGAACACGAAAAATATATGCGCCAAGCCTTAGCGCTCGCGCAGGCCCAAAAAGGTCGGACAGCAGAAAACCCAGCCGTTGGGTGCGTGCTTGTCAAAGACGGACATATTGTTGGGCGAGGGGCCACCGCAGATGGCGGTCGGCCCCACGCGGAAACCGTTGCTCTAATGTCTGCAGGCTCGGATGCCAAAGGGGCGACCGCCTATGTCACGCTAGAGCCTTGCTCACATTACGGCCAAACGGGCCCCTGTGCGAATGCACTAATTGATGCCGACATCAAGGCGTGTTTTATCGCCGTTATAGACCCCGACCCACGCGTCCATTGGCGCGGCGCAGCTCTCCTCCAAGAAGCAGGCATCGATACCCACATTGGTTTGTGTGAGGAAGAGGCCTTTGAGATTAAGGCTGATTTCTTTAAGCGGGTCTCAAAATAGTGAAAGAATATGTTCGATATGATCGGGCGTGGCTGATTGAATTATTTCGCCGTAAAAAAATGCCTAAGTTTGTCTATTTTTGGGGGCATCGTACCAACCAAAAAGATTTGGTGACGAAAGCATGCTTAAGTCAATGGTGGCCAAGTGAGTTTAAAGTGAATGGCAATCTTTATGTGTCAGCCGAGCAT
>CAYGSV010000278.1:0-3367 GCA_964352635.1 uncultured Algimonas sp.
TACAATAACGGCAATCAATGCCGTTAAAAAAAGCCGCAAAAACAGATCCACAGATAAAAACTTCATAATGTCACGCTATCAGTTAATTTTGACGGTTACAATTGCGGAGCGAAATTCAAGGTTAAACTTCGCCAACTAGCGTATTTTTCGTCAGGTAGAAAATCATAAGGCGCACATTGTGAAACAGCCCTTAAGGCACGCTGTTCAGCGATCTCCCAAAAGGGATTACTCGGATCGCGCAGGCGAGATTTAGCCCGATCTTTCACACGCACATCGTCCACGAGACCACCTGGCAACAGCTTTACACTCAATGATACAACGAGCTTTTCAGGGTTTTGCGCATCGGCAGGCATACGCCAACACTGATACATAGCCGATTGAAGTGCATCCATTTCGGACAAGGTCATATCTGTGCCCTCACCCGAACCAGACCGCGCCGATTCAGCAAAACGATAGGTGTTTTGCTCGGATTGTAATGTTTGTTGCTGATTTTTTTCAGGGGCAGTTGAACGGGTTTTATTCACAAGGCCAGAAAGCGCATCCAAATCAAACACAGGCGTTTCAGGCTCTGTTGGTATTGTCTCGGGTTCTACTTCTTTTGGAACCTTCGTTGGTTCCGTTATGTTTTCAGGCAGTATGGCTTCGGCCGTTTTCTCAATAGGCTCTTCAGTCCGCTCACTGAAATCTGGAGCATCTTCTGCCGCATTCTCCATTGGCGTTTCCAATGTCATCGGCATGTCGTCTTCGACTTCTGGCAAAGTTTCTTCAACGGGCTTGCGGATGGCGGCACTAATATTTGTGCTCTCTGCGAGGGTAACGAGTTCGATAGGTATGATGCGGCTGTCTTCAAACGGCTTTGTCGCACCGCCAAAGGCAATAAGACCCGCTCCTACGGCGAAGGCATGAAGGCCAATGGATATCGGCAAGCCGAATTTCACTGACTATCACCATCTGCGACCAAACCGACTCTGACACTCTTAAAGCCCACTGATTGAAACTTTTCTTTGTATTCCATCCCAGCATCCACTGATGCCTCTCTAGGCATTCTGACTATTAGGGATGAGCTTGAGAGGCTTGCCTCTAAATCAACAAACAATTTTTTCGCATCATCTAATGAGTAAGTATTGTTTTGATATACAAACTCTTCAGACTCTATCATGTCATTCGATAAGACTTTCACCTCTAAAGTTTGAGCGAGCTCTTTCATTTGTTTATTCTCGCAACCAGTTACGCCAAAACCGAGCATCACTATTAAAATAGTAAAAAGGTATTTGAGTACGAAAAAGCGCATAACCTATTGCGACACCGGATCTGTCACGAGACCAATATTGGAGAAACCTGAGGCGTTCACACGTGCCATGACTTTCATCACAGCGCCGTAATCGGAGTCTTCGTCTGCGCGCAGATAGATGCGTTCTTCATATCCATTAGCCGCAACCGCTGAGAGACGCGGGGCGAGTTCATCCAGAGTAACCAGCGTATCCTGGATATATATTGCGCCGTCTTCATCCACTGAAATCGTAATAGGCTCTGTCTGGCTCGGTAGGCTCTTGGCGTCAGTTTTTGGGAGTTCGAGCGGAACCCCAACACTCAAGAGTGGCGCGGCGACCATAAAGACGATTAAAAGCACCAACATTACATCGACCAAAGGGGTAACATTGATATCGGCGTTCAAACGTCCGCTACGATTACGGCGACGGCCACTTCCGCGACCACCATTTCTGGAAATTGAAGCACCCACGCCTAAGCCCCCTTACTGATTTTACGAGAGAGGATAGCGGATAATTCGTCTGCATAACCTTCGATGCGACCGCCATAAGCGTCGAGGTCTGCACTGAATTTATTGTAAAAGACCAATGCTGGAATAGCCGCTATCAAACCTAAAGCCGTCGCAAAGAGCGCTTCGGCAATACCGGGCGCGACGACCGAGAGATTTGTATTCTGACTCACAGCAATCGCGCGGAAGGAATTCATAATACCCCAAACAGTCCCAAACAGACCCACGAAAACAGAGGCAGAGGCGACGGTCGCCAAAACGGACATACCTTTTTCAGCCTTTGCCATTTCACGATTGATAACGAGGTTCATAACTGAATCGATGCGTTGGCGCGTGCTTTGTAAGGCGCCCTCTGTTCGTGCGCCCGTGCGGCTTTCATTATACTCGCGCATCGCCGCCGCGAAAATGCGGGCCATGGGATCACGCGTATCATTGCCAAGCGAGGCTGAGAGGTCATCCAAAGTACGGCCGGACCAAAATGTATCTTCGAAGTCTGTGGCGCGTTTTCGTAAAACGTAAAACATGAAAAACTTGTTTATCGCGATTCCCCATGACCAAATCGACGCAATCGCCAAAACAATCATCACGCTTTTTACAACCCAATCGGCCAACATAAAGAGGCCCCAAAATGAGAAATCCCCCACACTCTTTGCGGGTTCAAGTGTCGAAGTCGCCACTTGCATTACAAGCTGTGTCATCATGGGTTCGGCTGTCATAATCAGACCTTTTATGTCTCCGCGCATTGTTATCCGAACATCGCGCAAGATGTGTCAATTTTAGGGCAGAATAGTCAGAGCCTCGCCTGGCGGCTAATTAACAGGCTGTAACCTCTATTTCGTTTCTGCATGTCCTTATGAGACATAGAATTAGGTATGGAAAGAAAGTCTTAACCATAGGGCATAATCCACGCCAACTAACTCTTTTTTAATGCGTAAAGTCACCAAATTGACAAAGATAGAACATGGTTTTGTCATGCTAAGTCTGTTAGACATCAGACATATTATAACTGGAGGCCATTATGCGCCACATCGCCACTGTTAGTATATTTGCGGCCCTCATTTTGGCCTCTTGCCAAACAACACAGCCCGAAGCGCCCGTTATTGTGATTCCACCTGAGACCGTTCAGACCTGCGTTTCCGTCGCGACATTACAAAAAGTCACGATACCTGCAGAGACAAGAACGCAGAATGCTTGTACTGAAATTGACAATGGTCCTTACGAACCCATTAGCCAATGTACGACGCGAACGTTTATAGTTAAACCTGCACAAGTCACTTATGTTGACGCCGAAGGTAAAGAGGTCATCGATCTTTGTGAAACGGATGTGCAAATCGGGCCTGTCGGTCCGGGCGAAGGCTCACTCGTTGATGAAAATGGGGTTTTGGTCCGCGAACAGTAAGGTTAAGCGAGAAGGTCTTTAGAGACCTCCCCTGCCCATAACACTTCGCTCGGTTCGCATAATTCGGCCCACGCCATGCGCAAACGTACGAAATCTTCTGTCGGCAGAACACTCCCCGCCGCCTCAAAGGTCTTTTTATCTGGCCATTGGGCATAGGCGTAAAATGCACCGTCTTCGCCTTTGTGCAAGCG
>CAYGSV010000279.1:0-3365 GCA_964352635.1 uncultured Algimonas sp.
AGCTGACTGTTAATCAGCTTGTCGCAGGTTCGAGTCCTGCTTGCGGAGCCATCCTTTCCCTCGCGGAAAACACCTAACTCATTGAAATCGCAATATATTATAATTTGGATTAGGTCCACTTTTGCGTGAAACTGTGTTATTGTGCCCCAAAACGTGCCCCTAATCGTGCCCCAAAAGGAGCAATGATATGGCGAACTATGAGAATCGGTACTTGTACCAAAGAGGTAAGGCCTGGAACTATAAACGAAGAGTTCCCAGTAAGTATAAACACGTGGACGCACGCTCAAAAGTCAGAGCTTCCCTTGAGACTAAATCATTAGATATTGCTAGAATTCGGCGCGACGCCATGGAACGCGCCGATGAGGCTTATTGGGCGGCTCTTGCCAATGATGCTTCAGCCAACCAAGGAGTCACGGAAGCCACCCAGCGTGTGCAATCTCTTCATTACCAAGCCGCCAAAGCGAAAGCTCTGACATACGGGTTCATCTACAAAACGGCTCAAGAAATTTATGATGATCGCAATATAGACGACGCCAAAGGCCGCGTTATGGCACTGGCCGAACAGTTCGACATTCCCAAAGAAAAGCCTCCTACGCTTGAAACCAAAGCCCTGCTTGGTGGGATTGAAAAACCCAAGCGCGAGGACCGCACGGTATCCCAATGCTTCACCTTTTACGTCAATGAAATTGAGTTCGATGCCCAATTGAAGAAATCGCCCGCACAACGGAAGTCTTGGGAAAATTCAAAACGAACATCTATCGATTATTTCATCAAAGTCATTGGCGATATTGGAATGACAGAAATCACGCGTGACCACGCCATCACCTTTAGAAACTGGTGGGCCGACAGAATAAAAAATGGGGACGAAAATGGCAAACGACCCACGCCCTACACGGCTAACCGGCGTATCGGAAACATGCGCACCTTATATTCGCAATACTTTGCCTTTATCGGCGAAGAAGACCGCGCCAACCCCTTCCGAAAACTGTCATTCAAAGACAATGACAAAAACAAAAGAAAACGCCCGCCATTCAGCATAAATTGGATGCGAAACAAGATCCTCAGACCGGGAGCTTTAGAGGGCTTGAACACAGAGGCTCGTAGTATTTTTCTGGCCATTATAGAAACCGGAGCTAGGCCAAGTGAGATATGCAATCTGCTACCTGAGAATATTCACCTCAATCATGACATCCCTTATGTTGAGATCAGAGAGCGGTCTAATCGAGAAGTAAAGGCCTCCGCTTCAAACAGAGATATTCCGCTGCTCGGCGTATCGTTGGAAGCCATGAAGAGGCACCCGGAGGGATTTCCTCGATATTTTGATAAAGATACACACCTATCCAATACGCTGATGAAGTTTTTTCAAGACAACAGTCTTTTGGAAAGCGAGAAACACACAATCTATTCCGTGCGCCATTCATTTGAGGACCGTATGCTGGAAGCAGGTATTGATCACGATCTGCGCTGCACGCTTATGGGACACAAGTTGAAACGCCCGCTGTATGGATCAGGAGGCTCGCTATCGTATAAGCGAGATGAGCTTTCTAAAATTGTCCATCCATTTGACAATCAATTATTCGTCTAGAAGGAAAAACTGCAAAATCTGAAAATCATTCCAAACCTGACCTAAGCTTATTACCCTTTATTGACCGTATTTAGCACATTACAAAGAATAGCCGATTTAAAATTTATTTTCTGTCTCGGTGCTCACCTAACTTTCGATAGAGACTCAATGATAGGACAATCCGGCGTTTGATTGCTTCCGCACATTGAGGATATTTCAGCAAGGCGCCGTTCAAGCTCGCGAAGATCAGAAATCTTATCCTTTATAGTTTTGCGGTGATGATTGGAGATTGCCAATATATCTCTGCAGGATGGCCTATCGTCCTCCACGCCTAGAAGACTGCGGATATCATTTTGAGAAAAACCAAGTTCTCGGCACCGGCTTATGAATGTAAGGCGGCGCAATTGCCCCTCATTATAGACGCGATGTCCGTTCGGCTTTCTTTCAGGCTGCGGCATGAGGCCAATGCCCTCAAAATAGCGGATGGTTTCAACTTTAACGCCTGTTTTCGCGCTCAGATTTCCAATAGTGAGCATCTTCACTTTTCCCTTGAACCTATAGTTACTATAGCTGTTATACTTCATATCATGGATAATAAGAAACCTAATAAAAGTGGTCTTTTCGCAACGGGCGGAACCCTGACAGGGTTGTTCGCAATGATCGGTGCGTCATGCTGCATATTACCTATTATGCTTGTAAACCTCGGCGTGAGCAGTGCTCTGGTCAGCCATCTCGGTTTCTTTGCCAGATATCGCACATGGTTCATGGCATTGACAATTTGCCTTATCATCGGAGCCTTTATCTATGCCTATCGAAGCGGACGAAGACCGTCTCGAAAAGCTTTGGTCTTCCTCAGTCTTGCTGCCTTACTGGCCATTGGTTCCATGATTTTACCTTATTATGAAGGAGATATTCAAAGATGGATGAAGCTGAGATGACATTCATTCCAGAGTCCACTTTGACATGTCCCGAATGCGGCCACGTCTCAAAAGACACCATGCCGACAGATGCATGCCAGTATTTTTACGATTGCAAGAGCTGCGCGGCGATTTTAAAGCCGCTTAAAGGCGACTGCTGCGTCTACTGCTCTTATGGCGACGTTAAATGCCCGCCTATTCAAGAGGGTAGTTCTTGCTGCACATAATGTGCGCATCAGGTTTAGCTGGCCTCAAGTGAGCGACGAATTTTAGGCATTTTAATTCACTGGCTCATAATTCAATGAACGTCCTGAGGAGCACGAGACTTTTGAAATGATGGAATGTGACTGAGCGTTTTGTTCAGCCTTTTTCGGCGGGACCTAAGTCTTTCAAGCTCTTCTTCAAACAGCTTATAAACGGGCCAGTAGTCTTCGCCGTGGTGATTTATGACGCACGCGACGACTGCTAGGCAGTCTTCTAATTCTCGTTCTTTGGCTGGCAAATTAGACATTGAAGAACCGGTGCGCACTCTGGGGATGCGCACCTGCTTCCGAGCTTAAATTATGAACTGGATTTCGGGCGAGACCAGACGAGGTCTGCACCGTCTTCGCGGTGAAACAGTGCCGCATTAATCGGCTTTGCCATTTCAGGGCCGTCGAGTTTTACGCTGATATATTCCAACGGCTCGGCATCGTCCTGCGGCTCTGTGACATCATTCCAGGCCACGCCGAGATCACAGCGGCCGGATTTCACAAAGTAGTCGGGGCTGTTTTCCGTCTTCTTCTTTTCATTCGCGACAAAGCGAACCTTTTTGTTTGTCATCAGTGTTGCGATCGTGCCCTCAAAACCCGTCGCAGTTGGTTTGAATGTTCCAATAGTAGCCA
>CAYGSV010000280.1:0-3346 GCA_964352635.1 uncultured Algimonas sp.
TTTCCTCGCGCTGCGGAAATCACCCTCTATCAACTTGCAACTCACACGGCCGGTCTAGGCAGCTTTAATCGACTTCCTAGTCGCAGTACTGACCGCCTACAAGAATATGATGATGAGGCCTATTTAGACCTTATGATGCGCACAGAGCCCATGTTCTTAGCTGAACCTGGTCAAGAGGAAATTTACAGTAATACTGATTACGGACTGCTTGGCATTCTTATTGGTCGCGTCTCGGGTATGCACTATTCTGAATTTTTCCAAAAACGGATGTTCGATCCATTTGGTCTTTCCTACACGCAGGTAGATAATGCCTTGGAAGTTATTGCGAACAGAGTGTCTGGTTATTCCCCGAACGCTAACAGTGAGGGCGGTTTCGATCAGGGTGGTTATACATCCGTCACTTACCCTGGTCCTTCAGGAGGTGTAATCTCAACAGCAGAAGATTTATGCCTATGGCACAATCAGCTTATTTACGGAGGGCTCTTGAAACCTAATAGCTTGCAGCAAATGCTGGCTCCTGTGGTGTTACCAACCGAAACATCTTACTATGGAATGGGGGTACTTTCCAAATTCACACGCGACCCGTTTAAGGGGCGAGATGTCGTCTCACATGGAGGGCGCATTTTTGGATTTGCGACGGATCTTTGGACCTTCCCAGAGAAAGGAGTGACAGTCGCCACACTCCTTAATTCAGATGGCGGTGACCGTGATGACTTTGGCAAAGGCTTTGACTCAGTTCGTGATCCGGCAACTCTTTTGGCCCTTGGCGAAGCCTAAGCTTCCGCCAAGGGCCACTATTAAACTCGCTACGCGAGGCATGACCGTGGTTGCGTCACAGGGTTGACACCAATCATATGAAATGGGTGTTACTCCTGAAATGACGTGCGTCCGCTATATGGTTTATCTGACTCCTTCACGTCGCGGTTTTCTGGATTTCCGAAAACAAGAACTGTTCCCGCGCTATCTGTTCGAGTACGTATAGATTGGGAGGCATAGACTTTGAGGCCACCACCTGAATAGGCGCTTGCGGAGACTTTAGTGCACTCCAAGGCTGACAAATCGGCACGGCCACCAGATGCAGCTTGCACCTTTAATCGATCACAGCTTCCCTCTGTGACAATACGCCCTCCACTGAACGCTTTAATGTTCACGCGCTCTTGATCAGGCATCGCCGCAGATATGCGTCCGCCTGAATCGGCTTCGAGCATCGCAATTTTTGGCATGGTTACTTGAACAATGATATTCCCCTCTCCATTGACCCAGCCATCGCTAGAAGAGCGGCCAACATTCAGCGTATTGAAACGTTTTCGGATAGAGACGCGGTCTTCATATCCTTCCGGGTATTCGGCTGATACAGAAAATTCCGACCCCACTTTCACGTCAACTGTAACACCTGCGGAAGCACTTACGCCCGTAAAACCGTCTATATCGTAAGTCTTTGCAGTTTGCGCCAAAGCTGTCGAAGAAAAAGATGTGACGCACATCCCTGTCAATAACAGCGCTTTTAAACCAAAGTGAAGTAGATTTGAAGTTTGATTATACATAATTAATTCCATTAATTTTAAATTTGCAGTGAGTAGGTTGAGGAAAGCTTCTAACTTACGGCGGCTTCTGCGAAAGCTTGAGTGAATTTGCGTTGCCATAACCGTGCTCGCGTCTGTAGCGATATCGGCACTGGCTTGGTGTCTCACCCGTAAATTCGAGGAAAATTCGATTGAAACTCGCTTTGGATCCAAATCCGGAGTTTAGTGCAATACTCAATAAGCTTTCATTATCTTTCTGGATAAGTCGTATCGCATGGAAGAAGCGAAATTCGTTGAGTACCGTTTTGAACGATTTTCCGATACCAAAATTCAAGGCCCGAGATGTATAACTACTGTTCAAGCCACAGGCATTCGACAGTTGCACCAAGGAAAAATCTGGGTCGAGATACCATTCATTTTCTTCGATTGCCCGTTTAAGGCGCTTGCCTTCTTCGGCCCAAGTTTGCCTTTGGCGACCATGCCGGAAATTTGCCGAGTTGCGTTCCATGTCCAATGTCTGCCGAGACTGAATCACTTGCTCTGTCTTCTGATGTAATCGATAGCCGCATCCAATGCAGGGTCGTCATCGGCCAAGAACGCATCAACGGTCATGGGAGCAAAAACGTCAGGTGTAAGTCCCATGCCTTCGTCAAAGTCATCGACGTTGTTAAAGCTTCTAAAGACCGGCAGACGGGTCCGAATTTTGCTCTCCGGCAGGGTAAGCGTAAACAAGACTCCCGCTGTCGTTCCCTGTGCAGTTCCGCCCGTTCTATCGCCGATGAGAACGGCATCTCGATGCGACTTCATTACAGCGGTAAAGCTGGTGCTGCCGGAAGAGTTAGAAGAACTGGTCAATATGATGAGTGTGCCATCAAAAGCGTGCTTTGCGGGTTTGACGGGTTTTAGGTCGTCATCAAATCGAGGCTTTAAAGAATAGGTTCCATTTTCATTGGCCCGGAAGCGTGATGCTCTTGGCTTCAACGCACTGCGTTCCCAGGTCGATATATGTTCGCGCAAACCATCAAGGTTAAGTGTACTAACTTGCAAGTCGGTTTTTGTCGTGAGCGGTCCTTCGATTAAATGTGCTGTAAGCCTTAATCGTGCATCATTGGAACCGCCGCCATTCTCTCGTAAATCAAGTATGAGATAATCGACACCATCTTCCTCTATTGATTTGAATATGGGGCCATAGATTTTATTGGGATTGATCGGATCACGATAGTTAACGAAGGTGTCAATTTTCAGATATCCCGCATTATCTCCAATTGCGCGATAAGTGACGGCATCTTTAAAATTCTGGATGTTTGGTTTGCCGTTTCCAAGTTCAACCCAATCATCGTACAAGATGCGATCAACCGTAACTATCTTGGTTACACCGTCGGGGGTTTTAATGGTCAAGGTCGCTTGCGGGGCAATATCCCAAAGCAGAGCACCAAAATGATCTACGGCACCGCCCATAAACTCAAGAGACGTGCCAACGCCGCTTTGACGCGCCCAGATCGCATTTCCTTGATAGGGTATATAGGTCTCAACTTCCGCGACCATTTCGGCTAATGGTCTTCCGTCAATCGAAACTATTTCATCGCCAAATGAAAGCCCAGCGCTAGCATTAGCAGTCGTGATAAGTGCGCGTTGTTCAATCAACTCCCACCGAATGGGCAGGTAGACAGGTTTAGTATTCCGCTCAGTTCTCAGACTCTTTGGTAATTCAGCTTTCGTGTGATCGCACCTGATAAGCGTAAGTGCCTTCTGTAAGGCTAAGTAAAATTCGCCAGCGCTCATACCATTGTTTGACTCAGCTTTCTGATTGATTGCTGCCCAAG
>CAYGSV010000281.1:0-1895 GCA_964352635.1 uncultured Algimonas sp.
TTCCAAGTGCCCCAGAATGACGTCGCGGCCTTAGAAGAGAGCCTGGCGAAAACCGGCTATCCGATGGAAATTGAAACAGGCAGTCAGGCCTATGAATTTTTCTTACGGGCCTAACGAATTTGACTAAATCGCTTTTTTCGTTAGTTTACGTTGATGGAGGCATTGAATGACTAAGTTTTCAAAACGACAATCGATGACTCTTTTCATCCTATTTTTAATAGGACTGCCCATTGCTATTCACGCCATGGCACCGCCTATCAGGAGTGTTTGTGCGACAGGGCTTTTTCTTGAAGAAGACCCCGACCCTGTTGTTCCTTAAGTAGAAACATCACAACAAGAAGAAGATAATCCATGATTAAAATTTGGAAGCGATACATACCAATTACGATTGGCCTTCTTCTGTCTATAGGTGCGGTTATTTTTATTTTGGAAGCCGTCCGTGATATTGATTTTGATTATTTAGAAGACAATCTATATTCGCTTTTGAATTTTGTTTGTGGACTAGTTCTTGGGTTGATTGGTTTCCCAATTGTTCTCTCACAATTAGATAAGCTTAGCCAAAGTGAGTGAAGCGGACTTCCGTCAGATTTATAACAACACACAATCCGTTTATGAAAAACAAGCACCCGATTGGCATAAATTTTGTACGCAGACACTTTTTGAAAAACCGTTCCTCGATCATTTTATCTCGTACCTTCCCCAAGGGGCATCGCTCTTAGATTTAGGGTGTGGGTCTGGTATTGCCATTGCGGCTTATTTTCTTGAGGCAGCATTTGACGTCACAGGCATAGATTATTCGGACAGTATGATTGCACTCGCAAAAGCACATTATCCGCAAGGGACGTGGCATGTTCAAGACATTCGATACATACAATTAAATCAAAGATTTGATGCCGTTTATAGCTGGCACGGGTTTTTTCATCTGTCCGTCGAAGAGCAAAAAGAGGCGCTGCCCAAAATTGCGGGCCTCGTGAAATCAGGCGGAAGCCTAATGTTGACCGTCGGGACGGCAGAAGGCGAAGTCACGGGTCAAGTGGGCGGCGAGACAGTATACCACGCCAGCTTAAATCCTGACGATTACAAAGCCCGCCTTAAATCGCTCGGCTTTAGAACTGTGGAGTACAAGCAAGAGGAAACAAAAGGCCAAGGCCCTCATGTTATTTACGCCATGGAAAAGATTTAGACCTTAATTGTTTTCAAATACTTGACTTTAACACCCGCTATTTAATCATACTTGGATTTTCGTTTTTCCTTAGATTCTATTTTATATCGAATCTTTTTTCTTAAACCTTCTACATCAGGATCATTTTCGGAAATCATATCTTTAATTTCCTTCTTCGATTTGCCTCCGAACACCCCCTTTACGGTTTCATGCCGACTTCTACTCATGCCATAGCCCCACGGCGCGTTTTATAAGTAAATTGCCCGGCATCATTGAGACGGCGGGAGACGAGGCCTCGGCCTTTCAAACAATTCAAATGTGCGATACTTTCGCCCACAGCCATGATGCGATTGCCGTCTGTGATTTCGCGGCGGAAGAGAACTGAGTACACCCCTGTCGCGAGGCGCGGTGTCTCGCAGAATTTCAATAAACGTGTCAGCGCTTTTTCGTGATGTTCAATCAACTTATCGAGCCTCTTATGCGCTCCTCGAAACGGGATACCGTGAGCCGGGCCGATTAAAACATCTTCGGGTAATTCGCGGCGTAATTTATGACAAGACGAAATCCAATCTTCCAACGGATTGCTCTCGGGCTCAGTGGGCCAGACTGAGACATTGGAACTAATATTCGGCAGGAGCTGATCGCCTGTCAGGCAGAGATTTAAGTCTGGACAATAAAGACAGGCATGTTCAGGCGAATGCCCCGACCCAATAATGACGAGCCATTCACGCCC
>CAYGSV010000281.1:1905-3345 GCA_964352635.1 uncultured Algimonas sp.
ATCGACCAAACGGTCATAGCTTTGCGGGAGCTCTGTAATTGCTTTACCAAATCCGCCGAAACGTTGCTTATAAATATCAATTTGCGGCGCGGTGAACCCTGCTTTTTTATAAAACTTGAGGCTCTCTGGTGGCGCAGCGCGACCCGTATCCGCGGCCATCAAACGACAGAGAAAATACTCTCCGCGCGTCATTAAAAGCGGCGCGCCAAATTCACGGCAAATCCAACCTGCCAGACCAGTATGATCGGGGTGCAGATGGGTGCAAATCACGCGGTTCACGGGGCGACCGCCCATCAGCTCTTTGAAATGTTTTTTCCAAATCTCTTTACTGTCGCGATTACCAATCCCCGTATCCACGATAACCCATCCATCGCCGTCCCGAATGGCCCAGAGATTAATATGGTTCAGCCCCGTCATAGGCAGGGCAAAGCGAAGCCAAAATACGCCATCAGCGATTTCTGTCACAGCGCCCGCCTCTGGCGTTTCGTCTGTGATGAAATCAAGTTTTAAGCCCGACGTGCTTCCAGCGACCATCGACTCATCAGGGGCTGCTCTTTTAGTTTTGGATGTCATGTGTTCAACATAGTCCAATCTGGCTTAAAATCTATATGATAGTCTGCATGTCATCAGTTCAGCGATTATTCGCCCCAATGCGAAACAAGACTGTCTACATCAGGGCGCGCGCGTTCAGGCGATGGCATTTGCGCCGTGCCTACATAAATAAAGCCCGCAACTTGTTCCCGCTCCGATAGGCCCAAAGCCGCCTTCACATCGTCATGGTAAGCATACCACTCCGTAAGCCATTGCGCCGCAAAACCTTGCGCTTGTGTCGCGAGGCAAAGATTAAAACAGACAGCCCCCGCAGATAACTCTTGTTCCCATATGGGGGTCCCTCGCACACAGTCTTTCGGCGAAGAAATAACACCAATAACAAGAGGCGCGCGTAAAAATCTTTGGCTCTCAAACAAAGACCGATCGAGCGGCATGTCAGGATTATCTTTCATAAACGCGCTGGCGATATGTTTACCAAATTCGGCTCTCGCCTCGTCTTGGAACAGGACAAACCGCCACGGCGTCAGCTTGCGGTGGTCTGGCACACGCGCCCCAATTTCCAACAGCGTTTGTAATTGCGCCTCTGACGGCCCCGGCCCCGACATCGCTTTGGCCAAATTTGAACGACGCGCCTTTAGGAAATCAAGCACCTCGTTATTTGGAGAAGGCAGCGGAAAAGTCTTTGGCGTTTCTGGCATGTGTCTTCTATAACCTAGTTGTTCAAAAGAGGATATATTGGATATGAGCACAGTCGACGAAAAACTAGCCGAACTTGGCCTCACCCTCCCAGACCCCGCCGCGCCTGTGGCGAATTATGTGCCTTATGTCGTCAGCGGGAATTTGGTTTTTATTTCGGGACAAATTTCCAAAATTGGAGAGGAAACGATT
>CAYGSV010000282.1:0-3326 GCA_964352635.1 uncultured Algimonas sp.
ACGGCGATAGGTTTTCTCAGGCGTCAGAACCATGTTGTTAACAAGGTGTTGGGTAAGGGTAGAAGCGCCCTGCGTTTTCTCACCCGTTTTTGTATTGGTCAGAAGCGCCCGCATAATGGCTTTATTATCAATGCCCGTATGATCATAAAACCGTTCATCCTCAATCGCGAGAAAAGCGTCAGCAACATATCTTGGTATTTCATCTAGTTTTCGAGGCTCGCCAATATAAGGGCCTCGATGTCCAATGAGGTGGCCATCTTTGTCCAAAATCGTGATATTGGGTTTGAGGTTCATTTCCCACATCGTCGCTTTGTCGGGCAGATTGGGTAAACCGTCCAAGAGATAAGCCCGCGCTTGGTAATAGCCTAATCCCAGAAGTGTGAGTGTGAAAAAGGCAATAGAAAGCCATATCGTCCGCTTGCGGCGGAGGTTATTGTCATTCGCAACATCAATGTCTGCGCGATAGGTTGGCATATCGTCCATATCGTGTAAGTGGCCTATATGGTTGCTAAAACAAATCCTCCCTTTTGGAAAACCAAAAATATGGCCGAAATGAGCCGAGAGCAGTGGGAAAGTCTCTGTGATAGCTGTGGAAAGTGCTGTTGCATCCGTTTGGAAGACGAAGAAGACGGCTCAATCTACATAACTGATGTTGCGTGTAAGCTCTTTAATCCAGAAACATGCCGTTGTGGAGACTACCAAAACCGCAGTAAATTGGTGCCTGATTGCGTAACACTGACCCCTATAAACGTCGATCAACTCCATTGGATGCCACAGACCTGTGCTTATCGTTTAGTCTCCGAGGGCAAAGACCTGCCTGACTACCATCATCTTGTTTCTGGCTCTCGCGAGACAATCCATGAGGTCGGTATGAGTGTGCAAAACGCTGTGGTCAGCGAAAGCCTTGTCGATGAGGATGAAGTGCACACCCGAATCGTTATTTGGCCTGGTGAGCCAGACATCAATAAATAGAAACATTACTCTCGCTAGAGTGATAGATTTGAAAAACCTATCCTGTGGGGTGTCCTCTCTGATAACTTTTCTCTTTATAAATGTGTCACATTTCGTAATAAAGCGTGAGCGACTGCCTTTTTCGAATGTGTTAGGAACTTATTTACGTCATAGGCCCAATCCTTTAATGACGTTTTTTGATACGTGGGGAGAAAGCACGCTTTTTATAAGCGTGTTGGAGCGAGAGAAAATATGACACAAATGTCTCCATCACAGATAGCTGCGAATGATTCGAGTCCGACGCAGACCGAACGCGGAATTGGAGTCCGATATAGTGACTTCGGTACACTCTGTGAGGGATTGGATTACGCGGCACGTGGGCAAACAGGCCTTAATTATTTTGATGGCAAGGCTCGCCTCAAAACAGCTATGAGTTACAAAGAGTTACGAGAAAAAGCGATTGATGTTGCTTACCGTCTCGTTGATTTTGCACCGAGTAATTCACGTATCGGCCTCGCGGCTGTTTCAACACCAGAATTTGCTATTCTTTTCTTTGCTTGCCAATATGCAGGTCTTGTACCCGCGCCCCTCCCATTACCCGTTACGCTTGGCGGCCGCGGTAGCTATGAACGTCAGTTAGAACGTATGGCAGATACTGGTGATTTCCACGCATTATTCACGCCTGAGTCGATGGAACCCATCATGAGCTCGGCATTGAACGATCAGGCTATTCCTGTTTTGACGTTTGAGAGCGTCATGTCGCTTCCAAAAGGCAAAGTGCTTCGTGAATTTGATAAAGACGACCTGTGCTACATCCAGTATAGTTCAGGCAGTTCAAGCTCGCCCAAAGGTATTATCGGCACACAGAGTTCCGTAACGGCTAATTGCCATGCGATTTCGAAATATGGCCTAGAGGTCAATGAAACAGACCGCTGCACAAGCTGGTTGCCGCTTTATCATGATATGGGTCTTATTGGCTTCTTGATTACGCCAATGTTAAGCCAGATGTCGGTTGACTATATTGACCCTCAAGATTTTACGCGTCGTCCTATTTCATGGCTACAGCTTATAAATGACCATAAGGGTACGCTGTCTTACAGCCCCACCTTTGGATATGAGCTTTGCGTGCGTCGTTGGCGCGAAGACCGTGAGTTAGATCTCTCAAGCTGGCGCGCGGCCGGTATTGGTGGCGATATGGTGCGCCCTGAACCTCTCACAGAATTTCAAGACTTATTCGGCTCTATGGGCTTTTCTAAGGGCTCTTTCACACCGAGTTATGGTTTGGCCGAAACAACCTTGGCGGCGAGTTTCTCTCCTCTTGGTCAGGGACTCAAAAAACATACGATTGATATGGATCGGTATGAACGGACTTCAGAGGCGGTTACGGCTACGGACCTAACGGCTGCCGCAGCTAAGCGCACCTTTGTTGCTTGTGGGACAGTTTTGCCAGATCACGAGATTGAAATTCGCGATTTCGATAATAATGTCCTCGAAGGTAATAAGGTGGGCCGTATTTGTTTGAAAGGGCCCAGTGTTTCTCCGGGTTATTTCCGCAACTCCCAGGCTACAGAGGCCGCCTTCACGGCAGATGGCTGGCTTGATACAGGCGATTTAGGCTATTGGCTTGATGAACAAATCGTTGTGACAGGTCGCTCTAAAGATCTCATTCTTTGGCACGGACGCAATATTTGGCCACAAGATATCGAGTGGGCCGCGCAAGCCGCTGCGCCGCATCGTTGTGGCCGTGCTTGTGCCTTCTCAATTGGTGGGGCGGGTGATGAGAAGCAGATTATGCTCCTTCTTGAATGCCGGACTCGTAATAAGTCTATGTTGGATGAGATTTTTAAGGCCGTCACAGCGGCTATTAGGTTAGAGGTTGGTGTTCCTGTCAGGCTTCAACTTGTTCCAAAGTCGACCATGATTGTGACCAGCTCAGGCAAGCTCTCCCGATCACGTGTAAAAGAGAAATTCTTGGCAGGTGGAATCATCGACTTACAAAACCCTGAATTGGTTCAGGTCGTTAAAAACGAAGCCTAATTCGTAATGCCCCAGACTATAGCGCTAACAGGCGCGACAGGTTTTTTGGGGCGTCACCTCTTAAAAGCATTATTAGAGCAACGGCATCACGTTCGGGCTTTAGTCCGTCAGCCCTCCGCTTTATCCGACATTCAATCTCCTCACCTGTCTCTCATTGAGGGTGACTTGAATGCTGACCTTACCGATTGGGTCGAAGGCGCAGATTGCGTCATACATCTGGCAGGCTTGGTGAAAGCTAAAAACTGGAAGACTTATGAGAACGTCAATGTCAGAGGGGCAGGGCGTGTAGCAGAGGCTGCCCAACAAGCAGGTGTAGAGCGTTTGGTTCTGATGTCATC
>CAYGSV010000283.1:0-3319 GCA_964352635.1 uncultured Algimonas sp.
CGCATTAATCGTCGCAAATGTGCGGCCGTGAAAGGCGCCTTGGAAACCGATAATATCGTAACGGTCCACATCGCCGCGGTCATAATGATAACGCCGTGCCGTTTTCATCGCACACTCAAGCGCTTCTGCTCCTGAATTGGTGAAAAAAACTTTGTCGGCAAAAGGCAACGCGTCGCAATATTTCTTCGCGAGCTTTTTCGCTTCGGTCAGTTGATACATGCCTGACAAATGCCAAACTTTATTGGCTTGCTCGACTAACGCCTCTTTTGGTGCGGGGTGATTATGCCCCAAGCAATTAACCGAAATCCCCGCAATAAAATCGAGATATTTATCGCCATTTTCCGTGTAAAGATAAGCGCCCTCGCCGCGGACAAATTCCTGCGCAGGTGGCTTGTAAGTATTATAAAGGTGGTCCCCTTCGGCCATTTGAGCTCTCCGGTTATGATTTAATCCGCCAGCCTGCGCGAAGCACCAACAAGACGGTAATAAAGAGGGTGATATTGATAGCGCTAATAAATACAACCCCTATCATGACGTTACTGTCCGCCTCGCCCAAAAATCCATAACGAAAGCCGTCAATCAAATAGAAAAGCGGGTTGAATTGAATGAGCTTTTGAAACGTCTCGGGCAGAACATCGATACGGTAAAACGTACCCGAGAGGAATGAGAGCGGCAGGATGATAAATTGATTGACCACGGCAAGCTGGTCAAATTTCTCCGCCCACATACCCGACAACACGCCTATCATCGCCATCATAAAGGCGGCAGACACACTAAAAAACACTATCGCCCAAATATGAATGGGAATGAGCGGCGCAAAAAAAGAGAGCGCAATCCCCGTCGACGTCGCGACCATAATCCCGCGCGTTACACCGCCGCCAATCCAGCCCAAGGCCAGCTCATAAAAAGACAGCGGCGTCATTAACAGGTCACCAATAGACCCCATCAACTTGCTCTGCATAACAGAGGATGACGTGTTCCCCGCCGCATTATTCAAAATCCCAAGCATAATCAGCCCCGGCGCGAGAAAAGCTATAAAGGCGGTCGGGTCATTACGCAGGGCCGCAAACGCCAAAACAAATACCGTCATATAAAGCAAATTAGAAATAATCGGCGCCAGCAACGTCTGGATCCAAATCTTCATAAACCGCCGACACTCTTTTTTATACAGCGTCCAAAGCCCCATCCAATTCACAAAACCAAAAGGCCGCGCATCAGGAGAAGAATCGGTAGTGAGATTTGACATATCAGACATAAGCGCCACTTACGCGGGTTTGGTGTGGGGGGCAAATGTTGAGTTTTGTCTCTCTCGGAAAAACATTGGAACAAATCAATTTGTGCGAACCATCAAAAGCTTGAGCTTATTTAGCGCAAACCATAAAATTATCAATTTAGAGGTGCAAAAGTTTGAGTTCTCTTAGGCATGGCAATAAGGTTAACAAATTATAACCTCCAATTTTAAGTCATTCGGCAAAGGGAAAATCATGACACATCAAAATTTTAAATCACTCCTCATTTCATCTGCGGCGACATTAGCGATGGCGTTCATTTTGCCCTTGAGCGTTTCCTATTCTGCCTATGCCGAAGATTGTATATTAGATACGGACGATGATGGTGTAGCTGATGGTACAGCGGGTGCCGAAAGTAATGGACAAGATACTCAAATAGCCTGCGGAACGAACGCATCAGCAACTGGAAGTAATAGCGCGGCTTTTGGGGCAAATACTGTGGCAAGTGGTTCTAATTCAATAGCAATTGGATTTTCTTCGTTATCAAGTGGTCAAAGCTCTACAGCCATCGGTTTAGGTGCCAGAGCAACCAATCAATCATCGACGGCTATTGGAGTTGATAGCAGATCCGAAGGCTCTTTTGCTATTTCATTAGGAGCTCTTTCGAGAGCTTCTGGCGATTTCAGCACTTCGCTAGGAACCCAAGCTGATGCCTCCGGACAAGTCAGCGTTGCTTTGGGTAATAATGCAACAGCCAGTGCTCAACTTACAACCTCAGTAGGCTTTAGTGCTTTTTCAAATCAACTTGGTGCAACTTCATTAGGGGGTAGCTCTAATGCTTCGGGTGAGTACGCAACCTCATTGGGTTCTCAATCTGATGCGACTCATGCCAACTCTACAGCTTTAGGGGCAAGAAGCCAATCAACCGCACAAGGTGCTATTGCCATCGGGGCAGGTAACAACAACAACGACTCTGCGATGGCAAGTGGAGAAGGCTCAGTTGCACTTGGTGGGGCGGTTTATGAAATGGATGGCTCGACATTGATTAGTTCTGGGGCAGAAGCCTCTGCCCTAAATTCTATTGCTTTAGGCACAGGCGCATTTGCCAATCAAACAGGAGCGATTGCCATAGGGGGTAGTAGGGATCTCGGGAACAGTGCAAGCGCGACTGGAGAAAGCGCGATTGCCATAGGAGGCGGCAATACAAATACCGAGGGTGCAGATGCGTCTGCAATTGGAAGCATTGCAATTGGTAGCGAGTCAGTCGCGAGTAATTTTTTTGGAGTTGCCATTGGCGTAAGTGCCGAAGCAACTGGGCCAGATGCCATCGCCCTCGGCCCTAATGCCAGATCATTGGAGTCACAAACATTAGCTATTGGTTACAACGCTTTATCAACCCAGTCAGGTGCCGTCGCTATTGGTGCAAATACTAGAGCGACTCAAACAAGAGCTACAGCCATCGGAAACAATGCCAATGCGACTGGTATAGATGGAGCCAGTGCTTTCGGAGACAATTCAAGAAGTACAGGCCTGCGTTCAGTCGCTATTGGATCAAATGCTGTTGCTACACTTGGTGACACATCAGCTTTAGGACACGGGTCGGCTGCAATCGTTGAGCAAGCCACTGCTTTAGGCTCACAATCTCGAGCATCTGGACGGTTTTCTACGGCTGTTGGGGCGTTTAGCCAATCAACAGAGCAAGGGGCCATCGCTATAGGAGCAGGTAATGTTACAGGCTTAGCCGCCCGCGCAACTGGCGAAGGGGCTGTAGCTTTAGGAGGCGCTGTGTATGCGCCCAATAATATAACTTTAGTCACTGCCGGTGCAGAGGCTTCAGGCAACTCATCACTCGCTTTGGGTACTGGCGCGATTGCCGCTTCTACAGCGACAAATGGTATTGCGATGGGCACTTCGGCTCTGTCTTCAGCCTCAGGAGCCTCCGCCATTGGTTCTTTGAGTGTTGCCTCTGGCAATCAGTCCGCCGCGATTGGGTTTAGGTCTGAAGCCAGTGGCTTGGCATCTACGGCGATTGGTCGAGACTCTGAGGCGTCGGGTGATTTGGCCCTCTCAATTGGTCTTGGCTCTATAGC
>CAYGSV010000284.1:0-3306 GCA_964352635.1 uncultured Algimonas sp.
ATACTCAGAATCAGATACGCCTCTAACGTTGCCGTTCCTGTCAGACGTAAAATCATATAGTGAAGCGTTTAAGCTTGAGCTGAAAGCTAAGTCATTGGGCGAAATTGCGACTGCAACCTTTGGCTTTCCTGCGCTTGGCAAAGAAGCAGCGTAAGCTTTTTTCCTTTTAGATTAAATGATAGGCTTTCACGTCACGCTCCGTTATAGCGTGTTAAGCGTTTTAAAGGGACACTATGCTTAACGGTTTGGTAGTTTCGATTGATGCGATGGGGGGCGATAACGCGCCCGACATTGTGATCAATGGAATTGAACATTTTCTGAAACATGAAGGGAAAGGCCGTAAGGCACGCTTTCTTCTGCATGGTGATCAGGTCAAAATCGATGCGCTATTGAAAAAAGCGCCCAGAGCCCGTGAGCGTTCCGAAGTCTGTCACACAGAGCACTCAATCTCGATGGAGGAAAAACCGTCTCAAGCCCTGCGTAAGGGCAAAGGGAGTAGCATGTGGAATGCTATTCTTGCGGTAAAAGAGAAACGTGCCGAAATTGCGCTATCAGCGGGTAATACTGGCGCATTAATGGCGATGTCCATGATGATATTACGCCGTATGCAAGGCGTTCAGCGTCCTGCTTTGGTAGCAGCGTGGCCGCGTCTTGACGGTCAATGTGTTGTTCTTGATGTGGGTGCCAATGTTGAGGCAAGTGCGTCTCAACTGACTGAATTTGCTGTGCTAGGTGACGCGTTTTATCGCGCTTTATACAAAGTCGAGAAGCCAAGCATCGGTCTTTTGAATGTTGGCTCAGAAGAGCAAAAGGGGAATGCGGCTGTCAAAGACGCGCATGAGCGCCTGAACCAAAGCCATATTGGGCTAAATTATAAAGGTTTCGTCGAAGGTAACGATATTTCTTTGGGCAATGTGGACGTCATTGTGACGGATGGTTTTACAGGCAACATCACAATCAAGGCCGCCGAAGGCACAGCAAAACTGGTGAATAATGTTCTGAATGAAGCGCTCTTTGGTAATCTGTGGTCCAAATTAACGACAGCCCTGAACGCTATAGCGCTCAAAAAGGCGAAGAAGCGCATGGACCCGCGAAAGGTCAATGGTGGCGTTTTATTGGGCGTCAATGGCGCGGTGATTAAGAGCCATGGCGGTACGGATAAGGTCGGTTATGCGAATGCGCTCAATATTGCGATTGGTTTGGCAGAGAGTAATTTCCTCGAAGAAATTGAACGTGAAGTCGAAGCTCTTCATGATGAAGATGATAATATTGGATTTATTTCATAATGTTACGCGCTGTTGTTAAAGGGATTGGCGGGTATCTGCCAGAGACTATCGTCAAGAATGATGATTTGGACAAAAGCCTGGATACAAGCGATGCTTGGATTCAAGAACGGACTGGCATCAAGCAAAGACATATTGCAGCCAAAGGTCAAACAACATCTGATCTAGGCTATGAAGCGGCCTTAAAGGCTTTGGAACATGCTGGCCTGACCGCTGACGACCTCGACCTCATCGTCGTCGCGACATCCACGCCAGATTATACATTTCCATCCACCGCGACGATTATCCAAGAACGTCTGGGCATGCACCACGGCGCGGCTTTTGATTTACAGGCGGTCTGTAGCGGATTTCTCTACGGTGTCAGTGTTGTTGACGCGATGATACGTTCGGGTGCAGCAAAGACCGTTCTGCTGATTGGTGCAGAAACATTTTCACGGATTCTCGACTGGGAAGACCGCTCGACCTGCGTTCTGTTTGGTGACGGGGCTGGGGCTATGGTCTTTAAAGGAGAAGAGAATACAGAAAATGGCGTGATTGATTGCTTTGTGCGATCTGATGGCCGTTATCGCGATATGCTATATGTTGATGGTGGTCCGTCAAAGACGCAAACTGTCGGTAAACTCCGCATGTTGGGGAATCAGGTCTTCAAACATGCCGTGACAGAAATTGCGGATGCGATGAAGAGTTGTGCTGATAAAGCAGGCGTGGCTGTCGCTGATATTGATTGGTTTGTGCCGCATCAAGCGAACCAACGGATATTAAATGGAGTTGCGAAGCGGCTTAAAATTGAACGGTCTCAAGTTATATCCACGGTGGCTCTCCACGCGAATACTTCTGCTGCCTCTGTGCCACTCGCCATGCTAAGCGCCGTAGAAGACGGCCGTATCAAACGCGGTGATTTGGTTATGTTAGAAGCCTTCGGAGGCGGTTTCACATGGGGCGCTGCTCTTTTGCGCTATTAGCATCTGGTTTCGCCTCTTAAGGGGTAATCCGACTGAAATTTAACGCTTTTTTTAGATTTCGCTTGCGTCCCTCCACTCACATTTGCTTAAAGGGTCTATGGCTATGGATATGCAAAATCCCGGAACAGTGACACGAGCCGATTTGGCTGAAGCTGTTTACCGTGAAATTGGCTTGTCGAGGTCAGAAAGTGCTGAGCTTGTCGAATCAGTTATTGATTATGTCTGCGAAGCGCTACTCAAAGGCGAGCATGTGAAGCTCGCCGGTTTCGGCACATTCTCTCTTCGTGATAAGAAAGAACGTATAGGGCGGAACCCCAAAACGGGCGAAGAAGTCCCTATAACATCCCGCCGTGTTTTGGTTTTTAAACCGTCACAAGTTCTCAGAGAACGCGTGGACTCGTCATTGACAGTGAAAAAGTGATAGAGTGTGACTCGTTAGGTAACGATTCGGCTAGGGTAGATGCAATCTAAAACGACACGCGCGTTTAGAACAATCAGTGAAGCGGGTGAAGAGCTCGGCTTACAGCCTCATGTATTGCGATTTTGGGAATCAAAGTTTTCACAGATAAAGCCTATTAAACGCGGTGGTGGGCGCCGGTTCTATCGTCCTGAAGATATCGAGTTTCTACGCGGAATTAAAATCCTCCTTCATGATGAAGGCCATCCTATAAAAGACGTACAAAAGCTGATCCGCCTTAAGGGGCCGAATCGCGTCATGGAATTAGGTCAGTCAGTCGAAAAGGCGGCGCGTGATAAAGAAGTCAAAGACACGGTTTTAGTGCCAGAGCGTATTCGTAAATCTACCAAAGCGCCGACGGTAGCTAAACCTGCACCTGCACCAGCCGTAGCGCCTGTGCCGCCGCAAGCCGCGAATGTGCCCGAAGAAATTTCTATTCCAGAGCCTGAACAAACACCACCCGAACCTGTTTACGTGCCAGAGCCTGTGAAACCTGCACCTGAACCTGTTATGGCCGAACCTCAAACGGGGTTGTCAGACGCTGAAAAGGCGCAGCACAAGCAAGATCTTGAAGAAGCCTTGCAACGACTTCAGGGGCTTAAGT
>CAYGSV010000285.1:0-3291 GCA_964352635.1 uncultured Algimonas sp.
TAAAAGCGTCACTGGTTAAGGAGTAGTAAAACTGTTTCATTGTCCTGCCACCCGGAACGGTTTGGTCATTTAACTTTATAACGCGGTCGCCGATTTGAATGTCGGCATCATCGGCTGGCGAATTACGTCTCACGGACCGCACATATATACCGTCTGGACTCAGACCCATGACGGCTTCTGCAACACTTTGGAGGCGGTCCGGATAATCTTCTAAGGCATGAGAGCTAAAGCCGGGGTCACGAAAAACATAAGGGCATAAATCAACATTGGCTAAACGTAACGGTGCGGAGACGCGGTCTAGGCGATCATTCATCTCTTGATACTCGGCTAAGACATCCGCGAATTGCGTATCGTTTGGCCGCTCAATTTTTATATCTGGCAGGATGGAAACAGGATTACCTTCGTCTGGTGCGGCAGCAGGTTGGGAGGCGGCCGTACAACCCACGAATAGAGTTGTCGCAATCGCGTATATAACCCATCGCCCCGTCACGAAGTCGACTTCTTTTCCGTGATGAAGTTAGGCAAAAGCGCATCCTCCGCTGCAAGCTTTTCTTCTATCTCTTTACGCGTGGCGGCGAGGCGCAGATAGCGATCAGGAAAGCTAGGGTGAGTTTTAGCACGTCCTACACTTTTAGGATTCACTTTCGCGAGACGTCGCCAAAAATCTTCCACGCCATTAATGTCGTAACCCGCACGTTTGGCATAATAGAGCCCGACATAATCTGCTTCTGATTCAAAAGGGCGTGTGTAGCGCGTCGCCAGACCCGAGAGGATATAATTACCAATAATTTTGCGAATGTGACCCATCGTATTATGGGCAAGTTCATGCCCCACAATCAAAGCGAGCTCTTCATCTGATTCAATGAAACGCATCATCCCTGTTGTCAGTGTTATATTGCGGCCATCAGCATAAGCATTAATCGCCGCGCTTTGTGAAAGGCGAAGATTGTAAGCACAGGCTGTATCGCCCTTTATCTCAAGTTCGGAGACCACACCGTCGCGGTCCAATTGAAGAGACTGTCCTTCCTCGAGCGCCTTTAATGTCTGAGCGCTTCGCAGAGCGGCACCTTTTTCATTTCGTATAATGTCCCCACGTCTCAACCCGGCCTTATGGGCGGGGCCGTCAATGGCGATGTGGAAAATCTCTGTGTCTTCGCCGACCCCTAATTCGCGTTCGCTCCCTTTGCGCAGGCGCTTATCATAGCTTTTCTGACTATGGGTCAAAACACCAATATCTTGGCCCGTTTTCGGGCACAAAGCCTCATTCGCAAGCAAAATAGGACGCCCAACACGCAAGAGACGCTCCGCCATAGAATCCCATTCCGTCAGCGCTAATTTCTCTTGCGTGACTTTCTCCGCTTGTAATTGGGCTATAGGGATTTCGGGGAGTTGCGTGTCCAAACTCGCACAGCCAGAAAACCCCATAGCCATCGCGACAAAACCAGTCATGTAAACGCGCCGTAACATGGACAGACCATGCAAATTTGTCACCCTGACGTCAATGTGTCTTGCACATCGCGATCAGAAACCCCAGATACGCCCTATGTTTATACAAACCGAAGATACGCCGAACCCGGCAACCCTGAAATTCCTCCCCGGCCGTGATGTTGTGGGTGAAGGCGGCACCATTATAGAGATTGCACGCGGTGGAGATGTCTCACGCGCGCCTCTCGCGGAAATGCTCTTTATGATTCCTGATGTCGAACGGGTCTTTTTTGGCACGGATTATATTTCTGTGACCCGCCAAGAAGATGCGCAGTGGAAACATCTAAAGCCCGCCGTGCTTGGCGCGATTATGGATTTCTATGTCGCGGGCGGACAGCCCCTCCTAGAACAGCTTCAATCGGGCGAGGTTGAAGAGCATAGTTATGAAGGCGAGACGCTGGAAATCGTTGAACAGATTAAAGAATTAATTGAGCTTCGCGTACGTCCTGCTGTGGCGCAAGATGGCGGCGATATTGTTTTCAAACATTTCGATGAAGTTGACGGGTCAGTTTACCTTGAAATGCGCGGCGCTTGTGCGGGCTGTCCAAGCTCGACAATGACACTCAAAAGCGGGATTGAAAACCTGCTGAAACATTACGTGCCCGAAGTTACCCGCGTCGAGCAAGCCGTCTAATATGTTGGCCGTTTCATGCTAACGCTTGGGTTGGATACAACGGGTAAAGCCTGTTCGGCTGCCCTCGTCGATGAAGGGCGCATCATCGCCCATCGGTCAGAAGACATTGGTCGCGGCCACGCCGAACGACTCGCCCCATTAGTGCAGGAACTCGTATATAATGCAGGGCGTAACATCACTGACATTTCCCGTGTCGGCGTATGCACGGGCCCGGGCAGTTTCACAGGTCAACGTGTAGCCCTGTCTTTTGCCAAAGGCTTTGCCTTGCCCCGCAAACTCCCCGTTATTGGTTTATCCTCTCTGGAAATTTGGGCCAGAGAAGCCGATCCTGAACACAATAAATTAGTCGTCAGTGTCTCTGATGTACGCCGCAATGAATTATGTTGGGCCGCATGGAAAAACGGCCGTGTCGAAATTGAACCCGTCACGCAAAAAGTCGAAGAAGCCGAAACGCTGATTGACGCTCTGGGTGCTGATATAATTATGCGAGACCGTCCCATTTCAACGGTTATTTTGGCGTGGTTGGCCCAACATGAAACGCCGAAGTCGGCACCTGCAACGCCGCTTTATTCTCGCGCCCCTGATGCGAAATTGCCAGGCGGGATTACGCCTCCTAAAGTATGATGCGCCCCCTCACACCAGAGGACGCCGCGGCGATGGCGACCCTTCACAAACAATCTTTTCCTTCGGGGTGGCCCGAAGAGGACATGCGTCGCCATATAGAGAAAGACCTCTGCCTAGGTGTTGGAAACCCTGTGAAGGCTTTTATTTTATTGCAAATTGGGGGCGACCAAGCCGACATCCTTACACTCGCAACAGACCCTGCCCATCGGCGGAAAGGCCATGCCCGTCAAATTTTGAGCGAGGCGGAAAATCAGTTACGAAATAAGAACATTAAGACGCTTTACCTCGACGTGTCAGAAATCAATGACGGCGCGATAGCGCTTTATAAATCGACAGGGTTTCAAGCGATTGGACGACGGCCCGCCTATTACCGCACAGCCAAGGGGCGTGTTGCCGCGATAACTTTTTCAAAAACGCTTTAGTCCTACTGGACGCGCGGCTTTCTGAACGCTAGAGGTTTTTCATGCCAAATTGGATTGAACGAAAATGTGTGGAACGCGGCTTAAGGCTCACAGAGCAACGCCGCATCATCGCCCAAGTGCTATCAG
>CAYGSV010000286.1:0-2617 GCA_964352635.1 uncultured Algimonas sp.
AACGATGGAGGCAAAATCCCAAAAGGGTCTGTATTTCATCGGCGAAGTTGTGGACGTCACGGGGCATCTCGGCGGCCATAATTTCCAATGGGCGTGGGCGAGCGGGGTAGCCTGCGCGGACGCGCTTTCAAATTAAAAAGTCGTGCGTTATAGCGCGAAACCATCATAGAGGAGCTTTAAACCCGTAATGAAAATCAACCCATACATAATCCGATAAAAAGTCTCTTGATTGATACGCTTAAGAAACCAAACACCGATTAAAACGCCAATAGGCGCAAGCGGAATAAGCATGGCAGACGTCTTGAGGTTCGTTGCATCAAACTGGCCCAGCATCGCATAAGGAATGAGCTTGATGAAATTAACGACAAAGAAAAACATGACGGACGTCCCCGCATAAGTCCGTTTTTCGAGACCTTGCGGAATGGCATAGGCTTGAAACGGTGGACCACCTGCATGGGCAAGGAAGCTCGTGAAACCCGCGACGCCGCCTGCGAAAACGCCGAGCGGTTTATTGTCTTTTACACCTGCCCCCGGTTCAAACTTTAAAAGAGGCATAGCAATGGCGTAAATCGGAAAGAGGACAGCAATTAAACCAACGGACAGACGAACAAATCGATCATCAACATAGCCCGCTAACAAGCCCCCTATCGCAATCCCGATAATCGCCCCCGGCAAGGTCAAAAGGAGTAGAGATTTATCCCATGTCTTACGATAGGCCCAAATACTCACCCAATCCATGATAATTAAAATGGGCAGCATAATCCCCGCCGCTTGAATCGGTGATATTGCCAGCGCCATTATCGGTACAGCAAACAGCCCTAAACCACCAAAACCGCCTTTGGATATGCCTGTAATGATGACAGCAAAAACGGCGGTTTCCCAAAAAAGAGGAGACTCAATCATAAGGCTTATTGGCGCGCCATTTTCCCATAGTCTAATGATAATTCACGCGGTATGAGAACGATATGCGAGTCATCGACCTAAATGCAGATGTGGGCGAAGCCGATAACCCCGACTGGGCAGCGGCAGAGGCGAAAATCCTCACGGCGGTCTCTTCGGCCAATATCGCCTGTGGCGGTCATACAGGGGATGACATGTCTATGCGGCAGACAATTCGCCTCGCGAAAGAAAACGGCGTTACTATAGGCGCGCATCCTGCCTATCCCGATAGAGAGAATTTTGGCCGAAAGAGTTTGGTTTTAGGGCAAGACATTTCGGCGCAAGGTCTGAAAAACGCCCTAACTCAACAGATCACGCGTTTGGCCGAAATCGCCGCGGAGGAAGGGACATTTATCTCTTACGTCAAACCTCACGGTGCCCTGTATAATGACGCTGTGAAAGACAAAGCGAAAGCCGCGTTGATTGTTGACGTTGTAAAGAAACTCGACCCTAACCTTATATTGCTCGGCGGCCCAAACTCAGAAATGACTCGTGCCGCAAATGTAGCAGGCCTTTCATTTATTGCCGAAGGCTTCATTGATCGGCGCTATACCGATGACGGACATTTGCTCAGTCGTTCTGAAAAAGGGGCTGTTTTAGAAACGGACAAAGACCGTGTTAAACAAACGCTTGGTCTCGTTTTTGAGGGTGTGGTACAAACGAACACGGGACAAACTTTATCTCTAAAAACGCAATCGCTCTGCTTGCATGGCGATAGTGATGGGGCCGTGAAAACAGCCCTTAAAACACGTAAAGCTCTCGAAGATAAAGACGTCAAAATCCAAGCCTTTGCTGATAAGAAACATCTCTTTTATGTCTGATAAACCCCTCGCCCCGCCTCTTATCCAAACCTATGGCGATAGCGCTATATTAGTGAGTTATCAGGTGGACGGTTATTCCGAAGCCGCTTGCGACAACGTGCATGACTTGGCGGATGCGTTAAAAGATAAAGGCCAATGGACAAATCTTATCCCAGCTTATGATAGTGCTATGTTCACATTTAACCCGATGGACGTCACAATTGAAGACGCCAAAGAGACGGTCGAGAAAACGCTAAAAAAACTGACTCAATCAAAGAAAAAGAGCCCAAAGAAACCTATAGATATTCCAGTGTTTTATGGCGGTGATGACGGGCCAGATATGACAGCAATCTGCGAGTCCTCAGGCCTGACCCAAGGTGAAGTCATCCGGAAACATAGCGATATAATTTACCGCGTCTGTTTGATGGGCTTTATTCCAGGTTTTGCTTTTCTATCGGAAACAGACAAAGCCCTACATCATCCGCGTCATGTCACACCCCGCTCCATTGTGAAACCCGGCTCAGTGGGTATCGCCAATTGGCAGACAGGCATTTACGGATTGGAAAGCCCCGGCGGGTGGCAAATTATCGGGCGCACGCCTTTGGTCATGTTCGACAAAACCCGTGACAAACCCTTTGCCCTCGAAGCCGGTGATCGCATTCGATTTATCCCGCAAGGGAGCGCATCATGAGCACCCCTATCTTAAGAATTTTAAATGGCGGCACGCAAACGACCTTGCAGGATGCGGGACGACCTGGTCATCGTAATTTGGGCGTTCCGAGAAGCGGCGCAGCGGACCGCCTGTCATTTGCTATTGCAAATTATCTCGTCGGGAACCCTTGGGATACCCCTGCCCTAGAATGCACGCTGGGTGGATT
>CAYGSV010000286.1:2627-3289 GCA_964352635.1 uncultured Algimonas sp.
AATTCCTGACCAAAACCCGAATTGCGATTTCTGGAGCCGAGATGTGGGCGCAGATAAATGGCCTCAACATTGAAATGAACCGATCTTTGGTCGTTGAAGAGGGTGATATTCTAACCTTCAGCTTCGCGCGCATCGGATGTCGCGCCTATATCGCCATAGAAGGGGGCCTACAGGGCGAGCGTTTTTTAGACTCGGTCTCGACCTATCAGCAAGCCAGTCTTGGCGGTTTAGAAGGTCGCCCTTATCGCACAGGTGATGAAATTTATTCTGCGGGTTTAGAAAATATTGGCCCTCAAAATCTGCCAAAGGGTTATGCACCGATTATGTCAAAACATATCGTCCTAAGGGCACGGGCCGTTAGCGAATGGGATTGGCTTACCCCCGAAGCGCAACGTTACATGTACACTTCCCCTTTCCATGCCACTCAAGACACGGACAGAATGGGCACACAATTAATTGGTGATCATATCGGCCTTAAAGAGGAAAAAGACCTCGTCAGCACGCCAATCCTCCCTGGCACTTTGCAAGTCCCACCAAATGGCAAGCCAATTCTCGCCCTCATTGATGGGCATTGTACGGGCGGTTATGCGCGGGTTCTGCAAGTCATCACCGCTGACTTTTGGCTCTTAGGGCAAATCGCACCTGGGTCCCCCGTTAGCTTT
>CAYGSV010000287.1:0-3287 GCA_964352635.1 uncultured Algimonas sp.
TCTGGAGGAGATTTTTGAGGAACAACATTTAATCCTGGTGAGGGATGTAAAAGCTTTGTGTGAAACTGTATCTGAAAAATATATGTATATTGATTAGTTAAATGGAAACTGGCCCATCGCCTGTGACCAAGCCAAAAAAGCTATTATTGACACAAACACGGCGGCAGAGCGATTTAGGCTTTTAGAAAACCTTCTAGATGCGCTTTATGAGACACACAGCATGTTTGGTTCAAATTTACTTGATTCCTACAGGCTTATTCCCTCCAGTATCGACTTTTGGATTGAAGGTGATCAAATTTCAGCGGTTCTACCTGACAGCGCCGCAGCCGTGGCTAGCGTTAAAGTCGGCGATAAAATTATATCAGCAAATGGTAAAACTCTCGAAGAGTTAAGCGCCGAACGCCTTCAGCCATTAGCGGCCACTTATTCTGACTCGCAGAAAAACTGGTCACTTATTAGTAGCGCGCAAGGCCGTCGCGATGAGGCAAGCCGCCTTATCGTTATCCGTGGAGGCGAGACGTTAGAAATCAATATTGGTGATGACATCAACCCGTCATTTGATAGCAACGTAGACGCGCGCATGGTCAATGATAACACGGCCTATTTAAAATTAAATAATCGCTTGGGCGATATACAAACGGTCGCTGATTTTGACGCGGCATTAGAGACGCTGAAAGACGCAAAGTCTTGGATATTGGATTTGCGCTATACGCCAGGCGGCGGTGGAACAGATATAGCCGTGCCAATTATGAGCCGCTTTGTATAGGGCAAAATACCGTATCAAATCACAGAATATAAAGGCGGGAAAACGTGGATTGCAAAGACCCGTGGCACGAAAAAATGGACGGCAAAGGGCCCTATGGTCGTTTTAGTTGGGCGTTGGACTGGCAGCATGGGTGAAGGTATGGCTATAGGCTTTGATGGCATGAACCGCGCCACCGTTATTGGTAATGATATGGCAGGTTTAGCTGGGGGTGTTGAGGACTTTGAATTTCCAAAATTTGGCATACGCTACAGCTTTCCAACCTATAATTTGAAACATGTCGACGGTACAAATCGTCACGAATGGTCGCCTCCTGTTTTTGTCATCTCAGACAATGGGAATGGCCCTGACCTAGCGTTAGAAAAAGCGCTAAGTATCTTAAAAGAGCAACAATAAATCTGCTGTAAAAAGTAACCTTCCATTAACCATAGCGAAAGGCTTACAGCCTATTCGCTAGGCTATGCGTCTTTTGTTTGGGACATTGCTGGTAATTTTGTCGTTTATGACGGCGTTTTATGGCGCTACGCAAACGAAGCCTGAGGGCCGTTACGCCTCCATCATTGTAGATGCAGATAATCTGGATGTACTGCATGCGCGTCAAATTGATGAGTTGCGCTACCCTGCCTCTCTGACGAAAGTCATGACGCTTTACCTCACCTTCGATGCTATAAATTCAGGTACACTCACATTAGATCAAAAGCTAAATGTCTCGCGCACCGCCGCCTCGGCGTCACCAACAAAATTAGGACTGCGTACGGGACAAACGATTACTGTCGACACGCTTATCAAAGCCGTCGCCGTGCGAAGCGCCAATGACGCCGCCGTGGTCTTGGCCGAACATCTTGCGGGGTCAGAAGAGGCCTTTGCGTTTCAAATGACCGCTAAGGCCCATAGCCTCGGCATGAATAAAACGGCTTTCAAAACCGCCAATGGTCTCCCTCACCCTGAACAAGTCACGACTGCGCGGGACATGGCAAAACTGGCCAATGCTGTCCTCGTCAATCACCGCCGTCATTACCATTATTTTGGGATCGAAAAGTTTAGCTATAATGGCCGCACCTATAAAAATACGAACGGCCTTTTACATAATCGTGATGATGTAGATGGACTTAAAACGGGCTTTACAAATGCCAGCGGGTACAACCTTATCGTCTCTGCCGAACGTGATGGGCGACGCCTGATTGCTGTTGTATTAGGCGGCGCGAGCGGGGCGTCTCGCAACTCTCACATGTCTGACCTGATAGAGCGTGGCTTTGATGTGATGGGTGTGAAGCCGCAAGTCATCACTGTGGCAACAACCCAAAAAACCGTAAAGCCTGTGCCCAATAAGACGCGGCAGATTATACGACTGCGCGGAGCAAAGCCTGTCTCAACAAATGTCATTCAAGCCAGCACGGCCAAACAGGTAGAACAATGGTCAGTGCAACTCGGCCTCTTTACCGATGAAACGCAAGCCAAAGCCCACCTAGAGAGCGTTACACTTCTACCCTCTCTGGCGCGCGCAAAACCCGTTTTACAACAACGCGGCCCGCAATATGTCGCGCGAATGTCAGGACTTTCACCACAATCGGCAAGAGAGGCCTGTAAAGCGCTTGAAAAGTCACGTCATGGGTGCTTGATTATCGCTCCTAGTTCCTAACGCGATAGAGCTTATGCCATCTTCACCGCTAATCAGTCGGACAGAGCGATCTCTCCGCGGCCAAATCGCCGAATGGCGAGGCTCTGGCGACCGCATGGCCTTTGTACCAACCATGGGCGCACTCCACGAAGGCCACCTTACTCTTGCTAGGTTAGCGCGCAAAAAAGCAGAGCGCGTGATCGTCTCCATATTTGTGAACCCAACCCAATTTGCACCAGGTGAAGACCTCGACGCTTATCCGCGCACGGAAAAAGCGGATATGGAAAAGCTCGCCGTTGAAGGCGTTGATCTCGTTTACATCCCCAACCCCAATTCCATGTATAACGCGCATCATGCCACCACGGTTCAAGTCGGCGGCGTGGCCCAAGGACTCGAGACCGATCATCGTCCGACATTTTTTGACGGTGTCGCTTTGGTCGTCACAAAACTCTTTAACCGCGTTCAACCTGATGTCGCAATATTTGGTGAAAAAGATTATCAACAATTGGCGACCATTAGACGCCTCGTTGAAGACCTTGATATGCCTATCAAAATTATCGGCGCGCCGATTGCGCGGGATGAACACGGGCTCGCTCTCTCATCAAGGAATGCCTATTTCGATGAAGCAGGCCTAACCCGAGCGCGCAAGCTAAACATCATTATGAAAGACTGCGCCCAACAAATGCGAGACGGTCGCCATGTAGATGAAGCCACAGGTGACGCGAAGAAAGCGCTCCTTGATGCAGGCTTTTCATCGGTTGATTATGTCGAAGTGCGCAGCCCAAATTCTTTGACTGTCCTAGAAGGTGGATACCTGAACGCCCCTGCCCGCGTCCTCGTCGCCGCCCCATCCTACCTCGCCCAGCACGGCACCAGCACCTGCACCCATGGCCGTTGCGCCAAGGG
>CAYGSV010000288.1:0-3260 GCA_964352635.1 uncultured Algimonas sp.
CAAGTGAGTCGTGGCGAATCAACACCCAACCCGTGCGGAGTAATCGGAGAAATGTCGCGATTATTTTCAACATAACGCGCTTATAGGCGACTCATTTTGTGGCGTATATGAAGAAAACACGACTGTGACACCAAAACCGAAACGGATGATTTATCAAAGGTTGCGCAACGCTGTCATGAAAAGGCGTCATCCCCATAAAAATTCATTGCCGAAACAGAGCTTTATTGACGCAGTAGCAAATTCTTGTAAATTTACGATTGATTAAGCATTTCCCCTAGATATGGTGTGCGTAATTGCAAATCAGACAAGATGTTGCATTTTCACTTATATATGAGCCTTCTTTAAGGCTCTGGGCTGAGCTAGCGGGAGATACATCAATGGGTAATATGGACTTTTTAAAAGACTCGAAATCAGGGCTGTTACTTCCAAGTCATAGTTATAAGCCATTTCGTTATCCATGGGCCTATGATTTTTGGCAAAAACAACAGCAAGTTCACTGGATGCCAGAGGAAGTCCCGCTGGGCGAAGATTGTAAAGATTGGGCAACCAATATCACCGAGCAAGAGCGTAACCTGCTGACACAAATCTTCCGTTTCTTTACGCAATCTGATGTCGAAGTCGGCGCGAACTATATGGAAAACTATATGCCGCTGTTTAAGCCAGTGGAAGTGCGCATGATGCTCGCTGCATTTTCAAACATGGAAACGGTACATATTGCGGCTTACGCGCTCTTGCTTGAAACAATCGGCATGCCAGATTCTGAATTCTCAGCCTTTATGGAATATGAGGAAATGGCGGCGAAGCATGATTACCTTGGTCAGTTCGGCGTGGGTAGCGAACGCGATATTCTGACGTCTATGGCTGTCTTTGGCGGCTTTACAGAAGGGCTGCAGCTCTTTGCGTCTTTCGCAATGTTGATGAACTTCCCGCGCCTGAATAAAATGAAGGGCATGGGCCAAATCGTGACGTGGTCGATACGCGATGAGAGCTTGCATTGCGAAGGCATGATCAAGTTGTTCCACACATTCGCGCAAGAAACAGGGGCATTAACGCCAAGTGTCGGAGACGATATTATTGATTGCTGTAAAACGGTTGTGAAACTCGAAGATAAATTCATCGAACTGGCTTTTGAAATGGGCCCTGTTGAAGGCATGACTGCCGAAGATATTAAACAATACATCCGCTACATCGCGGATTGGCGTTTGGGTCAGTTGGGTCTCCCAGCGGTTTACGGCATTAAAGAGCATCCGCTGCCTTGGTTGACTGAAATCACCAATGGTGTGGAACATGCTAACTTTTTTGAAGCGCGCGCGACGGAATACTCCAAAGGTGCTACCGAAGGCCAATGGCATGGTGATGATGGTGTCTGGGGCCGTTTTGAGAAAATGCGAACAAAGAGTCTTGAAGCCGCTGAATAAATCGATAAGACTTTACATTCCCACACCAATGGCCTTTCCCGTTATGCGGGGCAGGCCTTATCTTTAGGGGCAGGTGTTTTCTTTTTTGTAATTTGAAAAGCCCGTGTTAGGTCGCCCCTATGCAAGACCGTATCAAACCTTTCAAAACAATCCTGAACTTTCGTGATTTTGGAGCGTATGAAACTATTGAAGGAGCAACGGTCGTCAGAGATAAATTATTTCGCTCGGCGCATCTGAATAATCTGAATGACGAAGAGCTCTCCTCTATCTCTGATATGAATATTGGTTTGGTTGTTGATCTTCGCCATGCGCCCGAGCGTAAACGCCAACCTTCGAGGTACCCGTTGGCAAACGAGGCGAGGGTGCTCGCTTATCCTGATAGCCCCGACGGAAAAAGTGCCAAGGTCGCGCCGCATGAGGCCTTTATGGAACATGAGCTTCATACGTCTCAAGACGCGCATGATTATATGATGCGGTCCTATACGCAGCGATCACACGACAAAGGGTTTCAAGAAATATTCCGTGATACGCTTTTGCACATGGCGGAAACGGGTGAGCCTATCCTTGTGCATTGCGCTGCGGGGAAAGACAGAACAGGGACGCTTGTGGCGCTCATTCAAGGGCTTCTGGGCGTGCCAGATCAGCATATTATGCACGATTACATGCTCACGCATGAAGCTGTGAATATCGAGAGTTTTTTAGAGCCAGCGGCTGCGATGTTTACAAAACGCTATGGCCGTGCTTTTGATGCAGATGCTTTACGGCCTATGTTTGGCGTGACCCAAGACTTTTTGACGGCCGCTCTGACGCAAATGGGCGATATTCAACAGTACACAACGGATGAATTAGGTGTTCAAAAACGCGATATTGAGCGCCTTCGCGCTCACTATCTCTCTTAGCTACAAGAAACAGTTGTTCCGCTTGATGTGCAGGTAAAAGTCTTACCTGGCGTATTCGCAAAGGCGACTTCACTCGACCGTCTGGGCTTCAATATAAATGTGTCCGACATCGTAAAGTCTGTTTTCATATATTGCAGCTTCATAGGTGAATAAAGATAAGCCACGCGTGCAACGACAATGCCTGCCGTATCATTGAGGAGTGACGTATCAACTGTGGACACATCAAAAGCAGGTAAGGCGGCTGCCCCAGCGTTCATTGTTGCGGATCCGACATTTGTATCATTTCCACCTGCATCACGACTCCAACTTTCAATACTAATCGTTACTTTTGAAGAGTCGTCGACATCCATAATCCGTAAGGTCGCTGTCAGTAAGTCTTCAAGGTCTGCATCATCTACATTGGCGACCTGAGACGTTAAATCTCCTGCCACATTGGTTGCATGAGATATACTTCTATCGACGGATATGGCTGATGCCACTTCAGCTAGCCCAAAATACATCGAAATCATGACAGGGGCCAAGATGGCAAATTCGATCGCGGCAAGCCCGTCTTCGTTTTTACCTAACTTCGCCGTGCTATTATGGAGACGGTTTTTTAGTTTTCTAAGCATTTTCATCGTCGTAATCCTTTCAAAAGTGGATGACTTTTGAATAATGTGTTTATCTAAGGCCTAAGAAGACGGGCATGTGCCCGGAGCCGAGAATGGCTCATTTCTGAAAGCTGTTGAAGCATAGAGCTTACGAATGCCGCTACCACTTGTTGTCTCCAGCCGTGTGAGCGCTGCAGGCAAAGCAAGCGGATAGTAATAAATCGCCCTTGCTACAACTGGGTCTCCCCCAGATGTGCTATCCACTGTACCATTTGTTATGGCGGCTGAAGCGTCAGCAGGGTCAGTTTCGGCGGGCAAAGTAATACCGGCAAAGCTAGAAGCTGTTTTAACAT
>CAYGSV010000289.1:0-3232 GCA_964352635.1 uncultured Algimonas sp.
GCTGCGCATCATTGCTGTGGACAGATTGCGCGGGCCAGACCACATCGCAATCACTTGCGTCATGATGATGTATCTCGATGAATTAAATCTAGATAGAGTTTTTGTAGTCGTTCCACCATCGGCCCCCTCTCCCCGTTTCCTATGATGCGTCCGTCGATTTGGCCGACGGGCGCAAGCCCTGCAAATGTGCCTGTCGTAAAGGCTTCATCTGCGCTGTAACATTTCAAAAGTGAGAAATTTTTCTCAAAGACAGCGATATTATTGTCCTTACAAAGGTCGATGATTTTGCCTCGTGTGATACCGCCCAAACAGTAATCGCCGCTTGATGTCCAAACCTCGCTTTTTCGCACAATAAAGAAATGCGTTGAGTTACACGTCGCGACAAACCCTTGCGGGTCAAGCATCAGGCCTTCATCCGCCCCTGCCTTGATGGCTTGGATACAGGCGGTAACACAATTAATTTTGGAATGAGAGTTTAGCCCAGGGTCTTGCACATCAGAGCGCCCACGTCTGACCGAAACCGTATAAAGCGAGAGAGGGCGTTTCGCCGTTTCAGGATCCGCTTTTTTAAACTCAGGCGCAATGACGATTGTCGCATCACTCACTACAACACGCGGATCTTGATAAGGCGTACTACGAAGGCCACGCGTCAGCATGAGGCGGATATGCACATCTTCCTGCATTTCGTTTTTCGCAAGCGTTTCATAAAGACGGGTTGTGAGTTCAGCTTGTGTAAGGCCGATATCAATATCAAGCCCTTTGGCGCCTTCCCATAATCGATCGAGATGGTCTTGGAGAAAAGCGATTTTACCTTGATGAACACGAAGGCCCTCCCACACACCATCGCCTAACATAAAGCCAGAATCAAACACATTGACGACGGCTTTGGCCCTCGCAACGAGCATCCCATTTACATTGAAATAGACGCTCTCATTACGCGGATCAGGGATATAGGCGTGGGAGCCATATGACATAGACGGATTTATCCTTTTACGGCCTCAAGTGAGCGGTAAGTTGTGCGCACCATATTCGCCTGATCAATAAAGGACGCAAGCTCTTTATAATCGTCAAGCGGAACGGCTTTGACCGTGTCTTCTATTGAAAGACCTTTATCTTTGGCCGCTTTCACGCGTGCAAGAATATCAGCGAGGACATCACGGCTGTTCTGTAGGTCTGCTTTTGTCGCCATAGGGCCATGACCGGGGATAATTTGTGTGGCGTCATTCGATAGCGAGAGCGCTTTGTCTTGCGCGGCGATCATGCCTTGCAACGTACCACCCCCGTCAACATCGACGTAAGGGAACAGACCGTTGAAATAATTATCCCCCATATGAATGATATTAGCTGGTGAGAAATGAACAATGCTGTCACCATCTGTATGGGCATTTGGAATGTGAATGGCTTTTACCGCTTGGCCATTAAAATGGAGCGTTGTCGTATCAGAAAATGTCAACGTCGGCCAAAGACCTTCATCGACGGCTTCGACAGTACGGCCCCATGTCTTATTCTCGAATGTCATACCCATACGTTTACGGACATTGTCATGCGCCATAATCGTTGCACCTGTTTCTTTTAACTCAACATTACCGCCCGTGTGGTCACCATGATAATGTGTGTTGAGAACATAACGAATAGGCTCCCCTGTCACTTCGCGAATACGAAAGATTATTTGATCGGCGAAGCGTGAGAATTTATCATCAATTACATAAACGCCGTCTTCCCCCGTAGAGACACCCACATTCCCTCCAGGGCCCAAAAGAAGATAGAAGTTATCAGCCAATTTTTTCGTTGAAATGTCGGGCGCTTTGTCTTCGGCTTTCATCTCTTTGTGGCCGTCCTCATGCGCTTGAACGAGACTGGCAGAAACCAGTGTAAGGGATAAAGCGATAAAGCTGGCAGAGAATAATTTTGTCATGAGAGGCTCTTTGGATGGCAGTACTTATTATTGATACGTCACAAGACGGTGCTCAGACCTAGTCTCGCCGCATGGTTTGGGTCAAATCACGTTCGGGTGAAAGCTTAAGACGCCAAGCTTATGCGCGCACCCGGCGGTAAAACACGGTCGGGGCATGCGTGATGGTCCATCATCGCGCGAATATTGATAAGGACTTTCTCACCCATTTCGAGACGACTCTCGAAAGTTGCCGACCCAATATGCGGGGCGAGGATAACATTGGGTAAATCCATGAGTTTCGGATGGGCTTTGGGCTCTTCTTCATAAACATCTAGGCCTGCGCCGGCGATGTGCCCCGCAATCAAAGCATCAGCAAGAGCGGCTTCATCAATCACCTCCCCGCGCGATGTATTCACGATATAGCTGTCTTCACCCATCAGAGCGAGGCGACGGGCATCAATAAGGTGGTGCGTCGCAGGCGTGAGCGGACAATTGACCGAAACGATATTCACCGCTTCGAGCATGGCGTCGAGATCATCCCAATATTTCGCACACAGGCTATCTTCGATGCCTTTGGGAACACGGTGCCGATTATGATAATGCACAGAAAGGCCAAAAGCATGGGCGCGGCGTGCCACGGCCTGTCCAATTCGGCCCATACCAATTATGCCGAGCGCTTTACCTTTTACACGGCGGCCCAGCATATGCGTTGGCCCCCAACCTGAAAAATCCCCTGCCCGCATACGTCTATCGCCCTCGACCAAGCGCCGCGGTACGGCCAGAATAAGCGCCAATGTTAAATCTGCCGTATCTTCGGTCAGAACCCCTGGCGTATTAGAAACAGTAATCCCTTTGGCATAAGCGGCGGCCACATCAATATGATCTGTCCCTGCCCCAAAATTGGCGATGAGTTTAAGATGCGGGCTCGCCGCGGCAATGACGTCTGCTGTAATATGATCTGTCACGGTCGGGACAAAGACATCGCAATCAGCAATAGCTGTTTTTAACGCAGCTTCTGTCATGGGTGTATCGTCACCGCGTAATTGCGTGTCGAATAAGTCGCCTAATCGCGCTTCAATCGCGTCTGGCAAACGACGGGTCACAAAAACAGTTGGCTTTTGACGCATAAGAATTCCTCTGCTTAGCATTAAGCGCTTTTACAACAGAAAACTCAAGCCTCATGGCGCTGTTATCTGGTGAAACTTTGCCTGTTTTAACGGCTGATTAACCAAAATCAGGCCATTTCCCGTCCATGCGTAATCCGTTAGCTCATTGCTCTTTTTTGAAAGGCCTGCCTGTTGTTCGGACAGCGCTAAGCCTGTGCTACGGACGTGCTCG
>CAYGSV010000290.1:0-3226 GCA_964352635.1 uncultured Algimonas sp.
GTTATGATGGGAACACTAAACATCGTGATGGACCGATTATCACGCTCGCGGCTCGCGGGTGATCCGCCAGATGTGTTTGTTGCGCCCCGCATTGGACATATCGGCATGATGGAATTTACGCGCGCCGAAGAGCTCATTGAGCGGGGCTACCGCGCGATGCAGCACGAAATCCCGTTAATCAGTTCCGTCATGGATGTGTTGGGGCAAATGCCTTCCGCCACAGCCTCTGATAGTTAAATACGCCTAATTTGCCCCATTCGGCAGATATGTCCCGCAAGCGCCTCACCCGAGAGGCGAGAGCCAATGACTTTTGCAGTGCGACAATTATGTCATTTCTATGAAGTTTAAAAAACGAATCTCCGCCATGAATGACAATAGCCCTCTGCCAAAAGAGGCAGCTCAGGCAAGCGAGACTTGGACTCATACGATACATCAAAGAACTCATGCGGCAAACGGCTCAACAAACCGCCTCAAACCAGGTCACATGCAATGGAGCCCCGTCAAGGACGCGCCGCTCCCCACATATGGCGCACAGGAAGACGCTGCTGTTAAATCAAATAATCATCGGTCTGGCGGTTTCGTTAAGACGCTTTGTCTTTCGCTATTCTTTGCAAGCCTTTTTGGTCTTTTTGGGGCGCTTTTGGCCGAAGCCTCAAATATCTCTATCGTGATCATTGCCGCATTTGGAAGCCTCTGTGCAGCGGCAAGCCTATGCCTAAGAAAACTAAGTTGGCGATTAAGAGAGTTACTGGCCGTCTCTCTGCTCTCTTTCGTAGCCATAGGCGGGGTTTTACTGTCAGGCTTGACCCCGCCAAGCCTCGCCATCCCTCTAAGCTTGACGGGCCTTATGATTTCATTTTTCAGTCGAACGCGCCTGCCAGCTCTGTTCGGCGCGGCCATCCTTTTGGGCCTTGCTTACCTCGCCTCTCCGCTTGAGATAGCTCCTCTGCAGTTCAATGAATTGCAAGGCTCTATTCTAACAGCCGCTTTGGTTTTTTACGTGGGTCTTGCCAGCCGATTACGCTCTCGTAGTGTCATGGCTTTCGCGCTGACGGCCGCTTATACTTGGGCAGGTATTTGGCTTTATAATTCGGGGATCAATTACGCAGGGATAGCGGGTTTTACATTCATAGCTATGGCGGCTCAATATAAACTTGGTAAAGCGGGTCTAGATGACGACGCTTTTGGCTCACTCGCCTTTTTATCGCTGGGATGGGTATTTGGATTTACTGCCTTCCTAGCCCTCCAATGGGGGCTCATGTCGGGCGAGAACAATACAATAATGTCCGTCGGAAAACGACCCGCCGCCTCTATGGCTTGGATTATTGCTGCGGCCTGTGGATCGGCCATTATCCTTGTGGCAGGTATGGCGCGTCATTCAAACGAACAACAGTCTTGGCTATCTATCTTTGTTTCATTTACACCGCTTAGCTTCGTGCCGTTTTCAGTCTTCAGGCCAGACCTCACGGCCACCCTCTTTACGCAATTTTCTGGGTTTGAATATCTTCCAGGTGTAGCTTTGATATTCGCGGCTTGCGGGCTTGTCGTCGCGAGTATGATGATCGTGAATGGGTTGAGGCTAAACAGACAGCTTTATATCTCACTCGGCCTTTTGGCGCTCGGCGCGCAGACAGTTATGCTTTTGAAGTCAAGCTTATGGACGTTTGATAACACGGTAATTTTCTTAGCCGCACTTGGCATAGCCAGCCTAACCGCCGTAATAACCGTACGATCAAATCCCAAATGACGTGCTATTCGCTTTCGTCAAAAGCGGCGCCAATATCATACCCCCGATAAAGCCGCCAATGTGCGCAGCCCAAGCGACATTCATTCCAATAAAGGGGCCAGCCACGACGATGACGAGATTTATAAGGGCCCAGCCAATAGCAAATTGAAGCATTTTTGGTTTTCCACCTATGGCCCAACCGCCTGCCGCCAAAAGCGCTGAACCACCGCCCGACGCGCCCACAGCTGCAGGCGCTTGGAATCCTAGCGGCGCTGAAATAGCACCCCACCAAAGCCATTGTGCTAATCCGCCCATAATCACGCCAAATATGAAAATCGTTAGAAAGACAAAGCTTGGAGACCGTCGCCGTCCTTGCGAAACGGAAAGCAGTCTGGCGCCTTTGACGGTTGCCACACCAAATATGGCTATCATCCCAGAATTCATCAAAACATGAGACCATCCGCCATGCATGAGGCTATGTCCGAAAAGGCTAAAGACTTGCTCTGCTTGTGTGGTGCCTTGAAAGCCCAAGGGACGTAAAACAATCAATTGACCGACTAAATTATAAGCCCCTGGCAAGTAAGAAAACACCATAAACAACACAATCAAACCGCCCGCTAAAAAGGCAGGGAAAGGCTCGGTAAAATTGAAAAACGGTTCTTTATGTCGATGTTCATCCATAACCGCACTTTTATAGGGACATAAAGAGAATGATAGGGCGAAAGTGCATAAAGAAAATGATTGAGAGAAACAAAGAATCGTCATCATAAAACGGCGTGACTTACCCACCCAACATCGTCAATTCAGCGTCAGGCTTTCTGACTAAGCCTGAACAAAAGGTGGCCTATTATGTATCAGTAAATGATGAGGTTTACGGCCCCTACTCTAACGCTATGATGAAGGATTACGTCGCCCAAGGGCGTATCGTTGAGCAGTCTTTAATATCCACCTCGCCCATTTCTGGCTTTAGCCAAGCCCAAACACAGGAAACATTTTTACGGTGGCAATCAAAATCCGTTGAAACTCAGCCTCTAAAAAAGCCTGTTTTACCAAGCATATTCTTTGTGATGGCGGATATAAATTCTGGAAACCATCTGAATTTCCTGAAATCGCTCCAGACGCTTGGCAAAGTTCAAAGACTATCTGATGCTGTCTGGATTATTGCGGCTCAAGTTGAATTGAATGAAATGCGAGAGATATTGAGCCGCTCTCTGACGAATGAAGACACGCTCTTCATTCACGATACGTTTTCAAATCGTGCTGGTTGGTTCAATATCGGAGAGACTGCGGACAAAGAAATCAGAGCTTTGTGGACTGATATTGCCAAACAACGCTCTGACATGAAGTCTGATTAAACGGCTTTAAGGCCTGCTTTAAAACTCTGAGCGTTTTTGACGTAATAATCCGCACTCATTTTTAACATCGCTTCTTGCGCCTCAGGCACTTGCTTAATCACGCGTCCTGGCGACCCCATCACGACTGAATTATCAGGAATAACCT
>CAYGSV010000291.1:0-3207 GCA_964352635.1 uncultured Algimonas sp.
GATTAGGGCGTGTGGATTAAACCCCGCAATTATTTGATAAGAGATTGAAAATTTTGCAGGTTTTAAATCGCTAAACGTGGATTATTAACACCCACTCCCACTCATCTCCGCCTAGTGTTTGCTTTCAAACATGGGGACGGGGAGCCATTTCGTCTTTACACTTGCGCCTGTCCTCTCAAGGTTTAACTAAGATTAAAATGCCGCGATTAATGCGGTCAAAGGGACACATATGTTGAGCTTGTTTGAAATTGCGGCCTTGCTGCTTGTTTTATCGGCAATCCTGTCTTGGGTGAACCGTGCCTATATCAAATTACCCCATACCATCGGACTATTGGTAATGGCGCTGCTGGCGTCCTTTGCGCTTTTAGCCTCTGAGGCCGCCTTCCCCTCGCTATCCATGACAGAGACATTGCAATCCGCGCTCGGGCAAATTGATTTTAATGAAACGCTGATGAAGGGTATGCTTGGCTTCTTGCTTTTTGCCGGGGCGTTGCATGTGGATTTTGCTAAATTAAAAAATGCCAAATGGGCGATTGGGAGCATGGCCACCTTTGGCGTTATCCTTTCGACCTTTATCGTTGGCACAGGGTTTTATTACTTGGCCAAATTATTTGGCGTGAACCTGCCTTATACATGGGCACTCGTCTTTGGGTCTCTGATTAGCCCGACAGACCCCGTTGCCGTTTTGTCGATTTTAAAAACCGTAAAAATGCCCAAAAGTCTTGAGACAAAAATTGCCGGTGAGAGCCTGTTTAATGACGGCGTTGGCGTTGTGGTCTTTACCATACTTTTGGCCATTGCTGTGGGAACAGGGTCGCCTGACGCCGCACACGCAGTGGCAGACGCCGCCCATCACGGCGGGACGAGCGTGATGGATATTATCGAGTTATTCGTCGTGGATGCGATTGGCGGAGCAATACTTGGCCTCATCGCAGGATGGGTCGCGTTTAAAATGATGTCGCGGATTGATGAGCATGCCATTGAAGTCTTGATTACATTGGCTTTGGTTGCAGGGACTTATGCCCTCGCTCAACGTATTGAAATCCTTGGGCATCACCTATCTGGCCCTATCGCCGTGGTTGTTGCGGGCCTCATGATTGGCAATAAAGGCGCGGCCTTTGCGATGTCAGAGCATACCACAACGGCGCTGTTTAGTTTCTGGGAAATGGTCGATGAGATTCTAAACTCGGTTCTGTTTTTGCTAATTGGCCTTGAAATACTCGTATTGGGGCTCGCGCCTGATTTTGCCTTTATCACCCTGCTCGCTATACCGCTTGTGCTCTTTGCCCGCCTTTGTGCGGTGTTCGTACCGATGAAGACTTTGGGCGCGTTTAAAGACTTTACCAAAGGCGCCATTCCCGTACTGACGTGGGGTGGTGTACGCGGCGGCATCTCTGTCGCATTGGCCCTCGCGCTGCCGGACAATGAATATAAACCGCTTATCCTGACGGCCACCTATGGCATCGTGATATTCTCTATCATTGTCCAAGGCTTGACGGTCAAAAACGTCGTCCAACGTAGCGTTGATCCGAAATTATTGTAATTCTAATTCCCGTGACTTCTGACTAGTCCTCTGGCAGTCTGGACTTATCGCTTAAGGGAGTCGAAATGGCGCATCCGGGCCAAGAAATTCTGATCAAAGACGCGCTTGTTTTCTTGGTCGCCGCTGGCTTAGTTGTTCCGCTTTTAAATAAATTAAAAATACCGTCGGTGACGGGATTTATTTTGACGGGCATTGTTTTAGGCGTCAGCGGGATTGGCATTTATGCCGAGAGCTTTCCGCTCTTGGACTATATCACCATTAGCAATCCAGACCGTGTCGCCCCCTTTGCCGAATTAGGGGTCTTATTTCTGCTCTTTTTATTAGGGTTAGAAATGTCCGTCGAAAAGCTCTGGGCGTTGCGGCGCATAGTTTTAGGGGCGGGTTTGGTGCAGGTCTCGCTTTGCACAATCGCGATTGCCGCCATCGCTATGATGCTCGGTCTATCGGCTCCCGTGGCCTGGTTGATTGGCCTAGCCTTGGCTCTGTCCTCTACCGCAATTGTGATGCAGCTCTTAGTCGATGCGCGTCAGCTTTCGGCCCCTATCGGGAAAACCTCTTTGGGCGTGTTATTATTGCAAGACGTCCTTGTGGCGCCGATTTTGATTTTCGTCGCCTTTGTCGGCGCCAGTAGTGCCAGCACAAATATGGCCACCGATTTACTGATTGCTTTAGTCGAAGGTATCATCGCTTTAGCCGTGATTATCTTACTGGGCAGATACGTCGTGCGCCCCGTCTTTCATCAAGCCGCGAGCGGTGGGCGCGGTCATTTAATGGCGGTTATTCTGCTGACGATTTTAGGCGCAGCGGTGATTACAGCGAGTGCTGGCTTGTCTGTCGCACTCGGCGCGTTTTTGGCAGGATTATTACTCGGTGAAACGGAATTTAAACATCAAGCCGAATTAGACTTGGAGCCGTTTAAAGGTCTCCTCCTCGGACTATTTTTCATGACGGTCGGTTTGACATTGGACTTGCGCGTTGTCGCAGAAAATTGGGGTGTGGTGGCTTCGGGTGTTGTGGGATTAATTTTGATTAAAGCGGTGATTATCTGGTTTGCCGTGCGCCTCTTTGTGGGTGGCCGTAAGCTCTCTTGGGAGGCCGCTTTTATTTTGGCTTCGGCGGGAGAATTTGCCTTTGTTGTGCTCGCGGCGGGTACAGCCAATGGCGCGATTGAGACAGAGACCGCAACCTTAGTCGCGGCCATAGCGGCCATTACGATGTTGTTCATCCCTGCGCTTTGGATCTTTGGGAAATGGTTGGGGAAAGTGTTCGTCAAAGAGGATACGGCCCATAAAATTCCAGAGGATGAGGCGGGGCTACAAGACCATATTATTATTATTGGATTTGGTCGTGTGGGTCAGGCGACAGCACGGCTCTTAGAAGAAGCAGACGCCTCAATCGTTGCTCTGGACACCAACCCCGCCACTGTGCGGGCGCACCGCAAGGACGGACCCACCGTTTATTTGGGCAATGGTGTGCAAGAAGAGGCTTTGCTCAAAGCAGGGCTCAATAAAGCCTCGATGATTATTATCACGGTGGATGATCCGAAAAGCGCGGAAATTATCGTGGCGGCCTGTCATAAAATTCGACCTGACTTGCCTGTTTTTGTACGCGCACAAGATGTGGATCACGCCCAAGACCTTTACAAAGCGGGCGCTAAATTTGTT
>CAYGSV010000292.1:0-3195 GCA_964352635.1 uncultured Algimonas sp.
TTACCGTTCCCAATAAAGGGGAAACGCCCAACTTTGACGTCATAGCCTGCGGCTTTCGCCTGCGCTTCGGTATGGCCGACAGAGGCGACTTGCGGATGGCAATAGGTACAGCCCGGAATCGCATTGGCATTTAGCGGATGTGGGTTATGCCCTGCAATTTTCTCGATACAGATAATGCCTTCATGCGACGCTTTGTGCGCGAGCCAAGGTGGCGTTGTGACATCACCAATCGCGTAGAGGCCTTTGACACCTGTGAAGGAATACTCATCCACCGTGATGTGCGAGCGATCAATTTTCACGCCTAACTCTTCGAGGCCCATATCTTCGGTATTACCGACAATACCAATGGCGAGGATAACGCGGTCAAATTCCGCCGTTTCAGATTTACCACCCTTAGTCAGCGTTGCCGTAACGCCGTTTGCATGAATCTTAACGCCCGCTTGCGTTTCAGTTTTGATGGCCACGCCGCGTTTTTCAAAAGCTTTGCGCGCAAGTCCTGAAATCTCTTCGTCTTCGGCTGGCAGAATACGGTCCATCATTTCAACGACAGTCACATCGGCGCAAAAGGCATCAAAAAAGGACGCAAATTCCATACCGATAGCGCCAGAACCAATAACCAAGAGCTTCTTCGGAATCGTGTCTGGCACCATGGCTTCGCGGGCCGTCCAAATGTATTTCCCATCAGGCGCGAGACCCGCTTGTGGGATTGTACGCGCCCGTGCGCCAGAAGCCAAAATAACATGTTTCGCCGTATGGTTCGTGCCATTAATCACAACGGTCGGTGCGTCTTTGCCGGGCTTCAATGAGGCAAACCCCGGAATGACCGTGACTTTGTTTTTCTTCATCAAATGCTTGATGCCGCCAGACAATTGCCCTGCAATTTTGCGTGAGCGTTGAACGATTTTCTGAAGATCAAAACTGGGTTCCGCAGACAGGCCGTAATTCGACGCATGTTGCATATTATGGAAGACTTCAGCCGAGCGAAGGAGCGCTTTTGTTGGGATACAACCCCAATTCAGACACACACCACCAAGATCTTCTTTCTCGACAATAGCGGTTTTAAATCCGAGTTGGGACGCGCGAATAGCGGTGACATAGCCCCCCGGACCTGACCCAATTACGATAACGTCAAAGACTGTATCAGCCATAAGAAAACTGCCTTAAATTTCGGAAATATCTTTCCCAACCTTATGGCAGATTTATGTGCGAATTAGAACATTTAATTCTGCAAAGCAGGTCTTATCGATTGTTTGCACTCATTGGAGTCTGTGGGGCTGTCATGGCTTCGATAACTTGCAGGCGTAAGACATCCATAAGCGGTTCTGTTTCAACAGCCTCTAACACGCCAAAGGCCGCGTCTGATTGACCTTTGCGAGCTAATCCAACGGCGATATTACTACGCGCTGTATCACGAAGTTCAGCTTGGCTAATCTTCTCAATCACCTCTAGGCTTTGGTCAAATTGACCTTCGCGAATACCGTAATCAATCAAGCTCAGATATGCACGGTTTTTCAAATCAACAATGTCGATGTTTTCCGCTTCATTGAGCACAGTTTCAAACGTCGTGTCGAAAGACGTGTTCATCGCCTTTGGTAAGGCGGACGGTTTTTCTGTCACAATGAATTTGGCTGTCGCCTCTTCACTCGCTGTTTCAACAACCGTTATTTCTTCTTCTACTTCTAGCGTTTCTTCGACAACGTCAGCGGCCTCTTCATAAACGCCTTTGGCAGGACCTTCTTTTACGGCCTTTTCATCTTGCTTTTTCGTCAAATATTTATCGAGCCATTTCCGTTCGGTTTTTTCTTGAACAGGCTCTTCTTCTGATGACTGAACGCTCTCGCTGATCTCTTCGGCATCTGTCTTTTCTAAGACGACTTCTTCCACGACCTTTTCATCCAAGACCTTCTCTTCCAAAACGACCTCGTCTTCGACGCTCTTGCCCGCCAAATCATCGATTGTTTCAGTGACCGTAGTTGTGACAGTTTTCGTCACGGTTTTCGTATCCGCCTTAACCTCGGCAACGGCTTTTGAGATATCTACATCGCTAATATCGCCGCCCGTGCCGAAATAGACAACGCCCCCTGCTAATCCCGCGAGGACAGTTCCGGTGAGTATCGATTTAAAAAGCATGGCCAACTCCATCTTAATCTTTGATTAAGCATAACGGTAAGGCCAAAATGGGGCAATAACCCTCGCCTGTCGCGAGAGTTACAAATTTTACAGCATCGCAGCTCTAGAGCATCATCGTAATCGGTTGTTCGACATAGCGTTTAAAGTGCTGAAGCCATTCTGCGCCTAGCGCGCCGTCCACAACGCGGTGATCACAGGTCAGAGTGACCGTCATAACCGTGGCAATGGCCAAAGCGCCGTCTTTAACGACAGGGCGCGGGCCACCTGCGCCAACGGATAAAATCATACCGTGCGGTTCGTTAATAATGGACCCAAATTCTTTGATACCCATCATACCGAGGTTGGAAATAGAGAATGTCCCGCCCTGATATTCTTGAGGTTTCAGTTTCTTATCACGTGCACGCGCGGCGAGGTCTTTCATTTCGACGGAAATACCGGACAGCCCCTTATTACACGCTTCGCGAACAATCGGCGTAATCAAGCCGCCATCAATAGCAACCGCTACGGCGATATCAGCGTATTTGTGATAGGCAATGCCGTCAGGCGTAAAGCTCGCATTAGCTTTCGTGCAATGTTTCAGCGCAAGGCCAGACGCCTTAATAAGCATGTCATTGACGCTGACTTTCACACCTTCGGGCGCTTGGGCGTTGAGCTCCTTACGCATTTTGAGAAGCTCGTCGATTTCACAATCAATGGTGAGAGGGAAATCAGGCACATTATTGTTGGACGCGGACAGGCGCTTCGCAATCACCTTACGCATACCATCAAGCGGTTCGAGCGCATAAGACCCCGGCTCAATGCCGAGCTTGGTCAGGTAATCCGCCCCACCGCCAAGTGGCATACCGACTTCTGTTGTTTCAGGCACAGTCGCTTGTGCAGCGACTTGCGGCGCAGCGGCAGGCGCTTGGTAGCCTTCAATATCCACTTTTATAATACGACCATTTGGGCCAGACCCAGAGACCGTTGAGAGGTCAATCCCTGCATCCTTGGCCATTCGTTTCGCGAGAGGGGATGCCTTGACGCGGTCACCCTCTTCCACCCGTTCACGGGGGGAACTACCCGCAG
>CAYGSV010000293.1:0-892 GCA_964352635.1 uncultured Algimonas sp.
CCATTCAGCCGTGCCGTCATCGCCGCCTATTGTAACATTCAAGGATGCATCGCCACCGCCAGACATGCGGCGGTTCATGGAGTGCACTTCTTCTTCTTTGACGTTCAAGGTCGTGGCAATTTTAGCAACGTTTTCAGGTGTTAGATCACCTTCTTCAACCGCTTTCATTTCACCTTTTAATCGTCTGAGATTAAAGAATAATTTCTTCTGTGCGGCTGTTGTTCCCATCTTAACAAGTGACCAAGAGCGTAGCACATATTCTTGAATGGCGGCCCGTATCCACCACATTGCGTATGTAGAAAGGCGGAAGCCTTTATCAGGGTCAAATTTCTTCACGGCTTGCATAAGGCCGACATTGCCTTCGGAAATCACTTCGCCAATGGGCAAGCCATAGCCGCGATATCCCATGGCGATTTTTGCGACGAGGCGTAAATGTGACGTCACCATGCGCTCGGCTGCACCAGTATCACCTTTCTCTACCCAGCTTTTAGCCAACATAAATTCTTCGTCGCGTTCCAACATTGGGAACTTACGAATTTCTTGCAGGTAGCTGTTGAGGCCTTGCTCTGGCGACAACGCCATAGAAAGACTTAAATTGCCCGTATAGGACGCATCTTTCTTAGCAACCGTCGTTGTCTCTTCTGCTTTCGCTATAGTGGTTTCTGTCTCAGCCACGAAAGTCTCCCATAAATTAACTTAGGCTTACATATAGGTTACGCATCAGCGTATAAAAGGTTTGAGAGCCTATAAAGACGTTAAAAGGACGTAATTATGGGCTTTGCAAGCCTTTCAGAGCCTCGTAAAGCGTGGCCATATCCGACGGTAAGTCCGCCGAAAAGGACATCATCTCTTTGGTGATTGGGTGGAGGAACCCCAAATGTTTGGCATGTAA
>CAYGSV010000293.1:902-3191 GCA_964352635.1 uncultured Algimonas sp.
AATGTGGCTATAGCTTCTCTTAACGCGGCTTCGTCAGGTTTATTCGCCGTTAGAAAGCCTCTTTGGTTGGCATAAAGTGGGTCACCGAGGAGAGGGCAATCTATCGCCGCCAAATGAACGCGAATTTGATGGGTTCGCCCTGTTTCAAGACGACAGTCCAAATGACTCACTTTCGGTGTGCCGACGGCCGCATTGGCTTGTTGGCCGAAGCCTTTGATGTATTGGTAGTGTGTAACTGCATGGCGGCCATGCTCTGATGCATCCATATCGCCCAAAGTGCCTCTGACAATGGCTTGTTTTTTACGGTCGTGCGGCGAACGAGCGATACGGCTCTCAACTGTACCAGAGCGAGGCTTCGGGGCGCCTCTGACAAAAAGCGTATAAACACGCTCGATGCTATGTTTGGCGAATTGCTTCGACAAGTAACGATGCGCACGGTCTGTTTTAGCCACGACAAGTAAACCTGATGTATCTTTATCGAGGCGGTGAACGATACCCGGTCGCATAACGCCGCCAATGCCTGAGAGCGTGTCTTTGCAATGATAAAGAAGTGCATTTACGAGCGTCGCAGAACGAGAGCCGGGGGCAGGGTGAACTGTCATACCTGCGGCTTTATTGACCACAATGAGTTGGTCGTCTTCAAAAATTATATCGAGCGGAATGTCTTCGGCTTGTGGCGTGTCGTCAACAACCGGTGGTACAAGAACCGCATATTCGGTATCAGACCGAACTTTATGAGTGGCGCTCGTGACGATGTCTCCGCCGACGCGTATATTGCCATTTTCCAAAAGGTCTTTGATGCGGGAGCGAGATAATCCTGTCCAATTACTGAGCCATTTATCAAGGCGCTGACCTATATCATCGACGTCGGCTTCTTGTGTTTGCCATGTTGGCTTATTGGCCGAAACGGGTATGGGTCTTTCAGTCATCAAACGCTCTTTAATGCGTTGTGGCTAATAGGCAACACTCTGATACATTTAGCTTTTACGGGGCTTGCTTTAATTACGCACATTATATAGCGTTTTGAACAATGGACTCTGCTAAATTGAGTTCGTCAATGCTCCACTATAAGGACACGGGAAAGATATATGTTCAAGAAAACTCTTCTTATTAGCAGTGCTGCCGTTTTGGCGACTGCCACGGCTCTACCAGCATACGCACAAAGTGCGGCGGATGATGAAATTATTGTTACGGCCACAAAGCGTTCGTCAACACTGCAGGAAACACCTGTTGCAGTTTCTGTGACGTCTGCTGACGTTATTGAGAAAGCGCAAATTCTCGATATTAAAGATCTTCAAACTGTCGTGCCTACATTTCGTGTTTCACAGCTTCAAAACTCAGCAAACACAACCCTAACCATTCGTGGTTTTGGTAACGGTGGTAACAATTACGGTATTGAACCTGCTGTTGGTCTTTTCATTGATGGTGTTTATCGTTCACGCGCAGCGGCTGCGATTGGTGACCTTCCTGCACTAGAGCGTATCGAAGTTCTTTCAGGTCCGCAATCAACACTCTTTGGTAAAAATGCCTCTGCTGGTGTCGTAAGCGTTGTGACGCAAAAGCCTCAATTTGAGACAGAGGGTTACCTCGAAGGTGGGTTAGGCAACTACAACCAAAACTATCTCAAAGGTTACATCACGGGTGCTGTCGCTGAAAACACGGCTGTCAGCCTTGGTATCGGTTATCAAAAGCGTGATGGTTATTTTGAAGTAATTGATGGTGTAGATGAAGATTTAAACAATCTGAATCGTTTTAACCTTCGCGGACAAATTTTGTGGGAACCAACTGATAATCTGTCCGTCCGTTTGATTGGTGACCTTAGCACACTTTCAGAAAATTGCTGTGGTACTGGCGTGGCGATTGAAGGGCCATTAGCGGCAGGTTCACCTACAGCTGGGCAACTCATTGCTTCTCTTGGCGGGCGTCAGCCAACAGCTGCAAACCAGTTCACTTATGAAACATTTGTCGACACAGAAACCCTTAATAAAATCGATGACAGTGGTGTCTCTGGTCAGATTGATTATGATTTGGGCTTTGCTACATTAACATCAATCACAGCATATCGTACAACAGATTCATCATACACTAATGATTCTGACTATAACTCGCTCGAAATTTTGCCGAATGTCTTCCAGACTAATATTCTTGATACATTTACCCAAGAACTGCGCTTGGCCTCTAATGGTGGAAACCAAATTGAGTGGATGGTCGGTGGTTACTTCTTTGATGAAACAATCGAGCAAGATTCAGGTTTTAACTACGGTGCTGATACGCGACCCTACCTAGAAG
>CAYGSV010000294.1:0-3181 GCA_964352635.1 uncultured Algimonas sp.
ACATTATCTGTAGACGCCTCATAGGCTTTGGTAAAATATTTAGATCGCGCTTAGGCATCATCTAAAAAATTCGCATAAGTGCCCGCGAGGTAATCGCCCAAAAGACCCGCATCCTCTGGCACTTCTAACACAGACGGCACAGGCTTAGCCAAAGCAGATCCCGTGCAAACAAGCAGCGCAGCCAAAGAGACGAGAAGAGCCTTCATCGGCTTGTTAAAAGTGTTTTGTGTCATCAAATCTGCTTTGCCGTCAAAATTTCTAAGAAGCGCTTATCACCCTCATTACATATTCGGATAATTGGGACCACCCGCACCTTCAGGCACAGTCCACACAATGTTTTTACTCGGATCTTTGATGTCACACGTCTTACAATGAATACAGTTTTGCGCGTTAATCTGGAAACGCGGGTTTGATCCATCGTCTTCACGAATGACTTCATAAACGCCCGCAGGACAATAACGCTGCGCCGGTTCATCAAACTCAGGCAAGTTAACTTTTATAGGCACAGACGCGTCAATGAGTTTAAGGTGGCTCGGCTGATCTTCGCTGTGGTTGGTTGCCGTAAAACTCACATTCGTTAGGCGGTCGAATGTCAAAATCCCGTCGGGTTTCGGATAATCTATCGGCTTATGCTTAGATGCTTTCTCTGTTGATTGTGCATCGTCCTTTGGATGGCCTAATGTGCCAAAGAGGTTGAATTTTAAGAGGGTTGCAGCCCACATATCCATCCCACCAAGCAACATGCCGCCTAAGAACGGGCCAAACCGCGCATTTAGCGGAGCCACGTTACGAACAGGCCTCAAATCGTCACCAATAGGGCCGTCGTGTAATTCATCATCATAATCAACAAGCTCATCGCCCTGACGTCCCGTTTGAAGGGCGTTATAGGCCGCATCAGCCGCCGCTATACCCGACAACATCGCATTATGGTTGCCCTTGATACGCGGTAAGTTCACGAGCCCCGCCGTACAGCCAAGTAATGCTCCACCGGGGAAGGAGACTTTCGGCACGGATTGAATACCGCCCTTAGTCACAACGCGCGCACCATAAGACACACGTTTACCGCCTTTAAGCAATTCAGCGATTTCTGGATGTGTCTTCCACTTCTGGAATTCCATGTAAGGATAGAGATGCGGGTTTTTGTAATTCAAATCGACAATCATACCGAGGAATACTTGGTTGTTTTCGGCATGATAGAGGAAAGATCCACCGCCCTGTCTCCAATTCAGGGGCCAGCCTGCGCTATGAACAACTTTGCCTTCTTGGTGCTTATCAGGATCAATGTCCCAAATTTCTTTCATGCCAAGGCCAAATTTTGGCGGTTGGACGTCTTTGTCGAGGTCGAATTTATCGATGATGATTTTCGAGAGCGACCCGCGCGCGCCTTCTGATAAGAAAACGTATTTGCCGTGGAGTTCCATGCCTGGCTCATAGCCTTCGCCTTTTGAACCGTCTTTCTGTAAGCCAAACTCACCCGCGACAACGCCTTTGACGGAACCATCCTCACGATAGACCAAATCAGAACACGACATGCCCGGGAAAATCTCTACGCCGAGACCCTCAGCCTGCTCTGCTAACCAACGACATGTATTGGCCATTGAGACAATGTAGTTGCCATGGTTATGCATCAATGGCGGTAGAACCATGTTTGGTATTTGCAGGGAACCCGCAGGGCCAAAAATATAAAGCTTATCAGCATTCACCTTGGTTTTGACAGGACAGCCCGGTATATTCTCAAAATCTGGGAATAACTTGCGTAAGCCGATAGGGTCTAATACTGCCCCGGACAGGATATGCGCTCCCACTTCGGAGCCTTTTTCCAAGACCACAACAGACATATTGGGATCGAGTTGCTTGAGTCGAATGGCGGCAGACAGACCTGATGGCCCTGCCCCGACGATAACAACGTCATATTCCATGCTTTCACGTTCAACCATCTCTATACCTTCTTTTTCATGGCTTGTATCAGATATGCCAAGGTTATAAACTTATATCTCTGCAGAAGACTTTGCTCTCCTGCTAAACTTGCCTAAAGGAATTAGACATATTTCACACGCGGGACAAGGACACGTCTCGCCGCAATCGAATTTTATCTGGAGTGTATCATAGCTACATCGAATGAAAACGCAGAGCCACAGTTTCTTCTCGGCTGGGAAGAATGGATTAGCTTACCTGAACTGTCGCTGCCTGCTATAAAAGCGAAAGTCGACACAGGCGCGCGCACATCGGCCTTACATGCCGTTGCGATTGAACCCTTCGGCACAGAAGCCAAACCACAAGTTCGCTTTATCATGCATCCAGACCCTGCGGATCCGAGTATCGAAGTGGTTTGCTCGGCCAAAGTGATTGATCGACGAAATATTACGAGTTCCAATGGCTCAACAGAGCTCCGTTATGTGATACGGGCCAATGTCAACATCGCTGGGAAAAAATGGCCCATCGATATCTCGCTCACAAATCGGGAGACCATGGGATACCGCATGCTTTTGGGACGTTCGGCCCTGATTGAAGATGTCAGCGTTGTTCCAAGCCTCAGCTTCCAACAACCACAGCTTTCCTATACCGTTTATAAAAAACGACAGGGTAAAAAGGCTATTCCCAAACGCCCTCTGCGTATTGGTATACTCACGCAAGAGCCCAATAATTACTCAAACCAAAAAATGATAGAAGCGGCTGAATCCCGCGGTCACGTTATCGACTGTATTGAGACGTCACGGTGCTATATGGCCATTAACGCCCATAAGCCTGAGGTTTATTATGATGGCGCCCCCTTGCCTCGCTATGATGCCATCATTCCGCGTATTGGCTCTCGCATGACATTTTACGGCATGGCCGTCGTGCGTCAGTTTGAGAGCATGGGTGTGTTCTGCCTCAATAAGAGTAGCTCTATCGGCAATTCTCGAGACAAACTCTTAGCTCATCAAGTCTTGGCCCAGCATGGGCTTGGTATGCCAACAACGGCCTTTGCGAAAAGCTCTCGCGACACGAAAGGTATTATCGACCTTGTTGGCGGTTCCCCCGTCGTCGTCAAACTCTTAGAATCCACCCAAGGTAAAGGCGTGGTTTTAGCCGAAACGCGAAAAGCCGCTTATGCTTTGATTGACGCCTTTCGTGGCCTAAATGCTCACTTCTTGGTTCAAGAGTTTGTCAAAGAGGCCAATGGATCTGACCTTCGCTGTTT
>CAYGSV010000295.1:0-3140 GCA_964352635.1 uncultured Algimonas sp.
CCTGTTGTTGACCGCGCATGAATTCCTCTTCTTACATCTTGGTTAGGGCAAAGACGGTCTTGGATGCTGTTGGCCGTACTCGGCACCATTACAGGCATGGTTTTCATTTCAACGGCTAACCCATCCCCTACAATTGCAGGCTCACTTACACCTATGATAATAGGGTGTTTTATTTTGACCTATTCAGGCGCGACCTTAGATGTTGCGGTTGATGCTTGGCGGATTGAAAGCGGCTCGAATGATGAACAAGCTAACTTTGCCGCAATCTATCAACTCGGGTATCGCTTTGCAATTATGGCTGCCGGATATGCGCTCATTATTGCCGACTTAGCAAGTTGGCGCCTGACTTACTTGGCGACGGCTGGAATGATGGGGGCCATAGCTGTTGTTATTTTATTTGTTCGCGAACCAGACAATATTCAACGTCGTGAAACAATAGGCTTTCTGGACTCTCTGCGTGCAAATGTGGTTGAACCTTTTTGGGATTTGTTTTCACGTCTTGGAAAATGGCTTATCCCTGTTTTTGCCCTCATTATTTTGTACCGCCTATCGGACTTCACAATGGGTGTGATGACACAACCGCTTTACGAAGAACTTGGCTATTCAAAAATACAAGTTGGCCTCGTACAAGGCACCTTCGGGCCATGGCCTATGATTATTGGTTCCTTTGTTGGCGGAGCCATCGTTGTCCGCTACGGAATGATGCAAGCTCTGTTTTATGGAGCGATTATTATGATTGTTACAAATGGTGCTTTTGCTTGGCTTGCCTTGCAAGACGGGGCGATTACTTGGAAACTCTTGGTCACCGTCTTTTTTGACAATGTCTCTGTCGGAATTTGCGGAACAGCTTTCATTGCCTACATGTCAAGTATTGCGTCTCGAGAATTCGCAGCAACGCAATATGCGCTTATGACATCGGCTTGGGCTTTATTTAATAAAATCGCGGCTGGGTTTTCAGGTCTTTTATATGATGCTGTTGGCAGCTTTAATTTTTTCCTCATTACAGCATGCTTAGGCTTTCCAGCCATCGCACTTTTATTGTTTATCTGGAAGACGGGCACACCTCTTGCTAAAGGCGAGGCAGAGCCAGAAAGTTTGACACACACAAACTGAATATTTCCTTTGCAGGACTTATAACACCTCTTTCATAGAGATAGCTTTTCTGTCAGAAGCTAATCCCATGAACGCCCCCCACGATAAGTCCGCTAAAGCGACGAAAGTGACGCCTATGATGGCGCAGTTTTTGTCGATTAAAACGGATGTCGGGCCTGAGGCTTTGCTGTTTTATCGCATGGGCGATTTTTACGAGCTTTTCTTTGAAGACGCGGTACGCGCCGCCGCCGCCCTCGATATTGCGCTGACGAAACGCGGCAAACATGCGGGGGCTGATATTCCCATGTGCGGCGTGCCTGTTCACTCTGCCGAAGTCTATCTCCAACGGCTGATTAAAAAAGGCTTTCGCGTCGCCGTCTGCGAACAAACCGAAGATCCGAAAGAAGCTAAAAAACGCGGCTCTAAATCTGTTGTCAGGCGTGAAGTGGTCCGCCTTGTCACGCCCGGCACGCTGTCTGAAGACAATCTATTAGACGCCCGTGGCCGAAATATTATTACCGCTTTGGCCAAAACCTTAGCGGGCGATTATGCCCTGGCTTGGGCGGATATTTCCGACGGCCTCTTTTGCACGGCTGATATGAGTGCGGATAGGGTATCAACCGAGCTTGCCGCCCTGCGCCCGCGTGAACTCCTCTTGTCAGAAACGCTTTATCAAAACCCAGACTTTATGGCAGCACTCCCTTTGGACGGCGTATCTCTGACCCCGCAAGCAGGGACAAAATTTGATGCGCGGGCGGGTGAAAGGCGTTTAAAAGATCAGTTCAATGTCGAAAGCTTGGACGGGTTCGGTGCCTTTTCAAAAGCAGAAATTTCAGCCGCAGGGGCTTTGCTTGATTATCTCGAATTAACGCAAGCGGGTAATCCTGTCCATCTCTCCGCGCCCAGCCGACGCGCGACAGCGGGCTTCATGGCCATCGACCCAGCTACGCGGGCGAGCCTCGAGATTGATCGCACCCAAAAAGGTACACGTAAAGGCTCGCTCCTCTCTGTTATTGACCGCACAAAAACGGGCGCAGGCGCGCGGGAATTTGCCGATCGATTGGCGCGTCCTTTACTCGATATTCAAACGATAAAACAACGCCAGCAGGCCATTCAATTTTTCATAGAAAATACACCTCTCAGAGATCACTTGCGTAATGTCCTATCGCAAAGTGGTGACCTGGCGCGGGCTACATCGCGGTTAAGTTTAGGCCGAGGCGGGCCGCGTGATCTTATTATTGTACGCAACACACTCGGTATCGGCGAAGCCATTTGTGCTGATTTCGCAAAACAACCCAATATTGATTTGCCTGATAATTTAAAGACGCTGCTCGATAATCTAAGCCTCGCCAATAAGGAAACACTGGCGGCGTTAAGACGCGACCTAACGAAAGGGCTAACGCCTGATGTCCCTATGCAAGCCCGTGATGGCGGGTTCATTGCTACGGGCTGGCACGCCGCCATTGATGAATTAAAAACATTTCGCGATGATAGTCGCCGGATCGTGGCTGGCTTACAATCGGATTATGCCAAGACAGCACACGTACCGACTCTTAAAATTAAACATAATAATGTGCTTGGTTATTTTATCGAAGTCTCTCCAAAATATGCGGATGTTATGTTGAATAAAGGCCCCGACAGCCCGTTCATTCACCGCCAAACACTCGTCTCAGGCGTTCGCTTTACCACAACGGAACTCGCAGATTTAGATGCCAAAATATCTGGGGCCGCCGATAAAGTAACGGCCCTTGAGCTCGCAGAATTCGAAACTTTTGCGAGTCGTATTCGCGAGTCCGCAGACACTTTGCGTCAAAGCGCCCAAGCCTTGGCGAATTTAGATGTCCAAACCGCTTGGGCAGATTGGGCGAGTGAAACGGGGGCTTGTTGTCCGAAAGTCGACGACAGCCTTTGTTTTGATATTGTAGCAGGTCGTCATCCTGTTGTACGAGACGCCTTGCAAAAATCCGTAGCCGCAGTTTTTACGCCGAATGATTGTCAATTAGATGCAGCAGTCGAGACGGCTAATCTCCTCACGCTTATTACAGGAC
>CAYGSV010000296.1:0-2043 GCA_964352635.1 uncultured Algimonas sp.
CCTCCGCTTTCGCTACGCTCCAGCACCTCCCCCGCCCCAGCGGTGGAGGAAGTTTGTTACACTGGAGTTCATTATGACCTTTGCCCCCTTAAAAACCGTGACATCCAAAACGCTTGTTCTCCCTGCCGAGAATATCGACACGGACCAAATTATTCCTGCGCGGTTCCTGACGGTCACGTCGCGCGAAGGCCTCGGCAAACATGCCTTTAATGATTGGCGTTATAATGAAGACGGCACAGAAACTGATCATGAATTAAATAGTGACGCCGCCAAAGCCTGCCAGATATTGGTCGGCGGGCATAATTTTGGCTGCGGGTCATCGCGCGAACATGCCCCTTGGTCGCTCACGGATTACGGTATTCGCGTTGTGATTAGTTCTGAAATCGCCGATATTTTTAAGGGCAATTCGCTCAAGAATGGCTTGCTCCCGATTGTAATAGAAAAACGCGCCCATGACTGGCTCTTGGATAATCCGGGCGCAGACGTTACCGTGGATTTGGAAAGCTGCGAAGTACGCCTGCCCCGTAATGGTGGCACTTATAAATTTGAAATAGATAGTTTCTCTCGTCACTGCCTCATGCAAGGTGTGGATGAGATGGGGTATCTCTCGGCGCAAAGTGACGCAATTTCGGCGTTTGAAAAAAGTAATCCATAATGAAAATTAATTTCACATATCTGCCCGGTGACGGGATTGGCCCCGAAGTGGGCGAAGCGGCGATGAAAGTCTTGAACGCCGTCGCCATTAAATATGGCCACACGTTAGAGCCAGAATTTCATTTAGTGGGCGGGGCGGCCATTGATGCGTTGGGAGAGCCTCTCCCCGAAGACACATTCGAATCCTGCGAACGCACTGGTGCCATATTGCTCGGCGCTGTGGGTGGGCCAAAATGGGATCACCTCAAAGGCGCAGACCGTCCTGAATTGGGTTCGCTCTTGCCCTTGCGCAAAGACTTAAACCTCTATGCCAATATCCGCCCTTGCGCGCCCTTCCCCGCGCTTATCGATCATGCGCCGCTAAAACGTGAACGCCTTGAAGGCGTTGATTTCGTTGTTATGCGCGAATTAACAGGCGGAATTTATTTCGGTGACAAAGGCCGTGATAAAAGAGGCGCTTATGATGAATGTCGTTATTCCGCGAGTGAAGTGCGTCGCATCGCCATCAAAGCCTTTGACCTTGCCATGACGCGCCGCAAGAAAGTCACCTCGGTTGATAAATCGAACGTCTTGGAAACCTCTCGCCTCTGGCGCGAGACCGTCATTGATGTTGCTAAAGATTATCCCGAGGTCGAATTAGAACACCTCCTCGTCGATGCCATGACCATGCATATGCTCACCCGCGCACAAGACTTTGACGTGGTGCTGACGGAAAACATGTTTGGCGATATCCTGACCGACGAAGCCTCTGTGCTTTGCGGGTCTATGGGCGTGATACCAAGCGCTTCATTATCAGATGGTAAAACAGGTATGTATGAACCCATTCACGGCAGCGCCCCTGATATTGCAGGCCAAGGCAAAGCTAATCCGCTCGCTATGATATTATCTGCCGCATGGATGCTCAAACTGTCTTTCGGATTAGACAAAGAAGCCTCCGAAATTGAAACTGCCGTCGAAGCCGCGCTTGAACGCGGATATACAACGGATGATTTGGGCGGTAAATTGTCGACGTCTGAAGTCGGTGATTGGATAGCGGATTATGTCAGCCACTAATGCGCCCCTCATAAACCTTAATGATCTGAAAGCGCGGATTGAAGCCGCCGATGTTTATGGCCTGGCAAAACGAACACCGACGGAGCTTGCCCCGAAACTGTCTAAGGAACTCGGTCAAAATATCTGGTTAAAACGCGAAGACCTCCAAGATGTGTTTTCATTTAAAATCCGCGGGGCGGCGAACCGTATAGCGGGATTATCTGATACGGAAAAAGCCAAAGGTGTTTGCGCCGCCAGTGCAGGCAATCATGCCCAAGGTGTCGCGGCGGCGGCCCGTCATTACGGCACGCAAGCCATCATCTTTATGCCTGTCACAACGCCGCCGATTAAAGTTGA
>CAYGSV010000296.1:2053-3134 GCA_964352635.1 uncultured Algimonas sp.
TTGAAAATGTGCAAGCCATGGGGGCCGAAACACGCCTCATTGGCGATAGCTATGACGAAGCCTGTGACGCCGCGATTAACTATGCCAAAGAGAGCGGTGCGGTGTTCATCCATCCCTTTGACGAGGTCGAGGTGATTGCAGGGCAAGGCACAGTCGGGAAAGAAATATTAGAACAAATGCCGCGTCCACCCGCCGCAATATATGTCTGTACAGGTGGCGGGGGATTAGTCTCTGGCATTGCGGCGTGGGTCAAAGCCCGTTCGCCCAATACGAAAGTCTATGCCGTTGAGCCCGAAGGCGCGGCGACATTAAAAACGGCCATAGACGCAGGCGAACCGACCACACTCAACCACGTAGATGGGTTTGCTGACGGTGTCGCGGTACGCACCATCGGTACAAACACATTTGATATCGCCTCACGCCTTATTGATGGGTGTATTACTGTCACCAATGATGAAATTTGCGCGGCTGTGAAAGATACGTTTGAGGCCACACGCACGGTTGTCGAACCCGCTGGCGCAGTCGGCCTCGCGGGTATTCGCAAACATATTGCGTCTGGCGATGCGCCCAAAGGGGACCTTGTCGCGACCTTGTCCGGCGCGAATGTCAATTTCGACCGCATTGGCCATATGGTCGAACGCGCAGAATTAGGGGCGGGCGAAGAAATGTTATTTGCGGCGGCTATTCCCGAACGGCCTGGGGCTTTCCTTAATTTTTGCAACGCGATGGGCCAACGTGCCGTCACCGAATTTAATTATCGCTATGCTGAGTCTGAAACGGCACATGTACTAGTCGGGATAAAAACGCGTGATTTTGAGGAACGCCAAAAAGTCATTTCCGATATGGCGAGCCATGATATTACCGTCACCGATTTATCCGAAGACCGCCTCGCAAAACGTCACTTACGGCACATGGTCGGAGGCCGTGCCAGTGCTTCTATCCCAGAAGTGCTTTACCGCTTTGAATTTCCCGAACGCCCCGGGGCTCTCACGAATTTCCTCATCGCCCTTGATGCGCGGTGGAATATCAGCCTGTTTCATTACCGTAATCACGGCAATTCCATGGGGCATGTTTTGTGTGG
>CAYGSV010000297.1:0-3134 GCA_964352635.1 uncultured Algimonas sp.
GTCCGTTGTCGCCCATGAATATTTCCACAACTGGACTGGCAATCGCATTACATGCCGCGATTGGTTCCAACTTTGCCTCAAAGAAGGCTTCACCGTTTTCCGCGACCAAGAGTTTTCCGCCGACCAACGCGACCGCGCGGTGCAACGTATCAAAGATGTGAAAGCTTTACGTGCCCGACAATTTGCCGAAGATGCAGGTCCCCTCGCCCATCCCGTTCGCCCTAATGAATATCTCAAAATTGATAATTTCTATACGGCGACAATTTATGAAAAAGGCGCGGAGTTAATTCGCATGCTCAAAACATGGCTCGGCGATGACGCGTTTCGCAAAGGCTGTGATGTCTATTTCGATACACTCGATGGGACGGCTGCGACGGTCGAACAATTCCTTGAAAGTTTTGAAACGGCAACAGGCAAAGACCTTTCGCAATTTATGCGCTGGTATGAGCAGGCAGGCACTCCAGTATTAAATGTCTCCATTCAGACATTGGACACACCGAACCAAGGCGTGTTAATTTCCTTCGAACAATCCACGCGACCAACCTCAGGCCAAACCAAAAAAGACCCCGTTGTCATTCCCGTCAAATGGCAATTGATTGGTGCTAATGGGCCCTTAACTGAACCCCATCTGACCGTTGTGAAAACTCAGAAAAATACGGTCTCACTCCCTCGTTTTGACGAAGGTTTTTCGATCTCGGTTTTGCAAGATTTTAGTGCACCTGTGACAGTAAAGTCTGAACAAGGTTCCGCTGATAACTTACGCCTTATGGCGCAAGACCCGAATGCGTTTAACCGTTGGGAAGCGGGCCAGACATTGGCGAGGCAATTAATTGGCAACCAAGCCAAAGCGATTGAAACGGGAGAAATACCCGCTGTCAATTCCGCGCTTAAAGCTTATTGCAAGGCGCTTGAAAATACATTTAACGATACAAATTTTGATAGTAGTTTCAAAGCTTTGGCGTTGACACCTCCAGCAAGCACAGAGATCGTTCAAGCCTCCAATCAATCTGACCCTATTGCGGTTTCTCTTGCAGGAAAATGGCTCTCGCGCGCCATCGGTGATTACATGCGCGATGGATTGCTTGAGCGCTATCATGCTTTATCTGATGGCACTGAGTTTAGCCCCGACGCAAAATCAGCAGGGCGTCGCGCGCTACGCAATCGCTGCCTGTCCCTTCTCGCGTCACGCTATGATCCTGTCGCCGCAGGGCTCGCGATTGAGCAATTAGGCACGGCCACGAATATGACAGATGAGCTTGCAGCCCTTGTGACTTTGATAAAGCTCGGCGGCAAACGTGTCGACCAATCCATGACGGAATTTTACGAGAAATGGAAAGACAATCCCCTTGTCATTGATAAGTGGTTTTCTGTCCAAGGCATGCGTCAACATGATCAAGGCATCAAAGCGCTTTATGACCTTGTTGAACACTCTGCTTATGACCGCCGCAATCCTAATCGTGTGCGGGCATTGGTCGGGAGTTTTGCTATGGCGAACCCTGACATGTTCCATGCAGCAGACGGAAGTGGATATGATTTCTTCACCGCGCAAATCATGGATATGGATAGCCGTAATCCGCAAATTGCGGCCCGTTTATTGGGGGCTTATGAAGTCTGGCGAAAGCTCGACCTTGGTCGCCAAGCCCTCATTCAAACGCAGCTTAAATCCGTGATTAAATCAAAGCCGTCCAAAAACGTCCTCGAAATCGCATCCAAAACGCTCGGCTAAAGAAACAATTTTGGTAAAACTCTCTTAGTAGCTTTGTGGTACTGAGGCGTATGACGAATACGCCAAATGTTTCAGAACTACGCACCGTTCATGGTTTCCGTGAACATGTGTCTGAACAGCGCTTCAAAGTGATGCGCCAACCCATTGTTGATTTAAAAAGCGGCCAAACACACCATCATGAATGGCTCGTGCGCTTTGATCATGACGAACACCTGGAAGGCGTCATTCGGTCCTCTGAACTAAGTGGAGTCATTCGAGACCTTGACCTCTCTATGCTTGCACAGGCAATTTTGGTTTTAAACGACAACCCTGATGGCACAGGTATTGCGATAAATCTCTCTGGTGCCTCGGTCGATAAAGAAAATTTCCGCGGCTCCGTTATGGCCTGCCTGACGGCCTTAAAAGCATCTCCCACCAAACTCATCATCGAATTGACAGAGAGCTGGGATATGGAGGACTTAGGGCTTGCAGAAGCTTTGCTGACAGAGCTTAAATCTCGCGGCCATCCTGTTTGTCTTGATGATGTGGGCGCAGGCGCAGCCTCTATTCGATACTTGCGCGCCCTGCCGGCTAATTGGCTAAAAATTGATGGCGGTTTTGTTGCTGCAAGCCTTAATTCGATGCGCGACAGAGCCATTTTAAAAGCCCTTTTATCATTAAGAGAGGCGTTAGATGTGCGCTTTATCGCGGAAGGCGTCGAGACATCTGAAATCAAAGACTTCGTGACGCAAATGGGTTTCGATGCGGCGCAAGGCTACGCTATCGGACGACCAGAGATTGAAACGCGGATAGAAATTTAATTTAAAGCCAAAATCACAGTTCTTTTCAACGTAAGTAAATGAAATATTAACCACGTTTTGTTCGACTTGTTCCTTAAGAAACTCTAGCCTTTTATGGTGATTCGAGGGGACATTCGTGCAACCATATCAGGGACAACATAGACAGCAGGTGCCGCCGCCCCCTGCCCCTGTGTCAAGTCAACCGCAACAACACTCACCTCACGGCACGGCACCTCAACCCCATCCCAGAACCAGCGATCTGAACCCGCCTAAAGCCATCAGGCCGCTCGATTTTACGGAAACAATTGGATCTGGATTTCACGGAACGTTATACCGCCTCTCTGACAGTGTCGGCGGCACACAATCGCTCAAACGTATTGTCTTCATTGCAGCGGCCTTCTTTTTGCTTTTTACTATTCTAGCAACCTTTAAATTCGCGAATGATAACCGCGAGTACAAAGCACAAGCGACACGCGCATTTTCAGAATCATTGATTAATCAAGCCATCGATGTTTCCCGTCGTATCGACACTGAAATAGCGTCGATTGATCGGGCCCTTTTCACGAAAGCGACATCAAAACAAATTACAGACTTCATCGGACAATTCGAAGTCGTTGATGGTGTAGCCA
>CAYGSV010000298.1:0-3132 GCA_964352635.1 uncultured Algimonas sp.
CCTTCGAACCATTCGACATGGCTATCCCCTTCATAAGCGAGGATATGTGTGGCGACACGGTCGAGGAAGAAGCGATCATGGGAAATCACCACGGCACAGCCAGGGAACTTCTCTAGCGCAACTTCGAGAGAGGCCAAAGTTTCGCGGTCCAAATCATTTGTCGGTTCATCGAGAAGGAGTAAGTTTGCAGGCTTGGTCAGCATCTTGGCCAAGTTCACACGGTTACGTTCCCCCCCAGACAATTGACCGACATTTTTCTGTTGATCTGTGCCTTTGAAGTTAAACGCTCCGACATAAGCACGAGACGGCACTTCGCGCTTGCCCATGTGAATGACATCAAGACCATCGGAAATAGCTTCCCAGATATTTTTCGAGTTATCGAGCGCATCGCGATTTTGATCGACATAGCCCAGCTCAACAGTCTCTCCAACTTTAAACGTGCCCTCATCTGGCGTTTCTTGCCCTGTAATCATTTTAAAGAGCGTTGTTTTACCCGCACCATTTGGTCCGATAACGCCAACAATACCACCGCGAGGTAGTTTGAATGAGAGGTCTTTGATCAGAAGCTTATCACCAAACCCTTTAGAGACATTTTGCACTTCAACAACAACATTGCCCAAGCGCTCCCCCATCGGGATACGAATATCCGCGTGAGAGACAACTTCTTTATCGGCTTCATCGCGCAGGTTTTCATATGCACTAATACGCGCTTTTGATTTTGTTTGACGTGCCTTGGGGTTAGACCGAATCCATTCCAATTCCTTCTTCAACGCTTTGGTCTTTGAATCGGCTTCGCGACCCTCTTGATCCATGCGTTTAGCTTTCGCGCCCAACCAAGAGGAATAGTTCCCCTCATGTGGATAGGTTCGTCCACGATCCACTTCGAGCGTCCAGTTTGTGATATTGTCGAGGAAGTAGCGATCATGGGTAATGAGAATAATCGCGCCAGTATATTTAACGAGATAATTTTCCAGCCATGCCACAGTTTCCGCATCCAAATGGTTGGTCGGTTCATCAAGCAAGAGAAGATCCGGTTTTGACAATAAGAGCTGACACAACGCAACTCGACGCGCTTCACCCCCTGAGAGATTATCGACGGGCGAGTCTTTTGGCGGGCAACGCAGGGCCTGCATCGCCATTTCAATCTTGGAATCAATATCCCAAGCGTCGCGGCCATCGACTTGCTCTTGCAACGCCGTCATTTCTTCCATGACTTCATCAGAATAATCTTCGGCCATTTTCATGGCGGCGGCGTTATAAGCGTCAAAGATCTGTTTATCTTCACACCCCTCAATCACGTTACCCCAAACATCTTTATCCGTGTTGAGCTTCGGTTCTTGCGGGAGGTAGCCGACCTTAGTGCCTTCTGCGGCCCAATGTTCGCCTGTGACTTCGGTATCCACACCTGCCATGACTTTCATGAGGGTTGATTTACCTGCCCCGTTTACACCGATGAGACCAATTTTAGCGTCGGGGTAGAAAGACAAGTGAACGTTATCAAGAATGGTCTTATTGCCGAATTTCTTCGTCAGACCTTGCATGTGATAGCAAAATTGGCGGGCCATAGTGCGCTCTTCAAATCAGGGTGAATTGTTTGAGCGCGATATGCGGCGGGACGCTAAAAATTGCAAGGGTTAGTGTTCAGTTCGTTTAATCCTCGAACACTATCGGTTTCTGTGTCCAAGCAATATACGTGATGGGTAGGAACAACATAAAAATAGCGACATTCATCAGTGTAAGAATAATGCCTGCAATTGAAAAATAAGGTGTTTGGAAATCACGCCCTAAGACTGTGAAAAGAATTAAACCTGCAACAATCGCAAAGATATGCCCTATTAAAACAGCTTTGTAAGAGAAGTTTTTCGCTTTTTGCATCGTCTCTTTTTCGCGCTCATCTAAAGACCGATTGCGACCATATAGTCGATTATAAATCCTATCTCCACTAAGCGGAATACAACTCGCTAGAAGTAACGTCATAATTATTGCGTTAAGTGGCTTACTAAAACCGTCCGACAGATTGAACATTTCGATGATGCAAAATACGGGGAACCCTGTCAGGGCCATAACTGAAAATAATCGCAGTCGTTTCAACGCTTTTGGCGTTAACGCATAGTCGCTCTTACGACAATTTTTGGCTAACATATCAACCATCGGACACTCCTTATTCTGCCGTACGTTTGGCAGCTAATTCTTGTGATAGTGTTTTGAACGGGCGCGGGCTGAAAGCCATATCGATAGGGACTTCAAAAAACTCTGAGAGTTTGAAGGCCAACTCGAGTGACGCATTGTAATCACCGCGTTCTAAATAACCGATAGTTTGAAAGTTTACGCCAACAGCATCGGCCACCTCTTTCCGAGATAATCCACGTTCTGTTCGCAATAATTTAATACGGTTATAAATCATAATGTTATATATATACAACATTTTGATTTAATCAACATATAAAAGCAATCAGTGTTATATAAAGCTGATATCCGCCTCTAATCCTTTGTTTGGTAACAGAATTTTTTAGGTTTTAGCGTAAATGTAACGCGAATTTGGAATTTTTATGCTGGCTGGTCCTTCAAATACTGCGCTGAACGCACAGGGCTCCCCTCTGTTAGGGCGGCTCAATGCTGTTCGCTTGGCTATCGTTTTAGTGATTGCGATGGGATATGCGTCAACCATGCCGCTAGGGCCTGGCACGCAAGAAATTCTGAATGTATATGGATATGATCCAAGCTGGATTGGTATTCAGCTTCTCTTTTTTATCTCAGGCATGCTTGCGCTTAGGTCCACAAGCCAAGGGCGAAGCGGTATGGCTTATCTGTCTTCTCGGTTTTGGAGAAACATACCCGCACTCGCCTTTTTAACCCTCGCAACTTTATTCATCCTATTTCCATTGTTCGGAACGCCACCTGACCAAGGATTAGAGCTTTGGGCACGATTAACAAAATATGTCGCCCTTACCGTTTTTTGTATCGATCCGGGCATTCCATTAGAGGGGTTGCTCGATGATGCCCGTTATATGTGCTTGGTCCAAGGCGGTATTTGGACCTTACGCTATGGGCTTATCTTGCATATCTTAACCGCCGCCAGCGGGCGTTTTGGATTACTAAAAGATAGGCGCCTTATCTTATTCGGAGCGATAT
>CAYGSV010000299.1:0-586 GCA_964352635.1 uncultured Algimonas sp.
TCCGCTTTCAACACGGTTGAAGAGGGGCAAGCCTTTGCAGATGACATTGCCATTGCTCACAAATCAGGCCTGTCTATCGCCTTCACGGACGGACAAGAGCGTAATTTCAAACTGACCTATCCCGAAGACTTTGCTAAAGCCGAAAACATGATGAAACGTTCTACTTATATCGCCACTGGCTCAGGTTTTGACGTTCACCAATTTGAAGATGGCGGAACACTTTGGCTTTGCGGTGTTCCGATAGAGTGCGGTTATTCTTTAAAAGGCCATTCCGATGCAGATGCGGGGTTACATGCCCTCACCGATGCTATCCTCGGCGCTCTTGCCTTTGGTGATATTGGCGATCATTTCCCTCCGTCTGACCCCAAATGGAAAGGCGCGGCGTCAGATAAGTTTCTCTTATTCGCCTTAGACGCCATGAAATCACGCGGGGGTGTTTTACAACATGTCGATGTCACATTGATTTGCGAGAAACCCAAAGTGAAGCCTCACCGAGAGGCCATGCGCGCGCGCATCGCAGAGCTTTGCGCTCTCTCTCTACACAGTGAGCGGGAGAGCCCCACAGCCACAGAAACTATACTGTATA
>CAYGSV010000299.1:596-3125 GCA_964352635.1 uncultured Algimonas sp.
TCGCTAAACCGTGTGAGCGTGAAAGCCACTACGACTGAAAAGCTAGGCTTTACAGGGCGCGGAGAAGGATTAGCCGCGCAAGCCTCTGCCACGATTGTGTTGCCCGAATGACGACCGTAACACTGAAAGACATCTCTGCCCTTTCCGCAGAGGTCATAGCCCTCGCGACTGAAAAAGGTCTGCGTATTGCCACGGCAGAGAGTTGTACGGGCGGTCTGATTGGGGCTGCGATTACATCAATTCCAGGATCATCTACGCCGTTTAAAGGTGGCATTATTGCCTATGATAATCAAATCAAAACCAAGCTCTTGGGCGTTCCTCCCTCGACCCTCGGAAAATACGGCGCCGTCAGTGAACGCGTTGCTAGACGCATGGCGGCGGGTGCTATTGAACGCCTCGATGTGGATATTGCCATCTCTGTCACAGGCGTCGCAGGTCCGGGCGGTGGCTCAGAAGAAAAACCCATTGGTACGGTTTGGATTGGTCTGGCCCAAAAAGGCAAAGAGCCAATGGCAACACTTCATGAGTTTGGGGATTTGGGCCGGAACAAAGTGCGCAATGTAACCTGTTATGAGGCTTTGAGGGCTTTAAAAGCGGCGCTAAACCAAACCTAAATTGGATTTCTCAGCAGCCAAATCAAAGCCTTCTGTGAGTTTGATATGTTTGCATACTTCTCTCGCGCGACGTTCAAAGGCATTCATTATATCGACAGAAGCTTTTTCAAATTTGTCACGGATTAGAATGTTAAGTGGGAAGGCCTTTAGGGTCACGTCCACATAAAAATCAACAAGCGTAGTCCCGTCTGAAAGCTCGTGAAATGTCCAACGGTTTTCGAGGTTTTTAACCGCCCCGCCCTTTTCCGCTTTCGTCACGCGGATAAAGCGTCGATCTTTATCAACATGGATTAGCGACTTAAATGTCTGGCGGATTGATTTGTACGCCACAATGGCCTCGGCTTCGAAATCAGTCTCATTCAATTGTTTCGTAATACGCAAATTAGAAATGAGGTTGATGAATTTCGGATATTCTTCGACATTAGAGACCATGGCAACTAAGTCATCAGGCGCGTGTCGAATATGTTTCGTAAAGGCAGCAGACGGCATTAGGAATGAAGCGCTATTCTCGCCGCCTGTAACTTAGCGAAGTCGCTATCGGCATGATAACTAGACCGTGTCAGCGGGCTCGCGGAAACAAGCAAGAAGCCTTTCGCTTTCGCAATCGTTTCATAGGCTTTAAACTCTTCAGGCGTGACGAAACGATCAACAGCTGCGTGTTTGCGAGTCGGCTGGAGATACTGCCCAATCGTCAAGAAATCGATGCCTGCACTCCGCATGTCATCCATTACCTGCATGACCTCTTCTTTGGTTTCACCAAGGCCGACCATCAAACCTGACTTCGTAAACTGTGATGGGTCACGCTCTTTAACGCGCTCCAAAAGACGCAAGGAATGGAAATAACGCGCACCAGGACGAATAGAAAGATAGAGACGAGGCACCGTTTCAAGATTGTGGTTGAACACATCAGGTCGCGCATCAATAACTGTCTCTGCGGCGCCCTCTTTCCGAAGGAAATCAGGCGTTAAAATTTCAATGGTTGTCTTGGGGGATTTCGCACGGATCGCTTCGATAACGTCAACGAAATGTTGCGCCCCACCATCGGCCAAATCATCGCGGTCAACGGACGTAATCACGACATGTTGCAAGCCCATCTCTTTGACGGCTTCGGCAATTTTCTTAGGCTCATACGCATCGACATCTTGCGGTAACCCCGTAGAGACATTGCAGAATGCACAGGCGCGGGTGCAAATCTCGCCGAGTATCATAAAGGTCGCGTGAGATTTCTCCCAACACTCACCGATATTCGGACAGCTCGCCTCTTCACAAACCGTCACAAGGCCTTTGTCTTTGACGATTTTGCGTGTCACGGCATAGCCCTTTGACGTCGGCGCTTTCACGCGAATCCAAGCGGGCTTGCGGAGCACTTCCGTGTCAGGACGGTTCGCCTTTTCCGGATGGCGCGGGCGTAGGTTTTTGGACGTGTCAATCAGTGTAGCCATAGCACGCTAAATGGGGGTTTTAGCCCGCTAGAGCAAGCGCAATTTCAGCGCATATCTGCAAAGCCGTCATTGCTAAAGTGCTCACACCACACAAAATGGCGTGTTTTTTGCTTATATTAACGCACATCTTCTATTGAGATGTTTTGGTAAGGAGCGTTTTCTGCGACATCATGCGTGAAAGCACTGAAAATACTGGGTTTTTTGGCCGTTTGTCACTTTGGCAAATGCTAAATACGCCTGTCCGAATTCGAGACGGGCACGATAACTTTTTCACGCCATTACGTCTCTTAATGGCTTCGCTCGTTATGATTGGTCATGCGAGCGTGATTGCCAATCGCGATATTAACGCCGAACCGCGCATATTTTTTGATTATGGGTTCAGTTATTTAGCCGTGAATCTCTTTTTCATCGCCTCTGGATTTCTAGTTACAAAAAGTATGACGTATCGCGGGGACGTAGCGGATTATAGTTCG
>CAYGSV010000300.1:0-3119 GCA_964352635.1 uncultured Algimonas sp.
ACATTTTCTGCTCGCCGAAATAGCCTTCTGACAGGTCGTTCATCACCTTGGCCGTGCCGTGGAAGGTCGGCAGGGTAATGAGGTTATGGAACACGCCCGCTTCGCGCGCGATATCCGTTTGGAAGCTTTGAAGACGACGATCCGCTTCGAGGCCGAGCGGGTCTTCATCATAGGCCGAGGACATGAGCTGCGTGCTGTCGGGGTAATCGCCGGGCTGAATTGTGGCCGCTGCAATCCAATCTTCGCGGACCTGCTTTCGGAGGTTCAGCGTCCAGTTAAAGGAGGGGCTGTTATTATAAGTCAGCTTGGCATGGGGCGCTTTCTCGCGAATGCGGTTTACCATATTGGCGATTTGTGCGACATTCGGCGTGGCCGTTTCAATCCAGAGCAGGTCCGCGCCGCCTTCATTGAGGCTCGCAATACAGTCTTCAATCACGCGTTCCTCGCCTGTGTCGGCTTGGAATTTATAGAGGCCATTAGGCAGGCGCACAGGTTTGCAAAGTTGACCGTCAAGCTGAATAGCCATCTCACCTTCGGAAAGTTGGTTGAGGTCAGAGACAGGCGTTGTCTCTAGCCATTTCGTATATTCCGCCGCATGGTCTCCGGCTTCGCGTGACACAGGAATTTTCTGCGTTAGGCCCGCGCCGAGAGAGTCTGTGCGAGCAACGATAACGCCGTCTGTCACGCCAAGTTCCTCAAAGGCCATACGCACGGCGCGGAGCTTCTCGATGAAGTCTTCGCGTGGGACTGTGACTTTGCCGTCTTGGTGGCCGCATTGCTTGGCGTCAGAGACTTGGTTTTCAATTTGGATGCAGCACGCGCCCGCTTTGATCATCTCTTTCGCAAGGAGGTAGGTCGCATGGACATTCCCGAAACCCGCATCAATATCCGCGATAATCGGGCGGACATAGCTTTCGAATCCGTCGATTTTGGCAATCACGGCGTCGCGATTATCCGTGGTTTTTAATTCCGCGAACAGGTCATTGAGATCGACTTCATCGGCTTGACGCAGGCTCGTATAGATTTCTTGGATGAGGTCTACGACAGAGGTTTTCTCATGCATGGACTGATCGGGCAGGTGGCCAAAGCGGTTGCGAAGCCCCGCGACCATCCAGCCGGAGAGATAGACATAGGCTTTATCCAGTGTGCCTTTTTGGCGTTTAATCGCACGCATCATTTGTTGCGCGTGGAAGCCAGACCAGCAGCCCAGCGACTGTGTGAAAGCGCTGCTATCCGCGTCATAGGCCGCCATGTCTTGGCGCATCACGGTGGCCATGGCTTTGGCGATATCGAGATGCGTCTCGAATGTGTTTTGCGTTTTGAGTTGTGCGAGGTCTTCGAGGTTTATCCCCGCAGGCGCGCCGTTCGGGTAACGCGTCTGAAGCTCGGTCATTGTTTGTGAATATGTCATTGTCTTTATCCTTTCAGAAGGTCGTAAGCAGGGAGTGTGAGGAAGTCAGGCAGGTCTGCTGCCGTCGCTGTTTGGTTGAAGATATTCGCCGCGTCATCGAAGCGATTATCTTTGAAGCCGTCTTCGCCGAGTTCGGATTTAAGCTTGGCAATCTCTTCATTGAACAGGCGATCATAGAGACGCGTGGTGAGGGTCTCGCGGAAGTCGCCTTCCATCTCGACGCTGGCGCCGTGACGGAGCCATTGCCAGATTTGCGTGCGAGAGATTTCCGCAGTAGCGGCATCTTCCATCAAATTATGGATAGGCACTGCACCGCGCCCTTGCAGCCATGCCGCGATATAGCGAATGCCGACTTCGATATTGGTGCGGACACCCGCTTCGGTAATGGTGCCTGTATGCGGGGCAATCATATCGTCATCACTCACACGCGCGTTTTGGCGCTTTTTGTGAATTTGGTGCTTAGACGGCATGACGTCATTGAAGACATCCATCGCGACAGGGACGAGGTCTGGATGCGCGACCCAGGTGCCGTCATGCCCGATTTCGGCTTCGCGGGCTTTATCTGCACGGACTTTGTCAAAAGCGGCTGTGTTTGCGGCTTCATCATTCTTGACAGGAATTTGCGCCGCCATACCGCCCATCGCATGAGCGCGGCGTTTATGACAGACTTCAACGAGACGCGTCGCATAGGCGGACAGGAAGGCCCGGTCCATTCCGACTTGCGCTCGATCTGGTAAGACGAAGTCCTTATGGGCGCGAAGCGTTTTGATGTAGGAGAAGATATAATCCCAACGCCCGCAATTTAGGCCTGTGATGTGATTGCGCAGGACATAGAGAATTTCTTCCATCTGGAACGCAGCTGGTAATGTCTCAATCAACACGGTCGATTTGATTGTGCCATTAGGGATATCCATGACGGCTTGGGAGAAGTTGAAGACATCATTCCACAGGCGCGCTTCTTGATAGCTCTCAATTTTCGGTAAGTAGTAGAACGGGCCTTTCCTACTTTCCGCAAGGGCTTTGCCGTTATGGAAGAAGTGTAAGCCGAAATCACATAGCGCTGCGCTCATCGGTTTTCCATCTACGATGATGTGGCGCTCTTCGAGGTGCCAGCCACGGGGACGCACGAGCATTGTCGCGGTCTCCGTGTTGAGCGCGTAAGACTTCTTATCGGTCTTGAGTGTCAAGTTTCCCCGAGCATAATCGCGCATGTTAATCTGACCCGACATCATGTTTTCAAATGTCGGAGAGCTGGCATCTTCGAAATCGGCCATGAACATTTTTGCGCCTGAGTTCAGCGCATTGATCATCATTTTTCTATCTACTGGTCCGGTTATTTCAACGCGTCGGTCTTGCAGGGCGGCGGGGTAAGGCGCGACTTCCCAGACTGAATTTCTAATGTGTTCTGTCTCAAGGGGCTGTGTCGGCATCTCACCATCATCAAAGCGTTCTTGTTGCAAACGACGATTTTCGAGCAAGATTTTACGTTGCGGGCCAAAGCGCCGCTCAAGGTCAGCCAGAAAGAGAAGGGCGTCAGGTGTGAGGACGTCAGCATAATTCGCGGCATTGTCAGCGACGACTTTCGCAAGCACGCGATGGCGAGGAATAGGGCTATTCGTATTTGTAACGGGGGCGTTCATTTTGTAATCTCCGCATGAGCTAATTTATGTTCATACGATATTTACAAAATCATATGTGAGTCTATAAG
>CAYGSV010000301.1:0-3105 GCA_964352635.1 uncultured Algimonas sp.
GCTCTAGGCTAATCGGATCATAAATAAAGCCTGCCGAGCTGACAAAGAAAATGGCTTCGAGGAGCGTGGGGAAGAAATTTTGAAGGCCCGCGTAAAATAGGCCAATTAGAGTGAGGGTCAGTCCGATGAAAGCCAAAACGCGGTGCTCAATATTCGAGAGCAAGCGTCGCGTATTACGCCAATTCCGCATCCGCAAAACGTCCCAAAGCACCGAGACATTCACTGCGCCCAAGGCACAGCTAATCGCGAGGACAAAGGCCGCTAGGCCCGGCACATAAAGAAACATATCCTCAGACCGTGGCGTCATGCCCCCTGTCGATACACCCGTTAGAGAGAGGCAGAAAGCTTCGAAAACAGGTGTGCCTGTGAGGGTCATGAGGATGAAACAAATCGACGCTACGAAAAGATAGATACCCGCGATAACGCGGCCAATACCGAAAAGGCGTGTGAACAAGTCTCCCTTTTTTAGCGTAAAGAGGTTCGAACGATGCACCCCCGTCCCCGTGAGGTTCAAAGACGCTAGAACAACCACCGCAAAAGTCGCAACAGAAACTCCACCGACAAATTGAAGAACGGACTGCCACACGATTAAAGTGGGCTGCAAATTATCTGTGACATAGCCCGTCGCGCCTGTTGTTGTAATCGCACTGACGGCAGTAAAATAGCTCCGCACCCAACCTGCGTCGGGTTGGGCTATCACGAAGGGAAGAGAGCCTATAATCGGGGCCAATAACCAGAATAATAAGAGAAATAAAAGCGCGTCACTATTGGTTTCCTGAGACGGCGTGTTCACCGTCGTCAGAACAAAAAGAGCCCCCAAAGCAAAGACGCCAACCCCGACAGATCCCATCACGACAACCATGTTGAAGTCGAGCATGAAAAGCGCGCTCAACATGCCAAAGGCTAATAAGCCAGACATCAATATGGCGGCGTAACCCAACCATAAAAGTATGCGGGTGACAGCCATAGGCGCTAGAAATAGTCCGAACTAACCCTGAACAAGGCTTCAATGGCTTTCATGGCCGATTTTTCCGCCAATAAGACGATTTTATCGCCTTGTTTGATGACTAAGTCGGGTTCTGGAAACTTTACAACGCCCTCATGAACAACGGCGCCGATGGTAATATCATCAGGAAGGTCAGCGTCGCGTAGGGCTTTCCCGGCCAAAGGAGACGTTTCTAGAACCTCGCCTTCCATGACTTCTGCCCCACCATTTTCGAGGGAATATACATCCAAAATCCGACCACGACGCACATGGCGCAGGATTGAAGAAATCGTACTCGCACGCGGGTCGATCACCATATCGATGCCGAGCTCTGACTGCATTTCCTGCATCGAGACTTCATTGATAAGACTAATCGTATTACGCGCGCCAATTTTCTTGGCCAGCACCGCAGAGAGAATATTGATTTTATCATCATTCGTCAGGCAGATAACGGTTTCCGAATTACCCACGCCCGCCTCTTCTTGAATAGAGGCCGACATTGCATCGCCATTTAAGATAACGGTTCGCGTGAGATCTTCGGCGGCGTGTTCAGCGCGTTCTTTATCGCGCTCAATCATACGCACGCGCACCCCCGCAACATGCTCCAACTCTTTGGCCACATATTGGCCGACGTTACCCGCTCCAACAATCACGACTTGGCGGGCTTTCGCTTGATGAATGCCAATGACTTCTAAAAGGCGACTGGCATGTTCAGTTTTTGTCACAAAATACGCATCATCCCCAACATTGAGCGGGTCATCTGGTGTTGGCGCAAAAACACCGCCATCGCGTTTAATACCGACGATCGCCGCATGTAAGCCTTCGAATAAATCAGGAATTTGACGTATGGGCGTATCCACAATCGGACAGTCTTCGCGAATTTTCACGCCTAACAGGAGCACCTGCCCATTGGAAAACGGCACGACATTAAAGGCCCCAGGCGTATTCAACCGTCGCAGAATCGCCTTCCCGATTTCAATCTCTGGAGAGATAATAATATCAATCGGCATGTTTTCGCGGCTGTAGAGGTCGTTCCATTGCTGATCGAGATAGCTTTGCGCCCTCACCCGAGCGATTTTAGTGGGAACGTCAAAAAGAGAGTGTGCGACCTGACAGGCGATCATATTGACCTCATCAGAATAGGTCACAGCGATAATCATATCTGTGTTTTGGACTCCAGCACGCACAAGAACGTCAGGGTGAGCGCCATTGCCAACAACGCCGCGTACATCAAGGTCTGTTGTAATTTGTCTGATAAGATCAGGCGAGAGATCAATCACCGTTACGGTGTTGTTTTCACCTGCCAGTCGTGTCGCGAGGCCGTAGCCTACACGTCCTGCACCGCAAATAATGACCCGCATGAGCCCTCACCCTTTCGCGGATAACCAAAGATTATTCGCTTCTTGTCCTAAGAGGCGTTACTGCCCCCATTTGCCCCTAAACCTAGCGACTTTAGCTTTCGGTGCAAGGCAGAACGCTCCATCCCGACAAAACTCGCAGTTTTGGAGATATTCCCGTCAAACCGGTCAATTTGCGCCTGCAAGTATTCACGCTCAAAATGCTCGCGCGCGTCTCGCAATGGCATGGATATCATTTTTTCAGAGTCAGAACTGCCGCCCGTAGAGCGAACAACTGAAACTTCAGGTGGTAGGGTTTCAAGCGTAATAGGTTGACTCGGCTCACCTGTTGCCAAGATTAAGAGACGCTCCACATTATTCCTCAGCTGGCGGACATTGCCAGGCCAATCATGTGCTTGTAGTGCCGCCATTGCGTCATCGCCTATTTGACGGGCGGGTAGGCCTGTCGAGGACGCTAATTGAGTAATAAAGTGATTAACGAGGAGAGGAATATCTTCTCGGCGTTCGCCCAAAGCAGGCGCTTCCAATGGCATCACGTTCAACCGATGGAATAGGTCTTCTCTGAATTGACCTGCTTCTACATCTTTAGTCAGGTCATGCGAACTCGACGTAATAACGCGGACATCTACTTGAACATCGACATGACCGCCTATGCGTTGGAACCTTTGTTCGACCAGTAACCTCAGCAACTTTCCTTGCGTTTCAGTGGGCATATCCGCGACTTCATCCAGATAAAGCGTCCCATTGTGAGCAGCCTCTAAA
>CAYGSV010000302.1:0-3100 GCA_964352635.1 uncultured Algimonas sp.
CCAGTTTCCATTTAACTAATCAATATACATATATTTTTCAGATACAGTTTCACAGAATGCTTTTACATCCGTCAGCAGGTTTAATTGTTGTTCGTCAAAACTCTCCGCCAGAGCAACGTCACTCTCAGAGAGTTTTGGGGATGGGTTACTGCAGGCGACAAGACTAACTGACGCTAAAAATGCGGTACTGATTGTGAGAGCAAAACGGGTCGAAACATAAGACATGAAATGTGATGAACTGAAACAGGGTAAGGCGCAAGCCTTGTCTTTTTGCCCTTGACCGTAATTTATTGCGCTTCATAGTTGCGGTGGGAGGACGTTATGAAAACATCAGCTTTATTAGGATTTGCGACTAGCCTTTTGTTTCTGGCAGCTTGCCAGCCGACAACCACCGAACTGAATGAGGAGACGGTGAAAACTTTGGCCGTGACGGGTGTCGGTGAAGTCGAAGTCATGCCTGATACTTTTGTTCTGTCGGGTGCTATCATTAAACAGGATGATGACGCGCAAATTGCGATGAATGCTTTGGCGGATATCGTCAACGCTATGCAAGAGGGCATCAAAGATATCGACACGCTGACGACCTCTGAATTTAACTTTGCTTCGGTTAATACGATTGGCGTGAAAGACCCTGAATGTCTTTTGTTCAACCAAGAAGCAGATCGTACCAATACAACGCTCCGCAAAGGGGAGCTGCGGGTCAAGAAACGGGTCTGCGAAGATATTGCCCAACAAGCGTCACTCTCTTTTACCTTTACGGGTGGACCGCCTGATGATGCGGGGATTGCGCTGGCACGGTTTTCCAAGGCAGGGGCTATTCGGCTTAAGCTCGAAGGTTATCGCATTAAGAATATCGACGAGATTGAATTACAAGCGGGTGAGCTGGCCGTGAAAAATGCGCGAGAGAAAGCGGACCGTCTGGCCGCCGCCGCAGGCGCCACGATTTCTGGCGTGCTCGACCTCGATAATTACCGCGCGACTTATGATCAGCGAAGCGTCAGCCCACCAAGTATCAGCACATCTGGAGCAGGCGAAAGCTCGCAACTCGTCGAAGGCGGTGACCCTGTTGAAGTGACGGACATAAACCTGAAAGCGGGAATGCAGGTCGTCTCGGCTGCAATATCACTCGAGTTCACCTATGAATAAGGGCGTCGCAGTTTCACTGGCGGCGCTCCTTTGTGTGGCTTGCCAACCTACACAAGATGACCGCGTCTATGTCGATATTGGTGACGCCGAAGATTATATGGACTGGCTCCAATATGATCGCGAAGACGAAGAACCCATCCCGTTCAAAGCCGAACCTCTGGCCGTAACAGGTAAAGGAGAGGTTAGGGCGACACCCGATATCGCCGTGATTACGGCACGTATATCATCCGAGAATAAAAACGAGTCCGCAGCCTTTAATGAAGTCTCTGAGACCATCAATAATATCCAAGAGGTATTGGTCGGTCGCTCTGCAGAAACCGGGTTCACGGCTCTTCGGTCTACGCCGCAATATGATCAGAATTGCCGTAATGAAAACCAACTGGCTTGGCAGCGGCATAATCAAATCAGGGCCGATTATTTCTTTAATAAACGTCTTGATGATCAAGGTGACACCAAAACAAAGCGCCGAGATCCCAAACCGCGTCTGGCGCAATCCGTTTGTAATGCCACGGAAATAGAAGTGAGTTCAAATATGGTTATCCGCCTCAGCCCGCCCGATGCGGCGGGGGATGTGTTGCAAGCCTTGGCCCAAGTCGGCGCAGAAAATGCCCAGCTCTTTGGTTATGACTATACAAATTACGATGCGCTTTATCAGGAAGCGGCCTCGAAAGCCGTGAGCGATGCGCGGCGCAAAGCCGAAATGATTGCGCGCATTACAAAGGCCGAATTGCAAGAGATTGTTGGGTTTTATATCGGCAGACCTGCGCGAACAGGGCGCTTCGGCCCGCAGCCCGCTATTGTCAATAAGGCGGGCGTAAATGTTTATGCGGAAGATGGCTTTGTTGCCGCGCCACCGCCTCCGCCACAAATGGTGGCTACACAGGAGAGAATGAATTGGGACGGTTCTCAAGACGAAATCGTTGTTACAGGTGCACGCCGAAGGACAGCGAGTGAAGTTTTACGTGATGTTGTCGATGAAGGCTCAATGGAAACATCTGGGCCGAGTTCTTCAAACAATGCGCTTAATATGACCTTACTCTCAGGCCCGCAGACCATAACCGTCACAGCCGCGCTTCAATATGACTATAAGACTGTGATTGACGGTTCTATACTGCCAAAAGACGAGTAATCGTCCCCATTTGCGACTCTCTTGCCCCTTTTCAAAGGCGTTCAAAGCCCTACATTAGGGACAATGACACAGTTGATTCCGATAATATTGAATGGCCAAGAAGATGGCGAGGGCGGTGACGATACGCCTGAACGCGGTGTTGCCACCATTGTTAAGCCTAAAACCAAAAAACCGTCTATGTATCGCGTCCTGTTGATGAATGACGATTACACCCCGATGGAGTTCGTCGTTTCCATCCTCATGGGGATTTTCAAAAAGACATCCGAAGAAGCCACTCAGATAATGTTGAATGTTCATCAAAGCGGTATTGGCACCTGCGGCGTATATACTTTTGAAGTGGCCGAAACCAAAGTGGCGCAAGTCATGGATGCGGCCAAACGCAATCAACACCCGCTACAATGCACTTTAGAAAAAGAGTGAGTGTAACGGAGTTAGCGCTGAAAATTACAGCTCACGAAACTGTAATGCGGACGCGACATAGAGAGACCTTGATTTCGGAAATAAACCGCCCAAATCTAATGGTCAGAATGAAGGAACATTAAATGGCTTCATTTTCCCCCGTCTTGGAAGAGACCATCCATCGTGCCTTAACGCTGGCCACAGATCGTAAACACGAACTGGCCACGCTAGAGCATTTACTGCTGGCTCTCTTAGAAGACAAAGACGCCGCTGCCGTTATTACGGCGTGCGACGTTGATATACAAAGTTTGCGCGCAGATGTGACGCGCTATCTCGACGAAGATCTTGCGTCTTTGACCGTTGAAGATTTCGAAGAAGCGCGCCCAACCGCAGGCTTCCACCGCGTGATTCAGCGCGCCGTTATTC
>CAYGSV010000303.1:0-3073 GCA_964352635.1 uncultured Algimonas sp.
GCAAGGTGCGGTTCATTATCGACGGTACTGACGGCTATGTCAGCACGGTTGAGACGGGCATGGACACGCGGGCGGGTGAAGCTGCCAAGGTTGGCTCTATCATTGAAGTCTCGCCGCCCAACTTGCGCACAGTTGACCGAAACATTCAGGCCCTTGCGGCGGGCAAGGATTATCATAGCAAGCCTCGTAACGGACTTGTCGGCATGTTTGACGTTCACATGAGTGCAGGCAATGGGTGGAGAGACCCAAGTAAGAGACAGCTCGCCGCGCACTTGCGGTCTCACGAATTACGCTTAGCCACGCTTACTAAGGCTGGCATCGTCACGGTCACTATGAAAGGCGAAGACGGCGATGCCATTCAATGGCGCGTGCCAGATGACTTTGAAGAACGAGCAATCTCGCTGGACTTGAAACAAGGCCGCGCGTCAGGCGTGAAGCTGCTTTCGCGCCAAGACTTGGAGGCACAGCTTGAAAGCCCCGGTGCGACTTGGCTGGACCGCGCACAAGTGAGCTGGGGACGAGGTGGACTAGCAGGCATAAGCACAAAGTCGAGCGCGTTCGCGAAAGAGCTGGACACAGCATTCCAGCAGCGCCGCACATGGCTAATTGAGCGAGGCTATGCAGAGCTAAGCCAAGACGAGCAGAAGACCTCTATCATATATAAGCGCGGCTATTTGAACGCCCTAGAGACGGAAGGGTTCAATGCCGCAACGGAGAAGCTGGAGAGCATGACGGGCAAGGCGCATGTTGCGGCGCAGTCAGGACGATTGATTGAGGGCACAGTCTCGCAGAAATACGAACTCCCCCACGGCCCCCACGCGATGATTGAGACGCAACGGGCTTTCTATCTGGTGCCGTGGGAGAGCACTCACGCCCAGAAGTGGGGCAAGCGCGTCAAAGGCCGCGTATTGAGTGGCGGCGGCATTGATTGGGATGCAGGGCGTAGTCGAGGAATTGGACGGTAAATAAGTAAAAGAGTACAAGAAATGAGCTGAATTTCCTTTCGGAGTGATTTAAAGACTCTCGATTAGAGCATTTGAAAAATAGATTTTTCTACATACCCTGTACTCTCACATGGAATATCTACACCTCTAAGTTCGACGACTTCAGACTTGCCTCCGATACCAGCTCTTCCAGAATGCTCTGATCTAACAGACCACATACCCTTATTATTTCTAAAGTAGAACTTACTTTTGGCCGACCTAAAAGTATCACCAAAGCCGACTGTACAAGCCACTACATCCTCTTTATTTGTGGATGAGATAACGATAAGCTCGTCGGAAATCGAGTCTAAGAACATATCGTCTTTGCTATCTACAAAATTCACAAAGATCTCTTTAGCTTCTGCTACAGACAGCGAAGATATTTTTTGGGCATCAAAAGGCTGCACCTCTGGCATGCTTGCGCAAGATGTTACAAGAAGAGTAGCAATCAGCAAGATAGATGTCTCTTTTATCATAATATTTTCCTCTAAAATTCCCAAAAAAATTTTAAACAATCTAATACCCCCTACCCACTTAGAGGTAATCAGCAAAAAAACCGGTTTTAAGCGTACGTTAAAATGCGTAATACAATTTTCTATTGGGTGTGAATAGTCGTCTCAGATATTGTTTTGTCAACTCGAATTTTATTAGAGGTCAATCAAGCCTATAGTATGTTTTGCAGGAGTGAAAATGTTTAGTATGTTTAAACGCAAATCTACATTAAGTAAGCAGAAAAATCTCTCTATAAAACAGCCAGCAAACCAACACGAAAATATCGATATTTATTCGCCTAATGTAGAAGCAAATTTACAAATTGAGCTTATCGATAATCCTGATGTGTATATTCCCGAAACATCTCCTAATGTTAAGGGTAAAGTCATTTCAAATTGGTCTGGAAATGAATACTTCATAAACCTTCAAAAGCTCAAATGTGATTGTCCTGACTTTGTGAAGAGAAGAAGTGGCTTCAAGAATCGCGACCCAAGAAGAGTATGCAAACACCTTTATTCAGCCCTTGTTGAAAATAATTTATTTTCGATTCAAAACGATCTTTGTAGGGCTATAATTGAAGCAGGATGGGTAGCATCAGAATTTGCCACATTTTCTGTAAACCGAAATTCTGAGATTGCATTTATATATGGTGAAACTGAATGGATTAATGTGTTTGTTCGAAACAGAAACCCCGACGATGCATATGGAGAATACTCAGGTAAATTCAATGACTATGGGCTTTGCAAATCCGGAGAATACTGGAGTTATGGGAGACCTCCGCCTGGAGTAACAATGATAAAATCATTACTTCGGTATAATCAATTAATTTAGGCTTCAACGCCAATCGGCCATTAGAATATATCCAGCATTTTAACCTACAAGCGATGCCTCACAAACACCCTAACTTATTGCCTCACAAACGCCTTGCATGAACGGCTAAATAATTGTAATAATTAGGTTCTCAGGACGATGGGCACCCCGTGTGGGGGCACCATTTTTATCAATAATTTTAATGACTTACGACTATCCTATTGGTGACGTGATTTTTGGGTTTGAGTTTTGGAAACAATTTGGAAGCAGTCGATAGAGCGTTTTCAGCGTTCTAAATACTTGTGGGTAACTCTTTGTTACCCTTTCCATAATTATTCCCTGCACCCTACGGGCTCTTGTAAACGCTTTATCACGTCCCTACGCGAAGGTTACGACTCGCCACCCAGTCCAGTCTTGTGCCCAAGTCCTCGGATAACTGCTCCATCAGCTTGCGGGTCTCATACTGCAAGCTCGGCGCGCCGCCATAAACATCGCGGGCTAACTCTACATCATTAGCCATACGGACAACATAGCAGATTATGGCCGCAGAGTCTTTGAGGTATAGTCATAGGCAAAGGCCATGGTGCCAAGCGTTGTGACATTACCGCGACTGTCATAGCCCACCGTGCGAGAGCCTGTCCCGCTATTGCCGAACCCTGTACCGACGGCTTGGCTATCAACGCTGTTATAAACACGGTTCTTCGCGTCATATTGCAAGTCGATAGTGCGGCTCAGCGCGCCGCCTGACATGAACTCCCGAGAGAGAATATTCCCAAAGGTGTCATAGT
>CAYGSV010000304.1:0-3071 GCA_964352635.1 uncultured Algimonas sp.
CCCCGAAGACACAGAGGATATTACCGTTGTATCCATCACGATTGAGGACGCCTACCAAGCTGTTGAAAATGGTTATATCACGGATGCCCTGACCATTGCGGCGATTTATAAATTACGTCTGATGCAGGCGCTTGGTGAACTTGATTAGCTTTGCGTCGTATCTATTGAGATGAGTGAGCCCTCCCCACAGTATAATGCGCGGATTTTAACCCGAATAAATGAGGTATCTGAGACCGCATGGGACGCGCACCTGCCTCAAGGGTCACATCCATTTTTATCGTGGCGATTTCTAAATGCACTCGAAGAAAGCGGATGTGCCATAGAAGAAACGGGTTGGGTGCCGCGCCATATTTGGCTTGAGGAAGAAACTGGGCAATCCCTCGGTGCCGCCCCGCTTTATGCAAAGTTTCATAGCCAAGGCGAATATGTGTTTGACCATGCTTGGGCGGATGCGCTGCAACGTGCGGGCGGGGCGTATTATCCTAAATTGCAATGTTCCGTGCCCTTCACCCCTGCGACAGGACCAAGATTATTAGCAAAATCTATTGACCATAAACGCGCCTTAGCAACCGCAATGGTCTCGGCCTGTGAACAGTGGGATATGTCGGGCGTACACCTCACCTTCTTACAAGATGATGACAGGACCGCACTGAAAGATCTTGGTTTTGCCGCGCGTGAGGATAGGCAATTTCATTTCATCAATCGGGATTACAACAGCTTTGATGATTTTCTAAAGTCTCTCGCGAGCCGAAAGCGCAAAAACATTCGCAAAGAGCGCAAAGCCGCCCAAGAGGACGTCATTATAAAACGCCTAACGGGCGATGATATGAAAGATGAGCATTGGGATATATTCTATCAATGCTATCTGGATACAGGGCAGCGGAAATGGGGACGACCTTATCTCAACCGTCAATTCTTTGACATTATGCAACAGACGATGCGTGACGATATTTGCCTCGTCATGGCGTGGATGGACGGCGAGCCGATAGCAGCGGCGCTCAATTTCATTGGGTCCGACGCACTTTATGGACGGAACTGGGGCGCGCTTGTTCATAAACCATTTTTGCATTTTGAGCTCTGCTATTATCAAGCCATCGAAGCCGGGTTAGAATTGGGTCTGCCCCGCGTGGAAGCGGGCGCACAAGGCGAACATAAACTCGCACGCGGATATGAACCCGTTACCACACATAGCGCGCATTACCTCGCTCATCCAGGTTTACGCACCGCCATTGAAGACTACCTCCTCCGCGAACGTCAAGCCGTAGAGCATGAAATTAAAATTCTGGACAAACATACGCCGTTTCGTAAGGAATAAAACATCGCTTACCCTAAACGGATAACATGTCTTTAGTTCTCGCCCATAAAACAAATAGCCTCGAAAATGCTTTGGTGATTTCAGGGAAATTAGAAGCGGTTGGCTTCACGCCTTTTATTAAAAACTATTTTCATGGAGGCGTCGCTCTTGGGTATCATTTAGCGCTAGATGGATTTCATATTTTTCTTCCTGAAGAAGAACTAGAAAGCGCAACGCTCTATATGAACCAAGACCATGAGATTCTTGAATATGACCCAATGAAATCAAGAAAGTATGGTATGTGGAAGAGAGGAACGGTTTTCTGCGCATTAATTCTCTCTTTCGGCGCGTTACCCTTACCTTTATATTTTCTTTCCCCTGTAATTATAACCTTACTACTATTGTTCGCCTCCGTCTTACTTATTGTTCTAGGTTATTTATTCCCTATATTTTGGTTCTTCATTCCTTTAATGCTCGCACACGCAAAATACATCGCTGTACCAAGACTGAGACAACAAGATGACACTTCACGCTAAATACGATCCTTCTAATGTTTTTGCCAAAATTATGGCGGGTGAAATGCCTGCTGCCAAAGTGCATGAGGATAAAGATACGCTTGTAATTATGGATGCGTTTCCGCAGTCGCGCGGGCATTGCCTCGTTATCCCTAAACGCCCTGTCAGAAATTTATTGGAACTTGCCCCGAAGGACATTGGACGTTTGTTCGGAACCGTACAACGCGTTTCTCAAGCGGTGGATAAAGCCCTTTCGCCTGCTGGCATTGTCGTGACGCAATTTAACGGCGCACCCGCAGGGCAAACCGTCTTTCATCTTCATGTGCATATCATTCCGCGATTTGAGGGCGAAGCCCTCAATGCTCATGGCGGTGGCATGATCGACGGCACAGAGCTTGATAAACTGGCCAAACTCATTTCACAAAAATTATAGGACCCCTTCATGAAACACTTAATTTTGGCAGCCTCAGCGCTGGCACTTTTGACAGCCTGTAATCAAGGGGCAACAGACAGTGGCAGTGTTGATATTCCTGACGTTCAAGATACTTCGCCTGTCGTCGAAGCCCCAAAAGCGTATGACATAGAGGCCCAGTATAAGAAGTTCGCCGAAGTCAAAATGGATGTGGACACGTCTTTTCTAAGCGAGTCTGAACGCGCCGTTGTCAATAAATTGATTGAAGCCAGTGATTATCTCTCCAAAATTTATATGTTGCAGCGCGGGGCGAATTACCCTGAACTTCGTGAAGAGATTGCGGTCAATGGATCGCCAGTGCAACTCGCGATGTTTGATTTGCATTATGGGCCTTGTGATGGACTAGCCGAAGAAAAACCATTTTACGGTGAAAAACCCTGCCCCGAAGGGGCAGGGTTCTATCCGACAGATATGACGCGTGAAGAGTTTAACGCCCATATCGAAGCCAATCCGCAAGATAAAGACGCCTTCACCTCGGGCTATACAGTTATTAAACGCGCAAAAGACGGCGGACTGAAAGCTGTTGCGTATAGAGTCGAGTATTCTGAATATTTGAAACCTGCGGCAAAGCTTTTGAGAGAAGCTTCGGCGCTCTCCGACAATAGAAATCTCAAGAAATTCCTAAACCTAAGAGCACGCTCTTTTCTAACAGATGAGTATTTCGAGTCTGAAATGGCGTGGATGGATTTGGATGGCAATATTGAAATCGCGATTGGTCCCTACGAAGTCTATGATGATCGCTTATTCGGCTACAAGACCGCTTATGAGAGTTTTGTGACGGTTAAAAACC
>CAYGSV010000305.1:0-3059 GCA_964352635.1 uncultured Algimonas sp.
TCCATGCTCTCCGCGGCAGGGCCAATAAAATTCAAGCCTGCTTTTTCACAAGCACGAACGAAATCAGGATTTTCCGACAGAAAGCCATAACCCGGATGCACTGCATCAGCGCCTGTTTCTTTGGCCGCCGCGATGAGTTTGTCGATAACGAGGTAGCTCTCATTGGCAGGGGACGGCCCGATATGCACGGCCTCATCCGCCATGCGCACATGCAACGCTTTACGGTCAGCATCAGAATAAACCGCAACCGTCGCAATACCCATTTTCCGCGCCGTCTTAATCACGCGACACGCAATCTCACCACGATTGGCAATCAGGATTTTTTTGATTTTGTTTGTCATAAAACCTCTCCTTGGGGAGAGGTCCGCGCGGCCTCGCCGCTGCGGGGTGAGGGGAATGAGGGTAGATATGCACTACTATAGCCATTATTCCCCTCACCCGCCAATTCGCTTCGCTCATAGCGACCTCTCCCGTGGGGAGAGGTTATTATTTTTGTCAGAATTATGTCCATCATCACATCCTAAAGACACCAAATTTGGTGTCCTCCAAAGGTGCATTGGCCGCCATAGCTAAGCCTAATCCCAACACACGGCGGGTATCGGTGGGGGCGATAATGCCGTCATCCCAGATGCGCGCACTTGCAAAATAGGGATGGCCCTCGCGCTCAAATCTTTCACGAATGGGCGCTTTGAAGGCTTCGCGTTCTTCGTCCGTCCTATTCGAGGTGTTAGGGCTGACGGTCGGCTGGACATCTGCCGCCTGTTCCCGGGCCATGATAGAGATACGCGCATTGGGCCACATGAACATCAGGTTCGGGTCATAAGCCCGTCCACACATGCCGTAATTCCCTGCGCCATAAGAGCCGCCGACGATAATCGTGAATTTCGGCACTTTCGCACAGGCCACAGCATGGACCATCTTGGCCCCGTGTTTGGCAATGCCGCCCGCTTCGGCCTTGGAGCCGACCATAAAGCCCGTGATATTTTGTAAGAACACAAGTGGGATTTTCCGTTGGCAACAGAGCTCGATGAAATGCGCGCCTTTGACTGCGCTCTCTCAGAACAACACGCCATTATTGGCGAGGATGCCGACACGGTAGCCATGAATTTTGGCGAAGCCACAAACAAGCGTTTCGCCATATTCTTTTTTAAACTCTTTGAACTTCGACCCGTCCGTAATGCGCGCAATAACCTCGCGGCAGTCATAAGGCTGGCGAAGGTCTGTTGGGACGATGCCGTTTAATTCATCAATATCATAAGCGGGCGGTTCATGATTTTCTTCAGGTTCATATGAGGGTTTCGCGGCCCCTAAAGTCTCGACACTATCCCGCGCCATTTGAAGCGCATGGGCATCATTGGCGGCGAGGTGGTCGACCACGCCAGAGGTCCGCGCATGAAGCGCACCACCGCCGAGGCTCTCGGCATCAATATCTTCGCCTGTCGCTGATTTCACGAGAGGCGGCCCTGCGAGGAAAATCGTGCCTTGGTCGGCGACGATAATGCTCTCATCCGCCATGGAAGGGACATACGCCCCGCCTGCCGTACAGCTTCCCATCACGACCGCGATTTGGGCGATGCCCTCGGCGCTCATATTCGCTTGGTTGTAGAAACACCGTCCGAAGTCATCCTTGCCCGGAAAAATCTCGGCTTGGTTGGGCAAGTTACCGCCACCACTATCGACGAGGTAGATACAGGGGAGTTTGTTCTTTTGGGCAATCTCTTGGGCGCGGGCCTGTTTTTGACAGGTCATGGGGTAATAAGTGCCACCTTTGACCGTGGCGTCATTACAGATAATCATAACTTCGCGGCCTGACACGCGGCCAATCCCTGTAATCAACCCTGCACTTGGTACTTGGTCTTCATACATGCCGTAAGCGGCCATTTGTGAGAGTTCAAGAAATGGCGTTCCTGGGTCGAGGAGGCGTTCAACGCGTTCACGGGGCAGGAGTTTACCACGTGATAAATGCTTTTCTCTCGCGCGTTCAGATCCGCCTTCGGCAATCTTTCCGACTTTCGAACGCAGGTCAGCAACAAGAGTTTCCATCGCCGCGTAATTTTCGCGGAACGTTTCACTATCGGGATTGATTTTAGATTTAATCATGATGGCCTATCACTAAATTTGATTTTAAATAATAAAATTTGAACTTAAAGTCAAATTTATATTGAGATGAATTTATTAAAGTGATAAGGTTGAATTATGTCGACGCAGTCTGCCATAAAAGCGCCCTTTGATAGGGAGCGCCAATATAGTGCAAAACGCCGTGCGGTTATTCTATCTGCGGCAAGTGCGTTTCGTCGTCGGGGCTATCACAATACGTCTATGGTCGATATTGCGAAGACTCTCGGCCTGACAAAAGCGGCGCTTTATTATTACGTCAAAAATAAAGAAGAGATTTTGTTTGAGAGTCACATCATGGCGTATGATTCCATGGATGAAGTTTTGAAACGCAAACAGGCCAATAATCAGTCAGGTCTCGATTATCTTGAAAAACTCTTCCGCGAATTCGTGGGTTTGCTTACACAATCAGGCGTGTCTTTGCTCACCGATGTGGATAGTCTCTCTGGGGAGTGGAAAGATCAGGTCTTATCGCGACGTAACAAAATTGAACGCCGCATTGTGCGTATTGTCAAAGACGGGCAGTCTGACGGTTCTATCAGGGGCGGCGACGCGCGTTTGCATGTGTTCTTTTTTATGGGCGCGCTGAACTGGTTGAATGCGTGGTTTGATACCGAAGGCCGATTAAAAGGCGAAGATATCGCAGACCATTTCGTGGCACAATTGAAAGCTGGAATTGCAGGTTAAATTATGAGCAAAGTTTATAAAACAGCTGAAGCGGCTCTAGCTGGCCTTTGCCAAGACGGGCTGACGGTAATGTCAGGCGGGTTTGGCCTGTGTGGTATTCCAGAAAACCTCATTGCGGCGCTGCGCGATAGTGGTGCGAAAGACCTCACCGTTATTTCTAATAATGCAGGCGTGGACGGTTTCGGTTTGGGTCAACTCCTTGAGACGAAACAAATCAAAAAAATGGTCAGCTCTTACGTGGGTGAAAACAAAGAGTT
>CAYGSV010000306.1:0-981 GCA_964352635.1 uncultured Algimonas sp.
ACAACGCTTAGCCGCTTGAGAAAATGGCTCAGACGCAGGGCGTTTAGTGACAACAAAAAGAACGCGACCGCCTTTTGCGGCAACGTCACGGACTTCTTTTAGCGCTTGATGTAAAAGCGGGACAGTTTGTGACAAATCCAAAATGTGGATGTTTGAGCGTGCGCCAAAAATATAGGGCGCCATTTTTGGGTCCCAACGGTGTGTTTGGTGACCAAAGTGAACACCAGCTTCGAGTAGCTGACGCATTGAAAATTCAGGTAGGGCCATGGATATCTCCTTGTTCCGGTTGACCAAGTGTAGGGTGTGAAGCTCTCCGACCATCGGAGTTCTCACCGGAATGGATGAAAGACTATATGTCAGACACCCGCCCCTACACGCGAATTGATGCGCGACATAGCGGGGTTACAGAATAAAGCAAGGGGTTATTTACATTCGAACGACGCACGCGAAGCGGGTTAGTGAGAATGCCCTAATTAGCACTAGACCTCTTATCCACACGCCACCCACAAGAAATATGCACGATTGTGGATAGAAATACCCGCTTCGGTGGATAACCCTTCGCTCTCAAATTGAATTTTTTGCCTGATATGCTAATTTATATTTGCACGAAGAGGAGCCAAACTGAGGCGACGAAACGAACGATAGCTACGCTGCTAGAGAACGGGACGCACAAATCAGGTAAAGCTTTGAGACTTTCGAGCCAGAGCCCGCCGATTTAATCTGTGAGCGCGACATTGAAGACAAGCAATTGACAACAATGACGTGGAACATATTAGATCGCGGGCTTTCTGCTATCTGGAACTCGCTTCGAGCCCTAAGCGGCCTTTTTAAAGAGACCCTTGTAGCCCCCTGCTGACATAAGCGCTAAGTTTTTGAGCGCCCCCGGCATATGACGTTGTTTGGGTGCCATGAGATAGACAGCCTCCCAGTCTGGATTAAATTTTTTCTTGAATTGGCGAATGCCTTTAAACCCATAAAGCC
>CAYGSV010000306.1:991-3033 GCA_964352635.1 uncultured Algimonas sp.
CATAAAGCCTGTCGCCATGTTTAAACGCCAATCGACAGAGATGAGACATAACGGATGAGTGAGTTTCATTTTCTAACCCGGCCAACGGGGCCATGCCCAGACTGAAGGTTTGATAGCCGTGTTTCGCGCCCCACTGCATGGTTTCAACCAGCAGATAATCGATAACACCCACCATGACATTGTCTTGATAGCGCATGAGATCTAGCGAAAGCTCGGCTTTATCTGTTGATGACCAAAGATTAGAAAACGCTACAATCTCATCGCCTCTTTTGGCGATGGCTATGGGCTGTTGGGATAAAAGCACTCGATCAAACCGTCCGAGGGAAAAGCCTTTTTCTTGGCCATTTTGTTTTCTCAACCAAGCGGCCGAAATTGCCTCGAGCTTATCCATGACGACAGAGTGTTCTTCGGCTCGAATAACATCAAATGAGAGGCCTTCACGCATGGCACGGTTTCGAGCTTGCCGATAACGCGCTTTCTCTTTTCCAGATAATGTAAATCCGTCAATCGGCACGAGCGCCATTTCGCCGATTTTTTGTTGTCGCAAGCCGACACCTTCAAACAAGGCACGATGTCTTTCGCGAACAGCGTAAAAGGCGGGCATACCGCCATTTTCCTGCGCCATATCTAGAAACTTATCGAGCAGAGGTCCTGCTTCCTCAGGAAGGCCAATAGGCGCGCCCAAGGCCAACCATGTACGACCACGAACGCCATACATAATAAAGCTCTGGCCACTGTCAGAGAAAAGAAATTGCTTATCGCCCGTCAAAGCAAGACTATGTTCTGATACGGGTTGGCTCGCGCCTTTCATAGCGTGCGCGACGATTTTCAAAGAAAGCTGATGATCCATCATCAAATCCCTAAAGCTTAAACGTAAAATTAGGGTTATTTAAAATTAAACAACCGACGGTAGGTTTCTTTTGCTTACCGTAATAATTACGTAAAAAGCCAATTGATGGATTAAGCCGCAATCTCTTTGATAACTTCGATGGCTCTATTGACCTTGAGGGCTTTTTGAATTTTGACATCCAAACCCCACTTCCCTTCGAGCCTCCAACTGGCTTCACGCTTATCATCCAAAGGGGCCGTGATTTCAATAAAGCCTGACGTTTGGTAAGGTGCCGCCTTTAACTGCTCCAACAAGCTCTCCAATGAGTCCAATGTTTCAACCGTCGCATTACGTAAACGGATATTAAGCCCGACAAGTTTGGTTTCCACGGGTTTCGTATCAAAAGGCGAGACCCCTTCGGCAAAAAGGCGCACTTCCCCGTCCCCGCCTTCGACCTTGGTTTTGATTTGTATAAGGGTTCCCGGCGTTAAGTCTTCGCGATGCGCCATGAGGACGTTTTCGGTAAAGAGCACTTCATATTCACCCGTGGGATCAGATAGGGCAACGAAGGCGAATTTTTTACCACGCTTGGACAAGCGTTCTTGTTTACGAAGAACGACCCCCGCGAGGCTCATTTTACATTCCCGACCACTGCGCGCGAATTTCTCGTCAATCTCAATTGCTTTTGTGCATCGGTCAAGCGCACCGCTTTTCTGATGTTCGTCTAAGGGGTGACCGCCCAAATAAAATCCAACGGCGGAAAGCTCGTTATTCAAACTCTCAATCGCACTCCATGACGGCGCATATTGAAGGTCTGGATCTTCCATTTGGACGGCATCCCCAAACAGGCTAACTTGGGAACTCGCGCGTTCTTTGGCGGCCAAAGTCCCAATATCTTGCAAGATAGACGCGGACGCCAGAACCGTCGCACGGTTGGGCTCTAAACAATCAAACGCCCCAGACTTTGCGAGGTTTTCAATGGCACGTTTATTTACAAGGCGCATATCCACACGGTGCGCGAAATCATAGAGGTCTTTGAAAGGCCCGCCCTCTTCCCTCACCTCAACCACATGACGCATCGCATCGACGCCAACATTTTTTAACGCGCCGAGAGCGTAAAGCACTTTACCCTCCGCCACATCAAAATCAGCCATAGAGCGGTTCACGCAAGGCGGCTGAATATCCAACCCCATGCGATTGCCCTCTTGGTAAA
>CAYGSV010000307.1:0-3021 GCA_964352635.1 uncultured Algimonas sp.
CGGCTTGCGAATGAGCTGCTGAATTGTTGGCATGGGCCGTTTTTCCTGCACATAATGCGCTCGAAGCCGCAATCAGACCCCATGCCCAATTGCACTTTTAACCGCAAAAACCGCCCTATTGCTGCGAAAACCTCCGCAACAGGAGCGACTAAGTTATTCCAATTTCTGCCTTAAACGAGGTTTCTAGGGTATCCCCCAGACAGCACATTCATCAGCGTGGCCGCCATATACGAGGGAGAATCGGTTCCGTCAACAGCAGAAGTGAAGGAATCTGAGAGATTCACCAGTTGGGCGCAGTCTTTACTGTGAAGTTGGGATTTTGGGTGGTTCAATCCCCGTAGCAGATCAAATAATTGCCAACTAAGTTGAATATGCGGGTAAATCAAATTAGGTAAGTTGAGAATCAAAATCGGAGAAACGTAGTGTGGAGATGGGACCAAGGAAGACTAGCATACTTCAATTTTGAGAACCTGAGACTTATCTCTAAAGCTGCTATTTCACATGACCTCAAGATAGCAAATCACGAACAACTTAAAGGAGCTACGCACCTCCCCTTTGCTCCAGTTGACCCGAAGTATTTGCCTTGGCGAAATTATCAAAGAATATTTAAATTGATGCGATTGGTCACCATACAAAACGGTGTAGCAAAGCCAACACCTGTCGCAAGAATGCTAGCAGAAACAGGCAGAGTAACATCAGACGAGTTTATCCACTATATAATTTGTTCGCATACGGACCCAAACCCAGCTTTACAAAATTGGGATTCTTCGGTTGAATTGAGATGGCCACTTTTATTTTCGCTAAAATATTTACTTGCTTGTCGGCGATTGATTCCAGAACATATTTGCACACTTAACGAAATTATGGGTGCTTATTCATCTTCACAGTTTAAGGGGGTTGAGGATGAAGCGGCATTTGCAGCACTTTTAAAAAACGGACCATTAATTAACATAGCCCTCCCAAGCAGTGATATTATTCGTCAGGGTAGAGAAAGCCTTAAGTTTTTTGCTCAACTATCCTACTTAATGATGCCTAATAGGTCTGAAATTGGAGTAAATCTTAGTAGTGAAAAGGCGGCTGACCTTTTTAGAGACTTAGTAGAGATTTCAATTGAGCCAGCTGCTGACTCAAGTCAGCAAATACTTGCTCTAGCAAATTTATTCGCTGATGGTGCGAATGAAGACTTTGGGTTAATTCAGTCGGAGCAGGACATCATCATTGAAAGTGGTTTCATAGAAGGTACTAAATCGCAAAAAACTCATCTTGTAATAGAAAGAAATTCAGGCCTCAGAAGGGAATTCTTTAAACGTCACCCCTCCGTAACTTGCGATGTTTGTACAATGGAAACAAAGGAAACATACCCCTGGACATCGGGTGTGCTCGATGTCCACCATGTATTACCACTATCGTCTGGTGTAGAAATAGATAAAATGGGTACAAAGTTTGATGACTTACGAGCGATTTGCCCCACGTGCCATAGGGCAGTTCATGCGCATTATTCGAAATGGCTTAAGAATCAAAATCAAACTGATTTCCTCTCGCGAGAAGAAGCTTTCGGGGTCTATGGTCAGTTGAAAACAGGTTTTAAGGGAGTAGTCTTCACCAATGGCGTATAGATTAGCAAAACATGACTATGAACTTAGTTTCCGCGAGCAAAGCTCTTTGATTGCAAGCTGCCTTGAGTCAGGAACGTCTCTTTCCGATAAATTAGAAGAACTCGGACTAGGCTATAATGACCTCAAGTATTTTGATAGCAATCGCAAACTATGGACAGGAAGGAAAGCTGCCTCTTTAAAAGATTTTAAAAAATCCAGTAAAAAAATTCAATTTGTGAGCTTCTTTACAGGATGTGGTGGCATTGATTTAGGATTGGAAGCTTTAGGTTTTGAACATGTCGCTGGATTTGAGATTAATGAACTCTTCTGTAAAACTTTAAGATCAAACCGCCCGAAATGGAAAATTTTCGGGCCACCAGATCATAGCGGTGATGTGTCGAAATTTAACGAATGTGCAGAAGTACTTACTCCTCTAATTCCCATTGAGTTTGAAGGAATCTTTGTTGGTGGCCCGCCATGTCAGCCATTTTCAATAGCGGCAAACCAGCGGTTCTCCAAATCAGGTGATAACTTTAAACGGACTGGTTTTGGCCACAAATCGAAAGGGAATTTATTATTTGAATATTTAGCTCTAATACTAAAATTTCGGCCAACAGTATTCGTTATTGAGAACGTACCTGGCCTTAGAGATATCGACTCCGGCGAACAGTTAGCTGAAGCAGTTAGTATAATGAAGGAAGCCGGCTACACGGTCCCTGAACCAAAAGTTTTAGACGCCTCAGACTTTAGCATTCCTCAAAACCGAAAGAGGTTGTTTGTTATTGGTTACCGAACTTCCGCTTCGTGGGTATGGCCAAAACCTCACATTGAAAAAGTGGGTTGTGGAAGTGTCCTTTATGACGCTACTCTTGAAGGAATTAATGCTGAAACGCGGATGCATAATGCAGGCTCGGTAAAGAGGTATATGAGTCTTGAGTATGGAAAACGAGACCAACTTGGTCGGGTTGATAGACTTGATCCCACTCTTCCATCAAAAACTGTTATTGCAGGAGGAATAAACGGCGGAGGTAGGTCTCATTTGCATCCCGAAGTACCTCGAACACTTAGTGTAAGAGAATGTGCAAGATTGCAAACCTTTCCTGAGCAGTACCGTTTCAAGGGACCAACTGCTAGACAGTTCACTCAAGTTGGTAATGCCGTTCCGCCTGTGTTGGCTGCAGAAATTGGTGTACAGTTAGCTAAACTTTTCGAAGGTGAGTTACGTGCTAAATAAGCCTCACTTAAAATCAATCCACTTTTAAAACCCCGAGAACCCCCTCCCCACCGAAGAACAAAGGTTTTTAATCCACGCCCTACAAATTGGGGGTATTTTTATAGTGTTGTTTTTGACAAAGCCCTTCAATTCTTTGGGCTTTGACTTTGACAATTTTGATTGTTCGGAAATCGACTTTATCTATTTCTGTTG
>CAYGSV010000308.1:0-3011 GCA_964352635.1 uncultured Algimonas sp.
GGAAAATGGTTTCCGCCTGAATTACACTTATGAGGCCGAAGGTCTCTCGGCCATGGTTGAAAAGGCCAAAGCGGACGAACGCGGCGAGACATCTGAGATGGCAACAAACATGACCGATGTCATCGACAGCTTAGAGCCTGTCAAACTTCGCCAAATGAAAATGAGCTTGGAGGACAAATCTATCGTTGAGCGTGGTTTGAAACTCGCCAGTGAAATGACAGGCCAATCAGAGAGCAATCTCAAGAGACAGCTAAAAATCGCGGTCATGGCAGCGCCGTTTATGGCTCAAAATGATCTGGAGGGTCAAATCATCGGAGAGATTGGCGGGGCCTTTACGGATTTTGTCGATAATGGCGGCACAATGACAATTTCGATTAAACCACCCGCGCCGCTCTCGGTGAAGACATTGGCAGAGGCGAGAGAAAATAACCTCAATCCAGATGACCTTGGGTTTTCGGCTAGCGTCGAAAAATAAGTTATGATCCGAGGGGCTATTGCGAAAACATTAGATCACGACCCGCATTTTCGCTGGCGTGGCGAAAATGTGACGCGGATAGAAAACCTGTCCGATATCGTATTTGCGCTTGCCATGGGGATGATTGTTTTATCCTCTGATGTGCCGCAAACCTATGACGACCTCTTAGGATTCCTGATTAAAATTATTCCAGCCTTTTTGTCCTTCGTTCTGCTGTTGCAAATATGGCATGGGCATTTTACTTTTTTCAGGCGGTTCGGTGTGGCGGATCATAAGATCATTGTCTTCAACGTTGTCCTGCTGTTTTTCGTCTTGTTTGCAGCCTATCCTTTACGCTTCGCCTTTGAGAGCCTTTTTGCTTATGTCACAGGGTTTGCGGACGGGTTTCAACGGGCCCAAGATATGCGAATTGATTTCTCTCGTTCTGGTAAAATCCTCGCTTTCTTTGCTCTGGGATGGGCCGCGATAAATCTTTGTTTTGTCATGATGTATCGCCATGCCTTAAAAAAGGCAGAGGTGTTAGAACTTTCGGACTCTGAACGTCTGCTCTCTAAGGGCTCTCTCACAATGTATATGTTCATGACGGGGCTTTGTATATTTGTGGCGATGATTTGCGGTCTCACACCCGCTTTTGGCTTTGGAGGGTGTTTATTCTTCTTGAATTGGCCGTTTGGGGCTTGGGTCGGACACAAATATGACCCTAAAAAACTGTCTGAAAGCGCGGTTCATTCATAAATATTGCTCCAATGTGCGATTTTGCGTCATTTCTGCACACGGGCTTTGCTTGAAATTAAAGCGGGTCTGCCTCATATGACGTAAACAGAATATTCCGAATAACAACGCTATTGGAGCGACCGCATGAAAGTTCTCGTCCCCGTCAAGCGCGTGCTTGACTATAACGTCAAAGCCCGGGTTAAACCCGACCAAAGTGGCGTTGATCTATCCAACGTCAAAATGTCCATGAACCCCTTTGATGAAATCGCTGTCGAAGAGGCCGTGAGACTTCAAGAGGGCGGCACAGCAACTGAAACAATCGTTGTCTCTATTGGCCCAGCAAAGGCCCAAGAAACAATCCGCACGGCCCTCGCCATGGGCATGGACCGCGGTGTTCACGTTGAAACAGACGAAGATTTAGAACCTCTCGCTGTCGCAAAAATCCTGAAAAGTGTTGCTGAGGCCGAAGGCGCAGAGCTCGTTATTATGGGTAAGCAAGCCATTGATAATGACTACGGATCTACGGGCGGTATGCTCGCCGCGCTTCTGGGTTGGCCAATCGGGTCGGCGGCAAACTCCATCGCTAAAGACGGTGATGCACTCACAGTTGTAAAAGAAGTTGATGGTGGTCTGCAAACTGTGAAGCTTCAATTGCCTGCGCTCGTCACGACTGACCTGCGTTTAAACGAGCCGCGCTATGCGTCTTTGCCTAATATTATGAAAGCCAAGCGTAAGCCCATTGATGGAAAGACGCCCGCTGATTTCGGTGTTGATACGGCACCGCGTTTAAAGACTTTGAAAGTTACAGAACCCGCCGCGCGTAAAGCTGGCATAAAAGTCGAAGATGTTGCGACATTGGTCGATAAATTGAAAAACGAAGCAGGAGTAATCTAATGGCTATTCTCGTTGTCGCAGAACATGATAATGAAAACCTTAAAGACGCCACACATAAAGTTGTAACGGCTGCCTTGAAAATGGGTGGAGATGTTGACGTCTTGGTCGCGGGGAAAGGCGTCAAAGACGTCATGGCGCAAGCCACGAAAATTGACGGCGTTCGCGCTGTTTTAGGTGTGGATCACGAAAGCCTTCGTCGCCAACTCGCCGAGAGCATGGAAGCTGTCATTGTCCCGCTTATGGGAGATTATGATGCTATTCTTGCACCGGACACAACAACGCATAAAAATTATATGCCACGTGTCGCGGCTAAGCTCGATGTACAGCAAATTTCGTCTGTGACAGGTGTTGAAAGCGCTGACACGTTTGTACGACCGATTTATGCGGGCAATGCGATGGCGACTGTGCAATCAACTGATGCAAAGAAAGTCGTCACGGTTCGTACAACAGCGTTTGCTCCTGCGGGTGAGGGTGGTTCGGCTTCGGATAAAGTTTTGGCTGACCCGTCTGGACCGTTCAAATCTGAATATGTCGGTGAAGAACTGTCTAAATCTGACCGTCCTGAATTGACGGCGGCTAAGATCGTAATTTCTGGTGGTCGCGGTATGGGCTCTGGTGAAAACTTCAAACTACTCGAAGGTATTGCAGATAAACTCGGCGCCGCTATGGGCGCGTCTCGTGCGGCTGTGGATGCGGGCTTTGTCCCGAATGATTGGCAAGTGGGCCAAACAGGCAAGGCTGTGGCACCCGAGCTTTATATCGCTGTCGGTATCTCTGGCGCGATTCAGCATTTGGCAGGTATGAAGGACTCCAAAGTCATCGCCGCCATCAACAAAGACGAAGATGCCCCAATCTTTACGGTTGCAGACTACGGCTTAGTCGCTGACTTGTTCAAAGCCTTGCCAGAATTAGAAGCAGAGCTAGAAAA
>CAYGSV010000309.1:0-2971 GCA_964352635.1 uncultured Algimonas sp.
CACTACTCTCTACATGGGCGGTCAGGCCTAATCCAAAAGACCCGGCACAGTCTGCCCTGTCAAAAGCAGATGCTCAGTCCCGCTGTCTCTTGCTCCGAAAGGTGACATGCCTTCCTATCCGTGAGCAAAAGAACAATATTTGAATTTCGGAAAATGAAATCGATTGATTATCGATTTCCCGAACTTCAAATATTGCGGCCAGCAAAGCAGAACCTCGTCAACCGCAACAAAGCTAATTTAGTCTATGTTCAAGAGGCGTGGATGGGATTGTTGATTTAATTGATAAGGGGCTGAAATAACTGACGTTTAAAAACTACTAAATGTGGATTATTCTGGAAATCCTTGCAACCTTCGCCTTCTCCAGAGGGAGAAGGCGAAGGCGGGACAGTTTTTCCAACATATCACCGTTCATCCCGTGGAAACACGGGATCCATCTAATGCTGTGGCATCGCGTAAAACGCGCTATATTACAGACCCTGTTTCTTATCAGGGTGAGCGGAGATTAGTCGAGCGGCTTAAATCGTTCAAAAGAGGACGCTCTAGAAGCTCCCTTTTACTGTTTAAATCCCTGCATTCGAGCGTTTTTAATTTTACTATGTCCAAACATGAGTTATCAAACTGCATGGTAGACATATTTTACAGCTACAAAGTTCAACGCGAAATCCCACTTCTTTCAGAGGAGGATTACAATGCTGTCGCAGTTCATTTGAGCAATAGAATAGACGATATTATGAGTTATCGTAAAAAGCACAAATGCTCTCTTGAGGAAGCTTTAGCTAACTCAAATAGGGAACAAAAGGCGCTCTCTGCGTTCGAAAAAATTACAGGTGTCAGGTTAAGGCATCCGGACGAAATTTACGTTGCCCGAAGAGCACTTTACGGACGTCAATGCTCCAATTGCGATAAACCGTTTAGGACGCCACGTGCAAAATTCTGCGCAGAGTGTGGTTTGACCCTTTCGGACGGCAAAACTGCGGGGCCTCTGTGATTGTGAGAGCCTCCAAAACAGACCAAATTCCAGCAGCTTAAAACCGCTAATATTAAGACTTTCGCTTATGGATGCTTCGAGCCTCTTAAACCGCCCCGTGACAGTGCTTAAACTTCTTCCCCGACCCACAGGGACAAGGTGAGTTTCGGCTGACGCCTTCTAATTGCTCTGGCGTTAACTCTGCGGCGGCTGGGCTTGCGGCGACCATTTCCATGGGGGAGCGCGCGGCGGCGGCGCGTTGAGCTTGTTGCTGTTGCGCGGATTGTAATTGCTGTTGTTGGCGCTGCTGTCGTTGCATTTGCACATTCAAGAGCAAGTTCATCATCGCCTTGGTCACGTCTTCGCGCAAGCTCGTGAGGAGCTTATCGAACAATGTGAAGGCCTCAGACTTATATTCATTCAGCGGGTCGCGTTGACCATAGGCGCGCATCCCAATCACAGATTTGAGGTTATCAAGCTGCTGCAAATGTTCGCGCCAATCTTTGTCGATGACTTGGAGTAAGATTTGTTTTTGCGCGCGGAGCATTTCGTCATCTTCGATACCGTCGGTCAGTTGCGTAAACGCATCATCGCCGGCTTTTTTCAAACGGGCGAGCATTTCCTCATCGGCAATGCCTTCTTCTTCGGCCCATTTGTCAAAGGGGATATCCATTAAGAGCGCGTCTTTGGTCGCTTTATTTAAGGCGTCTGTATCCCACTGCTCGGCATAGGCTTTTTTCGGAATATACTCGGTGATGAGGTCTTCGGCGAGTTGATGACGGAAATCCTCAATCACATCAGAGACATCATCATCTGTCATGAATTCCATACGCTGTTCGAAAATCGTTTTGCGCTGATCATTCATGACATCATCATATTTCAGCAAATTTTTGCGAATGTCGAAATTGCGTTGTTCGACGCGGACTTGCGCGCGCTCCACGGCTTTGGACATGAAACGGTTGGTGAGGTGTTCACCTTCTTCAAACTTCATCGTCGCCATCATAGATTTTAAACGGTCTCCGCCGAAAATTCGCATGAGGTCATCTTCGGTTGAGAGATAGAATTTCGAACGACCTGGATCACCCTGACGCCCTGTTCGACCGCGAAGCTGATTATCAATACGGCGTGATTCATGGCGTTCTGTGCCGAGGACATAAAGCCCGCCTGCAGAGAGGGCTTTATCTTTGAGGCCCATTATTTCAGCTTTGATAAGCGCCGTTGTGCTCTCGCGCTCTGAGTCTGTCATCGTTGCCGTGAGCTCTTGCTCAAGACGCATGTCGAGGTTGCCGCCGAGCTGAATATCCGTACCGCGGCCCGCCATATTGGTCGCAATCGTCACGGCGCCAGGGACACCGGCTTGCGCCACAATAGAGGCCTCTTGATCATGGAAACGCGCGTTCAAGACACGGTGATCGACACCACGTTGCGTGAGATATTCTGACAAGCGTTCAGATTTTTCAATCGAGACCGTACCCACAAGGATAGGCTGGCCATTGGCAGATTTACCTTCGATATCATCGACGATGGCTTTGAATTTTTCTTGTTCCGTGCGGTAAATGACGTCTTCATCATCAATCCGCTGAATCGGGCGGTTTGTCGGGATAACGAGGACTTCGAGGCCGTAAGTTTCGGCAAATTCACCCGCTTCGGTTTCGGCCGTACCCGTCATGCCCGAAAGCTTGTCATAGAGGCGGAAATAATTCTGGAGCGTGATAGACGCCATTGTGACGTTTTCAGGTTTAATATCTGTGCCTTCTTTGGCCTCAATCGCTTGGTGGAGGCCATCCGATAGGCGGCGGCCATCCATCATGCGGCCCGTAAATTCGTCAATTAAAACGACTTCTTCGTTTTTGACGATGTAATCTTTGTCACGCACGTAAAGGCGGTGGGCTTTCAGCGCTTGGTTGATATGATGCACAACGGTGACGTTTTCGACGTCATAGAGACTTTCGCCCTCCAAGAGCCCTTCTTCACGCACCATTTCTTCAATCTGCTCATTCCCTT
>CAYGSV010000310.1:0-2946 GCA_964352635.1 uncultured Algimonas sp.
TCGAAGCGACCAGATTGTAGTTCAATTGCCATGGTAGTGAAAGGCTCCTGCCTAATCAAGAGATGTAAGATAATCCCCGGTGAACTGTAGTGAGACCCATAGAGAAATCGCTCAGCTTCTGGAAAGCCAAACAATTCGAATTCCGAGGCAACCGCTGGATAGTGACACCTTTTTACAAGACTTTCTCTTCAGAACGAAAAGGGCGTGAATGGCTGAATGAAATCAGTTAGGCAGCTATAAAAAAACCGAGCTTCAAGGCCCGGTTTTTCAAAATGCACAACTGAAACTGTTTAAAGCGTCGCGATAACGGCGTTTAATCCATCTAGGTTTTGCTGAGCCGCGAGGGCGGCTTCGCCTTCGAGGTCAGTCAGAGACGCTTGAACAGCGGAAATATCGGCTGATAGGCTTTCCTTAGAGACTTCGCTCATGGGGGCAGCGCGTTCGGCCAAAATTGTTAGGCCCGCAGGCGTCACATCGGCGAAACCGCCTTGGACGAAAAACTGCTTTTCTTGTCCCTCTGCGTAAACCGTAATCGCACCCGTCCGAATGGCCGCCATAAGTGGCGAATGATTTGGGAAGACGCCCAAATCACCTTCTGTGCCTGGAATATCAACTTGATCCACATCACCCGAAAACAATTCGCGCTCAGGTGAGACCAATGAAAATGTAAGTTTATCAGCCATTATGGCGCTCCAATACTGTACTCAAAAATTTCAACGTCTTTTAGCGAATTAAGCGCCGAGATAAAGAGGTTTATTCGGTAGTAATATAGCATTGATCATTTGTAAAAAACATATGTTGAACAGGTGGCCCTTGATTTTGTCGCCATTCCCGAAACTTTGTCACATCTCCTAAAGACGTCGGAGTTAGCTCAACAGAAACAAGAGATAAATTACCAAAGGTGCGTCCTTTAAAGCAGAAGTTCTGTGTCTTAATTTTTGTTACACCGATTGCATTTTCTATCACTTCTTCAGTCTCATCTTTTAGAGTCAATTCGGTATCCGCTATCCTTTCAATAGTTTTGTAAACTGGTTGAGACGAAGGTGCTAATTCGCTTTTTTGATATGCGATATGACAAATATTTCTGCCTTTTTCTTTTCTTATCCCCATAGCGGCATAGGTTGTTTTCTCACACATCCATGTTGACTTCATTTCGGTGAATTCATCATATTCATTGAAGTATCTAAACAACTTATTGGTAACAAAACGATCGTTTGAAGACCTCCACTTTGACGTATCTATAGGATTACCAAGAGAAACAAAATCGGAGCAAGTTTTAGATAATGACATAGCTCTCAACTCTATTGGGGCTTGGGTAAAAGCACATGCAAAAGAACTGTCTGAATAAATCAGAGTTACAAAAGAAATTTGGACTAAAAGCATTCTAAACATAATATTATGTTATAACAATAAAGCTTTCAGGCAACAAAAAAAAGGGACACCGCAGAATCCCTTAAAAATTATAGCTCAATCATGAACCGATGTATTTTGCTTATATTTGTTTCAAAAATTGGACGAAGGCAGTCCATTTTTTGAAGTTTTTTACCTCTATAGAAGCAAATTACATTAAGCCGCCTCAGCTGCCATTTTAGCCGCTTTTTCGATGACGTCGTCGATACCGCCGACCATGTAGAAGGCTTGCTCTGGGAGGTGATCATATTCACCTTCGACGAGGCCTTTGAATGAACGGACAGTGTCTTCGAGTGGCACCTGAATACCCGGTGAGCCTGTGAAGATTTCAGCAACATCGAACGGTTGTGAAAGGAACTTCTCAACTTTACGCGCACGCGCAACAGTTGTTTTGTCTTCTTCAGACAATTCGTCCATGCCCAAAATCGCGATAATGTCTTGGAGAGACTTATAACGCTGTAGGATTTCTTGTACCTGACGCGCGACTTCGTAATGCTCTACACCCACTGTGCGTGGCTCGAGAATACGTGATGTTGAATCAAGGGGGTCAACCGCTGGGTAAATCCCTTTTTCAGAAATCGCACGGTTCAAAACAGTTGTCGCATCCAAATGGGCAAATGATGTCGCTGGCGCGGGGTCAGTCAAGTCATCGGCTGGCACGTAAATCGCCTGCACTGATGTAATAGACCCTTTGTTGGTGGACGTAATACGTTCCTGCATCTGGCCCATTTCAGTGGCCAAAGTTGGCTGGTAACCTACAGCAGATGGGATACGGCCCAAGAGCGCAGACACTTCTGAACCCGCTTGTGTGAAACGGAAGATGTTATCAACGAAGAACAACACGTCTTTACCTTCTTCATCACGGAAATATTCAGCCTGTGATAGACCTGTCAAAGCCACACGGGCACGGGCTCCGGGAGGCTCATTCATTTGGCCGTAAACGAGTGTCGCACGGCTCTCACCGTCGAGGTTAATCACGTTAGATTCGATCATTTCGTGGTAAAGGTCGTTACCTTCGCGTGTCCGCTCACCCACACCCGCAAATACTGAGTATCCGCCGAAGAGTTTCGCGATATTGTTGATCAATTCCATAATCAAAACAGTTTTACCCACACCGGCACCACCGAAGAGACCAATTTTACCACCTTTTGAGTAAGGGCAAAGAAGGTCGATAACTTTAATACCTGTCGCGAGGACTTCTGTTTCCGTCGCTTGGTCAACAAAGGCAGGCGCTTCTTTATGAATAGACGCAACAGCTTTCGTCTTAAGCGGGCCACGGTCGTCAATGGGCTCACCAATCACGTTCATGATACGGCCGAGCGTTTCTGGACCAACAGGCACAGTAATCGGCTTACCCAAATCTGTTACCGCTTGTCCGCGAACCAGACCTTCTGTTGCATCCATCGCAATTGTGCGGACGGTGTTTTGTCCCAAATGCTGGGCGACTTCGAGAACGAGGCGATTGCCTTGGTTATCTGTTTCAAGCGCGTTCAAGATTGATGGCAAAGTGCCACCTTCAAAGACGACATCAACAAC
>CAYGSV010000311.1:0-2920 GCA_964352635.1 uncultured Algimonas sp.
ATATTACCACCATCAAAGGCGCAATTTACTGAGAGTGTCATTTACTAATTTTCTTTTTATTCAGCGAAATCTTCGGGGGCTTCCGTCGCTGCTTTTATTGCTCTGGCAACATCATCTGCGCCAAGGCCTTTCCAAAAAACACGCCACTCGCCAACAATCTGCATGCCATCACATTGCTTCATATACCACGCATTAAAGGGATTTGTAAGCTTTGAGCGCCAATAAAATTGATCAATGTCAGCTTCAAAGGTTGACCATAAGTCTTTGGCTAGCCCCTCACCTTGAGCCTCTTTACTTACCCAAAATTTAGACAAATATGTCAGTTCGTTTTCAGACGTAAAAATCGCACCACCTCTATAATCAGCTTCAATATAGTGGGCCATAACGTCTGATTTGAAGAAGTCTTTGCGGAGCGATTTGCCAAAGGCCTTATCCATAGACTCTTTCATCGCGCGTTGGCTCACACCTTTAAAATTCTTGCCCGTATTAATCTCAGCACGACGGCGGATTAGCGTACCAGAGCCCTTGGTCGTGAATAATTCAGACAGCAAATTAAGCGGCGACGCGATTATATAAGAACGCTTACCTGGCTCCGCAATATCCATATCGGCCACGAAACTCAAAAACCGCTGTTGCCCCGCGGATAACTCATTCTCATACTCTAAGAGGTCAGAGATTTGGTCTGTACCGAGATTAGCTATTCGATTTCCATTTTTTGACAGGCCGCCAGAGGGCTGTAAGAAAATCACCTTATTCGGGTCGAGTAATTCGACCATTTTTAGCAAGTTCATCGCCCCGCGCCGTTCCGTCATTTCCAGAACAGGAATCAGCCCGATTTTAGCCTTCTTCTTAACCTCAGGCATCAAGCCATAAGTCCCCGTGTTGAGCTTGGCGACGCGGACAGAGACTTGGTCGAGCTCTTTTGACAAGCGTTGGGATTGAAATTTTACAGAGGTGCGATCTTCATCCATCGCGCCCACCAAAAGTACAGGCAAGAGACCTAAATCAAAGAGGAGTTTAATGCCACTAATCAGGGCCTCTAATAGTGGGTTTTTTAAGCATCGCGGATCAACAACAATCAGTGCAAATTTCTCAGGGTCTTGTTGCGCGAAGAGATCTGCATAAAACTGAGCTTCGCGATTGGCACCAATGGCGGCCAAGCTCGATAAAACTGTATTTCTGACGCTATTCGCGCTCATGGCTTCAAGCCTTTTTCTAACGCGACTTCGAACACGGCCGTTGCTTTTTGAAGCTGTTCATAGGTTACCCACTCCTCGGGTTTATGCGCTTGCTCTATATTGCCCGGACCAAAAACAACGGCATTGATACCAGCTTCTGAAATCATGGCCGCCTCTGTCCAATAAGGGAGGTCAATAAAATCGTGACTATTGAATATCGTCTTAAAGGCTATTTCGTCCCGTGTTTGAAATGGCTCAAAAGCGACAATCGTATCCACAACCGAGTCATAATTTCTGGCCATTTTATACAAATCGGCTTCACGTGCTTTCACATTATCACCCGGCGGTGGACGCATAGACACCCAAAGCGAAGCCGATGTTGGGATAACATTATAAGCCCCATCACTTTTTATATCTCCGATATTGGTACAGAGGCCTTTGTAAGGCTCGTCACCAAATTCGAGGTGTTCTCTACCATAACCGCCAATATCTGTGGCAAGCCTTGCCGCCTCTAATAAGGGTGCTTTGGTCTTATCCGATAGAGAACTGTGTCCCCCTGGCCCTTCAAAATCAGCCTGTATAGCTAACATGCCGCGATGACGTTTACCCACTTGGCATCCCGTGGGTTCGCAAACGATGGCGGCTTCAACGCCTGCAAGGTGCCCTGCCTCAATAACGGCGGGCATAATCTCGCTGCCGTGTTCTTCGTCGCCAGAGAGTAAGACGGCCACATTATGAGGTGTGACCCGCGATAGTGCCGAAAGAATACAAGCTGCGGCCCCTTTTATATCACACGCGCCTAAACCTATTACACAGTCATCTTCACGCCGTAAGGTAAGCGGATCAGCTAGCCACCCTTCTCCACTTGGCACGGTATCTATGTGAACATTTATAACCAGTTTTGGCTCACCCCAAATCGCCAAGACAAAAGCACTATCAGATTTACCGCGAGAGCGCGGCACACGGTCGACAATCACCTTATCCGGTTTGTAGGCAGACAACTGCTCCCCTAACCACGTCACACAAGCAGGCTCATCGCCCGTACCATTACGCGTATCGAACGCAACGAGACGTTCGAGGTAATCCAAGGTCGTTTGGAGCGAGGAAGTGTCTAGCGTGGTAATCTTCGAATCCTCTCTAGGTAAGCTGCCCACACACTTTATGCTAGGCTTGGTGGCTGTTGGCAAATTATTGCACGACGAACATCACAAAAAATCAATAAAATTCGACTTGAAGTCGAACTTAATCTTAGGTTAACCATAGTTACCATTTTCTAGGAGGATAATAATGGCAAAAGCAGCAGATTATATTGGGGATGTTCAGCGCTATGATGCAGGAGCAGCCGAAGACCGCGTACAAAAAATCGTAAATTATTGCGGTATCGCACTTCAAAACAAAGACTCATCACTTGTGTCTTGTTCAGATGAAACAGAGAAAAATCGCGTACGTGACGGATTTTGTAAGAAGAAGCTTGGCATGGACGAAGCGACTGCGGGTGCAGCCGTTGACGCCGTTTGTGAAACAATGAAAGGTGACCGTCAGAAGTCACGCGTCACTTTCCTTTACATTCTTTCGAAGAATGCAGGCAAATTGAACGAACTCTAAGTCGACAAACATAAGATTATTAAGGCTCCGTCTTTTGGCGGGGCCTTTTTTATTTACCGATTCTTATTGGAACTTTCACAAATCGCGCCTATATTGGTGACGTCAGCTTGCTGACTATGAGGATAAACGCGCTCATA
>CAYGSV010000312.1:0-2497 GCA_964352635.1 uncultured Algimonas sp.
CTTTTGAGGGGCAAAGACGTTGGACAGGCGGACTTTCAGACCAGATGTCAGCACAAAACTATCGCCATCAATCACACGGGCGAGATTGCCAAAATCTTCAAAAACAACCGTGTCTTGCGCAGCTACCAAACGTGGTGCAGCCATAAGGGATAAGCCACCCAAGCAAACCAAACGACGATTTAATAAATTATGCGAGCCCGACCCCATAAAGGCCCTTTAGAGCCTTGCATAGAAAGAGTCGAATCAGCCGCGAACTTTCATGAAGGGCACCATGCGCGCCAAGACACCGTCTTTGTTAACAAAGTGATGTTTTAACGCCGCGCCGACATGCAAAAGAATGAGGGCAATTGTAAGTTTGCCTATATTCTCATGGATAGCTTTAAACACGCCTTCGACCTCTCGACTCTCGGGAATGAAAGGCAAATCTGGCCAAGGCACTGTCCAGAATAGTTCTGTTCCGATGGGTAGAGGCGAGGCAGAGACCATCGCCCAGCCGAGCAAAGGCATACCGATCATCACGCCGTAAAAGGCAATATGGGTAAATTTCGCCGCCGCAATTTCCCAAGACTTCATACCGTCTGGCAAAGCAGGTGGTTTATGTTTGAGACGCCATAAAAGCCTAAGGACTGAGAGGATTAAGACCGTAATCCCGAAACTTTTGTGCAGTTGATAAAGCATGAAACGGTTAGGCGTATCGGGATTGGTCATCAAAAGGCCAAACACAATCAACCCAATAATCATAAAAGCAATCGCCCAATGAAAGGCGATTGCTACACGTGAATAACGCTGTTGTGCGGTGGACATGCTTACTCCTCTTTGAGGAATTCCGCTTCGATCATAATCTCGACATCATCGCCGACATTCGGTGTGTAGGCATCGACCCCAAAATCAGAACGTTTGACATTGGCCGTGGCCGAAATGCCGAACATGTCCACGCCCGATCGGAAATGTTTGCCAACCTTATTGACCTTACCCGTGAAGGTCACAGGCTTGGTCATGCCTTTAATGGTTAACTCACCTGTGACAGCGCCTGAGCCCAGCAAAGCTTGATTGATATTCGTGCTTCTAAAGGTAATCGTCGGATAATTTTCTGCGTCAAAGAAATCTGCACTGACCAAATGTTCGTCAAATTTATCAACGCCGCTATCAATAGAGGCGACAGGGATAGACACATTCAAAGTAGAGTTTTCAGGATTCTCATTATCAAATTCGATCGTCGCATTGGTTTCACGCCAGCGCAAAATAGGCTTTGCATAATCTTGGTGCCAATAGGTGAAGGCGACATAGGTATGACCTTGCTCTGATTTGTAAGTCCCGCTTGGCAAAGCCGAGAGATCAGCTCCAGGACGTTGCATTTTACCCGCAACATCTTGTGCCATTTCACTCACAGCTTGCGTCGCTTTAGTACTCGTTTCTTCTAATGTCGCTTTTGCTTGATTGGCCGTATCTGTAACAGCTTGTTCGGCTTGCGAGCACCCCATAAGGGCCACCATCGCAAATAAGGTTGTCGTCGTATAAATGAGTTTTGTCGGTTTCATGTCACTCTCCTGTTTTGTCTTAATACGTCAAAATACCGCAAATGGGTTGAGAAAAATAATTAAAAATCTGCACGACTATAAGTGTCGAGTTTTGCTTTGAAGGCTGACCAATCATCCTCCTTAGCAATCGGCTTCCACAACTCACCAATCTCTTCGTAAATTAAAGACGCTGGCATTTCCGCTTTTGGCTCATCTCCAATAACAGAATAAACCGCATAGTCCTTTTTCCAATCCGAAAATTCTGCACCATAAGTGGCGTCATCTTTCGGCGCACCCCCTTGCCAGTCATACCAAAATTGCGGCCAACTAACTTGTGTCTTTTCCAATAAGCGGAAAGTTGAGAGTATGAAATCCATGTCTATTTCTAGGTTTTTCGATTGAAGTCCCAAACGTCTAAACACCTGATCGCGCAATGATTTTTGATAAGCCTCCGCAAAGGCTTCCAGAGCATTGAGCAAGGCTTTATCTTCAACAATCAAAGAAAGGCTCTGTGCGAGTTGTGCCAAATTCCAATACATAATCTCTGGCTGTCTTGCGAAAGCGTACAGCCCATTGTGATCAAAATAAGCCGCTGTCAGACCAGATTTGAGCGTCGGTAAAAATCGGTAAGGGCCATAGTCAAAGCTCTCACCCGTAATGTTCATATTGTCGGTATTCATGACGCCGTGAACAAAACCTGCGGCCATCCACCCCGCCACCATATCGGCACTGGCAATACAGACTTGCTCTAACATTTCTGCGCCGTCTTTCGCATCGGAATAAAAATGCCTGATACAATAATCGACGAGTGATTGCAGCGCATCGCGGTCTTCATAAAAAGCCTGTCGCTGAAAGGTGCCAAAGCGGATATGCGAATGATTACACCTTACCATAACGGCTGAACGCGTCGGCGAAGGTTCATCGCCGCGCACCAAATCCTCACCCGTTTCAATCAGGCTCATCGGTCGAGATGTATTCAA
>CAYGSV010000312.1:2507-2920 GCA_964352635.1 uncultured Algimonas sp.
TCAAGATAGCGCGTCGCTAAAACTTCGCGCACACCACCAAGCAGTGTCAGCCGCCCATCGCCGCGGCGTGAATAAGGTGTTTGCCCAGAGCCCTTTGTGCCGAGGTCAAGCAAGCGCCCTCGTCCGTCATAAAGTTGCGCGAATAGAAACCCACGACCGTCACCCAAGTCAGGATTGTAATGACGGAATTGATGCCCGTGATATCGTAAAGCCAAGGGCTCTTTCAAATTATCTGCTAAGGCCTCAAATCGCCCAAAATGTTTTATCCAATCCGCATCATCAATAGGGAGACCTAAGCTCTTGGCTAAATCCTTATCCGAATAGCGAATCTGCGTTTGCGGAAAATCAGCAGATTTTACAGGGTCGTAAAACCGATCTCCCAATTCGTAAATAGCCTTAGCAGGACGATAGGT
>CAYGSV010000313.1:0-2900 GCA_964352635.1 uncultured Algimonas sp.
CCTCTACAGCAGCATCCATGCTTTCTTGTGCCAAAGTACCCGAACTGGCTAAGCCGTGGCCTAAGCGCACAACTTTTGAATAGCTGTCAATAATCCTAAAGCTCTCACCCTGTGCTTTCGCAATCAGGAGACGACAATTATTGGTTCCCAAATCAAGGGCGCCAAATGTAGCGGGCTTAACGTCGCTTTCGCTACGCCGTCGCCCTGACCGTCTCCGTCGCTCATGGCCAGATGCCGATGAGGGGGCGGAGCCGGACGGTTCCAAGTCCGGCATGGTCTTCTCTCAATTTATGATAGGGTCGCGTTGGGAAATCCTGCGCGCCGCGCTATCTGTTCCCAATCTTGGTAACGGATTTTTTGGCGAGCGTAAATCTGAAAATATATTAGAGGCGAAACGCTAATGAATGTCGATATGGTCTGAAAATTGTGACCAATCTGGCTCAGGGCTCAGGGCTTCCATCGCATCGTGTTGTGAGAGAAAAATTTGTCCTGTGAGCTCATCCAAGAAATTAGACCTAAACAGGCGTTCTTTCACCCTGCTCTGCATATCTGAGAAATGCAGGTTTATGCCGACGACTCTTAGGCGTTTGTTGACTTCATGCAAGCTTGACAAGGCGCTCGCATCAATACGGCTCACGCCTGTGCACATTATAACTAAGTCGCGCATATCTGGACTGTCAGATATGAGCTCAGATACACGATTCTCTAATGACCGCGCGTTAGCGTAATAAAGGCTCTCATCAATCCTGAGCGTTTTCACTTCTTCATTGGTTTCAACGACAAACCGAGACGCATCACGGTAGTGCTCTGTGCCAGGAAAACGTCCAACTTCTGCGATATGAGGATGCAGTGTTTGGCGAATGTGAAGTGCCATGGCTAACACAACGCCAATCAGCACACCCCACTGAACTCCAAATATCAAAACTGAGAGGAACGTCGCGACAGCGGTTAGCCCATCCGCGCGGCTATAGACCCAAGTCCGCCATATATTTCTAAAATCCAAAAGTGACAGACAGGCCACAATAATAAGAGCGGCCAGAACGGCGAGCGGCAAGGCTTTCAAAACAGGTGTGAGGAAGAGAGCCGTCAGCCCCATAAAGACGGCTGTGAGTATATTCACGATAGGTGTCTTCCCTCCTGCCGAAACATTCACAGCCGTTCGCGACATACTGCCGTTAATGGGATAACCGCCTGTCATACCGGCTACGAAATTAGACGCACCCAAACCGAGCAATTCACGGTTCGTATCGAGGTGTGTTCTGCTGCGCGCGGCAAATTCTTGGGCGGTGGAGGTGCTGTCCACGAAGGCCACCATAGCAATAACGGCGGCTGGCATAAGCAAGCCTTCGAGCATATACATGGAAACATTGGGAATGGCGAAAGGCGGTAAACCTGCGGGGACGTTGCCAACTATAGCGAGGTCAAAACGCTCATAGAGATTAAACCCAGAACTCAGCAGGATGTAGAATATAATCACGACGATAGGTGTCATACGCGAAATCAATTTTGCATATTTGCTTTTAACACCCGCTTTCACCAACAAATAGCCTAGCCCCTTCTTGCTCACATATAAAATGAGGCAGGCAGAAAGCCCAACCATCATAGTGACGGATTGAGCTGTTCCTAGGCTCGCCCATAGTGAAGAAATCAAATCCATGGCCGTCGTGCCTGACGCATCGACTCCGAAAATATGTTTCAACTGAGAGATAACAATCAAAAGTGCCGCGCCTGTTATGTAAGCCGATACAACGGGGCGAGACACAAAATTCATAATGCTCCCTGCCCGCAATAGCCCTGCAACGATCAACATGGTGCCAACCATTAACGCCAAAACAGCCGCACTTATGAGCCGCGTTTCGGCAGGTAACGTCACCAAACAAGCCGCCGTCATCAACGAGATCACGGCTGTGGGGCCTACATTGAGCTGATGCGAAGACCCTAGTAAAGCATAAGCAATGAGCGGGAAAATAGAGACATAGATACCAAGCTGCGGTGGCAAACCCGCCAAAAGCGCATAGGCCAATGATTGAGGCACTAATAAAATAGAGACGATTATGGCTGCGATGAGGTCCGCACTGAAGACAGAGGTCGAGTAACCTTTAGACCATTCAAAATGATGACTTACCGCTGACTTTAAACTCACGGCCATATCCCATGGTAGTCGGATGACACCAAGCTCATCAAATTATGCCTTGTTCTCCTTAGACGCATAGTCTCGGAGCATAGGGTAAATTTGGTTCAGATTATAGGGGCTCTTTTCAAGGGCTTCGATGACACTCTTAGCACCGAGAGATTTCGTATGAGCAAACGCCCAAAGTGCGGCAGACCGCATACCGCTAGCGCAAAAGGCCACAATAGGTCGCGGCGCGTTTTCGTAAGCCGTCAAGCTTGCCTCAATCAATCCGTCCGAGATACCGCCTGACATAGGTATGTGGATATAATCAATCGACAAATTTTGCGCCGCAGATTCGACGTCTTCGGAAAGTGGCTGTAAAGGGGCTTCCATATTAGGGCGATTATTAATAAACGTCATCACGCCTTGCCCCGCTAGTGCTTCTAGCTGAGCCGGCAATAATTGCCCTGTTACAAATACGTCGCCAGGAAGCTCATACATAGGTTCGACCTTTTGCCTTATCTGCCGAGTTTGCTCTTCGCCATTTCAACAACTGCTTCTGTCGTAATGCCGAAATGGGGAAAGAGTTTCGCCCCAGGCGCGGAGGCCCCGAAGCTATCCATTCCAATGAATCCCCCATCACGTCCGATAAGCGCATCCCACCCTTGGCGGATACCGGCTTCAATCGCGATTTTTGGCAAATCTTTACCAAGCACAGAGCGAATATAGTTTTCGTCTTGTTCCATGAAAATATCGAGACAAGGTACGGACACAACACGTGCAGAAA
>CAYGSV010000314.1:0-2892 GCA_964352635.1 uncultured Algimonas sp.
TCGATACAGAAAACGGGTTGGGCGCTATCTGACGACAGCACCACTTGGGCTGATATGCCTGCTCTCCCTGCCCCTGCTGCCGAAGCGGTGACGGGCATCACAGGCGACGGCGTTTTACATTTAGCGGGTGGCCGCACTTGGGCAAATGAGACCCAAACGGGAAGTTGGCAAGACCATATTGATACGGACCATCATTTCATTTTGACTGACCTAGAAAGCCAATGGGAACGCGCGGCCCCTTGCCCGCATAAACGCAATAGTACGGCGGGCGGTGTCATTGACGGCAACCTCCATATTGTCGGCGGACGTCAAGTCGGCGGCGGCAATCTCGCCCATCATACCGTCTATGATTATAAAACCGACCGCTGGCGCGATGCGGCCCCCATGCCACAAGCCCAAGGCGGATTAGCCGCGGCGAGCTTAGGCGGAAAACTCTATGCCTTTGGCGGCGAGTTTTTTGACAATGGCGGCGGTGTTTATGCAGAGAGTTGGGTCTATGACCCTGCGCTGGATAGCTGGTCACCCCTCCCCGATATGCCAAATCCAAGACACGGGTTAGGGGCTGTGACGCTAGCAAAAAAAATCTACGTCATCGGCGGTGCATTGCAAGCGAGCGGCGTGGACACGAGTGCTTTGGTTGAGGTTTTAGTGCCATCATGAAACTTCGTGAAGAAATTTTCAAATTACTAGAAAACCTGCCTAATCAAGAGCTACCGAATGCGATTGGTTTTCTAAATGAAAGACACATTGCTCCACTGTATTATCGTTACTTATTTTATAATCCACTATCTGAACGAGAGATTTCAGAGTTCATTGAAGAGTGTCATTTTTATATAACAGAGCCTCTCATCAACATTTATAAAAACTTTAACGGCTTAAGGGTGAACCAAAGATTGTCAATTTACGGAAGCCTTTTAAATAAAGGCTTTCAACCCATTTCACTCAATTATGGAAACCTTAACGAACGGCCAAACGGTTTGCCGAAAAATTCGACTGTAATTGGGTCTCTAATGTTGTCAGACGAAAACTATGGTTATTTAGTTGTGAAAGACAATGGCATAGTGACCTGCACATCTACACCTATGGACTATGATGACATTCAGTCATGGCCGGATATAGAAACACTTATCAAAAATGAGATACTATCGTCACTTTGATTTGAAATTTTAGCACGTCAAAATTTCCGAACATAGTAAAGAACTGTCCCTCATCCTGAGGAGCCAGTCGCAGACTGGCGTCTCGAAGTATACTTTCAGGTATTAGAAATCATCGCCTCCGAATGAGCATCCGCGCGTTCCGCTTCGCGGCAGACCTTATCAGGTCACGCGGATGGAGCTAACCAGAAAACTGCATGCCCATCCATTGAGCAATCAAGGCTGGCTTTTCGCCGCCTTTAATATCGAGCCTTACTTCTCGGTTTGCAATTCTTCTATCCGTATATAATCGAAATCAAAACCAAAGTGCTTTGGCCCTATAAGCTCTACACCTTTTTCACTGCGCCATGGCGCAGGGGCTGGAACACCTACCATAGCCACTTTTTCACCGACGACATAACCGCCATAACCGACACCCAAGGTTGACTCACCTGTATCGGGGTCAAGATTATAAATATAATCGGGCGCCATAGCGTCGAGTCTGCCATCTATCCAACCAACGATATTTTCATTTTTCACATAAACGCGGTAAGTGCGACCCGCAAATTCATCAACGCCTGTAAATTCGGCTTCGACCCAGTTAAAGCCTCGTTCTCCTCGATCTTCGGCCTTGCTAACGACGCCTTCAAAAAGCTTATAACCGCCGGCCACTTTGACAAGGGCGTCAATGGGGTCTTGGCCCGCCTCTCGGGCTTCACGCACAGTCCGTCCATAAAGTTCAGCTTCTGATAAATTATCTTTAAGTATGCCACGCTCTAATTGCTCACCCGACATAGGCGTCATAGTAATCCAAGCATCGCCCCCACTGGCGACAGCAATCGCGCGGCTGATATCTTCAACACGATATTCATCAATCGCATGTTTGATAATAATCTGATCCCCCCAAGGCGTAATGATAGCAGTTGGAACAGACGCAATACCGTTAATCCAAGGGATAGATTGCTGCACTTCGGGGACGGCACGCCCTGTAATCCCTCCGTCCAACGTCGGAATACCCATCTCCGCCCCTAGCAAAAGAGCTGTCGCTGTCGCGCCCGCAGCCTCAGACCTCACCAAAGCCGCCACATCTTTATCCATAAAATCAGCAAACAGCTCAACCGTTGCGCGTCGAGGGTCCTCAATCTTTTTAAGGCCTTGCTCAGTCGTGCGCTCAATCACGTGTTGCCATGGACCACCTCCACCTATGCCTTGCACAGCGACGACCATGCCCTCTTCTGGCACGTCATCGACAGAAATCGTTTTAAACACTTTGCCCTCGGCTAGAGCCGTTTTGACCTCGGCAATAGACTCGCTCGGATCACAGTTTCGAGTCGATTGAATACAAGAGCCAATCAGAATATCGACAAGGTTTTGCTCAGTGAGTATCCGCGTTACAGGTTCAGAGGTAGAGGCAGTACAACCAATCAATAATATGAAAGGCACAAAGCATGCGGCACCAAACCATATAGTTAGTCTTATTTTTAATGACAAAATGTGATCCTTTTTTATACTCTACTTTTAAGCCTAATTAAAACGGCGACCCATTGCAAAAACATTAGTGAAAACGGTAATAAAAAAGCAGCCCTGAGGCCGCTCTTTAATTCCTCTACCGCTTTTTGAAAGCACCATATGAGAAATGACAGGTAAAGAAGTTATATAATTTGAGCGATGCATAATTTGGATAGAGCATCCGCGCGTTCCGCTTCGCGGCAGACCTTATCAGGTCACGCGGATGGGCTTACCCCGAAAACTGCATACC
>CAYGSV010000315.1:0-2885 GCA_964352635.1 uncultured Algimonas sp.
CTACAGGGCCGACCGTATGGGTGCGAGTTAGGCGCAACCAATCTCGTTTTTCGGCAAAGCTCAGTGATTGATAAGCCATTACTTCTTTTTCTGACCAATTTTGCTTTCTTCGCCTTTCAACAAGCGGCCGATATTTTCATTGTGCCGCAGAAGAATAATCGCGGCCATAACGCTGACCATTACCGCCGCCGCAAAAGGCGAGATAAACCAAGCAAGCAAGGCCGCTCCGACGCAGGCGAGCAGAGCGCCTAAAGAAGAAAGTCGCGTAATGAAAGCCGTAGCCAGCCAAACAATGGCCGCGAACAGCGCAATTTTCCAGACAAGGGCGAACAACGCGCCAAAAAAGGTCGCGACACCTTTGCCGCCCTTAAAGCCGAGCCAAACAGGATAACAATGTCCGATTAAAGCGAGCGTTGCGGCTATATATCCATAAGGCTGTCCAAAGAGATGGACCAATAAAAGTCCCGCGCCACCCGCTTTGGCGGCGTCTAATAAAAGCGTAAGAGCGGCAATGTCTTTGCGTCCCGTCCGAAGAACATTTGTCGCGCCGATATTGCCAGAGCCTATATTGCGAATATCGCCTTGGCCCGTGGCTTTGGCGAGTAAAAGGCCAAATGGGATTGATCCGAATAAATAACCAATCGCAACGGCAATAATAGCGGGTAAAATTTCCATATTTAAAACGTGCCCAATGCGGCTGTCTCTGTAAAGAGAAAACACGCTCTTGATTGTGGGCTTAAACTTGGCAGATGGCATTGACTACGTTTATAGCAGTCTCATGTTTTTCTGGAAAATACTTCATGTCTAAATCGGTCGTCATAATCGGCGCGTCTCATGCGGCGGCTCAGACCTGTGTTAGCCTTAGACAAGGCGGCTGGGATGGAAAAATTGTAGTTTTAGGAGAAGAGGCGGATTTGCCCTATCACCGCCCGCCTTTATCCAAAGACTTTTTATCAGGTGAGAAAGCGATTGAAGATATCCTTATTCGCCCCGCCTCGATTTATGAAACGGCCGATATAGAGATGCGCCTTGGCGTAAGGGTAGGCGCCATAAACCGGAAAGAGAAAACGATTTTGACGGATGCGGGCGAAATTCTTAGCTATGATAAACTTGTCCTCACAACAGGGGCACGTGTGCGTCGTCTCCCTGTATCAGGTGAAGATTTGGAAGGCGTCTATTACCTTCGAACATCTGCTGATGTTTTAGCGATAAAAGACAAAGCTGAAACGGCTAAGTCCGTTGTAATTATTGGTGGTGGGTATATTGGATTGGAAACAGCGGCGTCTTTGCGAAAACAAGGTCTCAAAGTAACAGTGCTTGAAGCTATGCCGCGGATTTTGCAACGCGTGACAGCGCCAGAATTATCCAAATTCTATAAACGCATTCATGAAGAAGAGGGTGTCGATATCCTCGAGAATGTTATTGCATCTGAGATTGAAAAAGAGGGTGAACAGCTCAAAGTTTTGACGTCTTGTGAAAAAACACTTCAGGCGGATATGGTCATTATTGGGATTGGCGTAATTCCAAATGTTGAACTCGCAGAAGCTGCAGGCTTGGATATTGGAAATGGCATTAAGGTGAATGCGTTTTGCCAAACCTCTGATCCCGATATTTATGCCGCAGGTGACGTGACTTGGCATTACAATCCCATTTACGACACACATGTCAGGTTGGAATCTGTGCCTAATGCGACGGAGCAAGCTAAGACTGTTGCCTTACACATTAATGACAAGCCCAAACCCTATAATAGCCTGCCTTGGTTTTGGTCGGATCAATTCAATCTCAAGCTACAAATTGCAGGCCTTTCAGACGGATATGATGATGTCATTATTCGCGGCGATATTGAAAGGGGTCGAAGTTTCGCCGCCTATTATTTCAAAGGTGAAAAATTCCTAGCCGTTGATGCTGTCAACGCCCCACGCGATTTCATGTTCGGCAAAATGTGCCTGACCAAAGACATCAGCTTAGATAAAACCTTACTTGCGAACACCGAAGTAGATTTAAAGAATTGCACAATCGAGGCGTAATCTAAGCGAGGGGTTTAGGCAATTCCTTGGAGGTACCACCCGGAATCGAACCGGGGTACACGGATTTGCAATCCGGTGCGTAGCCTCTCCGCCATGGTACCGTCACAAGGGCCGCCCTCTTAGCGAGGAGCCGTCTCTTCTGCAAGCCTGATTTCACCTGAAATGAATGGGATACATGCTAAATCTGTGATTGCCGCGATTTCTTCTGGCAGTCTATATGATAGGGGCTTATGAAACCTCAAATTGGCCTGAGTCAGAATCCTAAGGTTCAGCCCTGAAATGCTAAGAGGAAATGACAATGTTCGACTTCGCCAAAGCCCGCGATCACATGGTGGAAAGCCAGATACGAACGAATGATGTGACCGAGCCTGCCATACTCAAGGCGTTTCGTACCACGGCGAGAGAGCGGTTTGTGCCTAAGGCAAAAATGGCTCTGGCTTACGGCGATGCTTACATCGAAATGGATGAAGGGCGCGTGATGCCGCGACCCCGTGATTTTGCTAAGTTGATTGATGCGGCTGATATACGGCCCACAGATGTCGTTTTGGATATCGCCTGTGGGCGTGGCTATTCGACGGCTATTATGGCCCGATTGGCCGACACAGTTGTTGGTCTCGAAACAACTGACGCCGCCGTCAACCGCGCTACCGAATTATTGATTGAAGAAGATATTTCAAATGCGGCTGTTGTTAAGGGAGATCTGAAAGTGGGCGCATCGGAACATGGTCCGTTTAACGTAATTTTTGTAAATGGCGCTGTTACTGACATTCCTGCGACTTGGACATCCCAGCTTGCGAATAATGGGCGATTGGTTTGCATCACGCAAAAAGGCCCCGTTGGACACGCCACTGTCTATAC
>CAYGSV010000316.1:0-2874 GCA_964352635.1 uncultured Algimonas sp.
CGTCCAAGAAGTCCACATAGGCATTTGATGCTTTGATACCATTGTCTTTCATGCGGAAACCATGACCTTCATCAGGAAAGACGATATATTCGACAGGCACGCCATTGGCTTTGACCGCTTCAACGAGTTCATCACTCTCAACCTGTAAGACTCGCGGATCATTCGCGCCTTGAACAACAAGGAGCGGCTTCACGATATTTTCTGCATGGAAGAGGGGAGAGATGGCGCGGTGACGTTCTAGGTCTGTCGCAGGGTCACCCATTTCGTCATAGAGGGCTTCTTTAAAACTTTCCCACCACGGTGGGATAGAAACGAGCGTGCGTTCCCAATTCGTGACACCAAAGATATTAATCCCAACATCAAATTCTTCGGGTTCAAAAGCGAGCGCGGCGGCCACCATATAGCCACCATAACTGCCGCCAATAATACCCATCTTCTCGCCATCAACCCAATCAAGGCCAGCCATGAAGTCTTTGGAGGCAATCACATCTTTTAAATCGACATCGCCATGTTTTTTATCATCCATGTGGAAGAAGGTTTTACCATAGCCGCTACTGCCACGATTATTCATCGCATAAACGCCGTAGCCATTATTGACGAGATGTTGGACCATAGCGCGGTAACCCTTGCGGTTTTGCCCGCCGGGGCCACCATGTACAAGGATAAGCCCAGGGACTTTGGCGTCTGCATCCGCTCCGTGAGGGCGGTACATGATGCCAGGAACAACCAGCCCGTCATAGCTTTTGTAACGTACGACTTCACCTTCAACGAGCATGTCGGATGTCATGTTCGGATTAAGCGCTGAGGTGAGGGCTTTTTGCTCGCCCGTTGCAAGGTTGGCGACATGAATATTTGTCGGGGCGCGGTCACCATTCATTGTGAAAGCAATTTGGCTCTCATCTTTGGAAAAACGGACACTTCCGACATTGCCTTCAGGCAAGTCTTTTAGATTTACGGCTTGGCCTTTTTGCGTGTCTATGAGGGTCAGTTTAGAAGAGCCATCTTCATTCACGATATTGAGTTTATAACGTCCACTAGCCGATTCATCGACATAAGATACATCCCAATTAGAAGCGACATATTCGGACTTTTGGCCCGTTGCTAAGTCGTAACGCCAAGCTTGGGCGAACTCTCCGAATTCATTTGTTGAATATAACAAACCCGTTTCATCCGCCGTGAAGCCATAGGCGCCATGCGCGATATTACCGTCATGGGCTGTGATAAGTTTAGGTGAGCTAACAGAAGCGGCGAGGTCGACAAGATAGACATCGCTATCAGCAGAGGTGCGGTTCTTGGTCAATGCAATATAGCGCCCGCTATCGCTTATCGCGTCAACTTGGAAACCGTCATTTTCAAACAGCATGTTGCGAGAGTAATCATCGTTTTCATATTCATAAATATCAAAACTGCGCGCATCTCTTTCATTGGTGATAAGGAAGAAACTTTCTTTGTCTGTGTGCCAGCCCATAAAAGCGGCTTTCACAGGATTGCCGGGTGTCAGATCTTTGATCGACCCATCGGTGGCGCGTACATAAATATGGTCAAGTTCGTCACCGCCACCATCGGAGCTGTAAAGCATTCGCTCATCATTGGGGAACCAGCTAAGCGCGCGGATAGGGTTTGTGGTTGAGTTTGTGAGCTGTGTACGCTCACCTGTGTCTGTATTCGCACGATAGGCGTTCCAGACCCCGGACTCATCGGATGTCAATAAAACATCGCCTGTCTCAGGGCCAAAAACCATTCCTGCGCCGCTGGCAAGAATGTAGGTTGTGGTTTCGAAAAAGGCATCGGCCGTGAAAGTCGGAACTGACTTCGCCATGGTGGCTTCAGTTGCACTCACCGAATCTGATGTATTGGTCTGGTTTTGACACGCCGTGATGGACAAAGCGCCCAATAAAGCGACAGTTGTTAAAAGTGCATATTTCATTTTGTTCTCCCGTTTTGAAAGAGAGTAACAGAAGCAGCTTGAAAAGTAACCAGTCTTAGTATGTTGAGCTAGAGCGTATCGCGATAATTCACGATTTTATTCGTCTCTTGATAGCCTACTGACAGCATGTTGACGATCAATGGCGCAAGGTCCCAAGGGTCGGGTAATGTTGAACCATCCTCGCCAGGCATGGCTTTTCCGCGCATCGCTGTTCGTGTGGCACCTGGGTTCAAGAGATTGACCTTGAGCGATGTCACGGCGGCTTCGTTCGCATAGCATTGCACGAGGGCTTCTAGGCCTGCTTTAGTAGCTGCATATCCGCCCCAATAAGCACGGCGGCTACTTGCGACACCAGATGTCATAAACAGGGCGCGTCCAGCGTCAGAAGCGCGAAGAAGTGGGTCGAGTGAGCGGATGAGGCGGTAATTCGAGGTAAGGTTAATCGCGACGAGTTTATCCCAAGTTTTTGTCTCAAGCATTGGCACAGGTGTAATATCACCAAGTATCGCCGCATTACCAAAGAGGCCATCGAGTTTTCCCCAGCGTTCATTAATAATTGCGCCGAGGCGGTCGATGCCGTCGGGTTGCGAAAGGTCCATAGGCACGATGGTGCAATTTTGTCCCGCAGATTTGATTTCGTCATCAAGCGCTTCAAGACCGCCTTGAGTGCGGGCGAGGGCGATAATATCAGACCCTGCTTCGGCGAGCGCTTTGGCCGCGAAATATCCGATACCGCGAGACGCCCCAGTCACAAGTGTGACGCGACCTTTGAGAGAGACAGACATAATGTGACCTATGCGACTTCTATAAGGAAGGAGAGTTGCTTGCTTATACCAGAGGCATCTCGGTCGCGATCAATGAGTGGCGTAGGGTAATCGCCCGTGAAACAATGATCCGTGAATTGCGGCGCATCCTCGAAACGTTCGCTCTCGCCCATCGCCCAATAT
>CAYGSV010000317.1:0-2863 GCA_964352635.1 uncultured Algimonas sp.
CACCAGTGTCCACGAGCCTAACAGTGTGGGCATCGACAAATTCAGCGCGTTGACGGAACACTTCTGCGCCATTTTTTTCTAAGATTGTCGTGTAAATCCCTGAAAGCCTTGCAACTTCTTTCTGAATAGAGTCACGTAAAGTCGGCCAATCAAAAGACACATTATCAAGGCTCCAGCCATATTTCTGAGCGTCTTTGATAGCGCCGCCAAAATCTGCGCCATAGACTAAGAACTTCTTCGGGACACAGCCACGGACGACGCATGTTCCGCCCGGTAGGCTCTCTTCGGCGACGCCAACACGTTTGCCGAGCTGCGCCGCAAGACGCCCCGCTCTGACACCGCCAGACCCTGCACCAATGACAAATAAATCAAAATCGTAATCACTCATTTATCTTCTCCTGCGACGTCTAGTCGAGACATCAGGGTCGCGTTCTATTGAACTCAATCTCTTTTTTAAATCTAAAAGCAGTCTGCTCGATAGCTTGGATGCTTCATTTGCAATGCCAGGCAAAAGCGTGTCCGCATCAACATCATTTTTACTTTTCAGCAAGTTACATTTTTCTTTAATTTGATGTGGGTGCAAAGTACGAGAAAGCAATGTTGATAGTTCGTAATTAAAAGTGTTTTTTAGCGCATCAATTTGTTCTCGATGCTCATTTCTTAGGCTTTCTGTATCAAATACCTCATCTACAGATGCATAAAAAACATCATTAAGCTGCAACCCTTCGGCTAGATTATTCGACAATTCGCGACGCTTGGCCTCGTTGCGATCAGTTACAATCTTAAATATTGTAAAAGTAAGTATGGCCAGAAGTATCCATAACATATTAGTCTCCTAACTCCGCGACAATTCCATCACCTTAGCGTGATCAACTTCGCCGACGATAATGATTTCTGCGAGATCAATGAACAGCCCATGTTCCATAACACCAGGAATCTTTGAGAGGGCCAAGGCCGTATCGACGGGTGATGGGATGTGTTCGCATTTGCTGTCTAATATCCAATGCCCGCCATCTGTGACGAGCGGGCCACTGCCATCTTTGGCTTGGCGTAGAACGGTTTGCGCTTCGCGGCATCCTGTTTCTTTCAAAGCCTGATAAATCTTATTCGCTGTCAAAGTCAGGGCAAAGGGGTCAACTTCTATCGGAAGCGGAAACGCACCAAGATTTTCAACCATCTTCGCTGCATCAACAATCACGACCATTTTCGATGACGCATGGGCGATAATCTTCTCTCGCAATAAACACGCGCCGCCGCCTTTAATCAGAGAGAAAGCAGGGTCAACTTCATCAGCCCCGTCAATCGTGAGGTCAATTTTTTCAACAATATCGCTGTTAATTAAGGGCACACCAGCCTCTTTCGCGCATTCTGCTGTGCGGGCCGATGTCGGGATGCCTTGAACTTTTAATCCGCCAGCAACGCGTTCACCGAGTTGATCGATGAATATCTCAGCCGTTGAGCCAGAGCCTAGCCCCAATGTCATGCCGTCTTCGACAAATTCGAGGGCCGCCAGAGCCGCATTTTCTTTTGCAACGTTCATTGTCTTACAGTCCCCTTAGACCTTTTTCTTTGCCGCTTTACGTTTGGACATTGCGGTCCGATATCGCGCGGCCCAGCCGAGTTTATGCGATTGCTTCGCCCGCGCGACAGCCAAGGCATCATCAGGCACATCTTCGGTAATCACTCCGCCCGAGCCGAGATAAGCGCCTTTGCCGATTGTAATAGGTGCCACAAGCGAAGAGTTTGTCCCGATAAACGCACCGTCTTTGATGGTCGTCTTATGCTTGTTAAACCCATCATAATTACAGGTGATTGTACCCGCACCGACGTTGACGCCCTCACCTAACTCTGCATCACCTATATAGGACAAGTGATTGATTTTACTGCCTTTAGCAACGATCGCCTTTTTTGTCTCCACAAAATTTCCGACCTTGGTGTCTTCGCCCAGGACCGTGCCAGGACGGAGCCTCGCAAAGGGGCCGATTTGAGCATTCGCCCCGATTTCAGTACCTTCTATATGGCAAAACCCGTGAATAAAGGCTCCTGTTCGCACAGTAACATTGGGGCCAAAGATAACATTGGCATCGATGGTAACGTCAGGCTCAATAACCGTATCGTATGAAAAGAAAATCGTTTCAGGGTGCTTTAGGCTTACGCCGTTTTTAAGGGCAGCCTCTCGCATATTCGCTTGCAACGCGGCTTCTGCCTGCGCCAAGTCTCGGCGGTCATTCACGCCTAAGACCTCGCCCTCATCCGCTGTGACCACTTCGGCGCGTTTGCCGTCCTTATTCATAATCTCGACGATATCTGTAAGGTAATACTCGCCCTTGGCATTCTCATTCGTCACCTTGGAAATGGCGTCGAACATGGTGCGGCAATCCCCTGCCATAACGCCACTATTGCACATATCGACGCGTAATTGTTCTGGCGTACATTCACGGGCTTCGACAATCGCATCCAGAACATTGTCACCCGACATCATCAAACGCCCATAGGCGGCGGGATCTTCGGCTTTGAACCCCATAACCACAAGGTCCGCCTCATGCTCTAAACGCTCAAAACAGCGCTGTAGCGTTTCGGTCTGAATAAGCGGCGTATCGGCGTAAAGCACAACGACTTGACCGTTGAAATCCTTCAACGCCTCTTTCGCCGCCCCGACCGCATGGGCGGTGCCGAGTTGTGGTTCTTGCACCGCAATCTCAAAACCTAAGGTTTCCGCGGCCGCTTTAACGTCTTGATTGCCTTCTCCGACGACGCAAATCGTCCGGCTCACCCCAACCGAGGCCGCCAAAGCCCCAACCCATTCAATCAAAGGGCGGTTACCGACAGGGTGCAAAACCTTTGATTTGGCGGACTTCATCCG
>CAYGSV010000318.1:0-2819 GCA_964352635.1 uncultured Algimonas sp.
TAAAGGCGAAAATCGCGGCGAATAGGAGCTGCAACTGGAACACGACATGATCCCAAGTATAGGGCTTATACGCATATTCCATTTCAAACGGCATCAACGCATAGAGCATTTGGTAACCGCCAAAGGGCCACGCCAGAACAATACAAAGAACCCCAGCCAAACTCATGGCGAGAAGCATATTCCAAGGCGCTTCTTTGACACGGCGCCCACTATCATGCGCGAAGAAGGTGAAATGCGGTACTTTAATGCCTGAATGTTCCATCACACCCGCAGAGGCAAAGAGCATCATCGCAAAGGGCACCCAAAGATGGGCTTCAATGGCCGCGGCCAAAATCATGGCTTTGGTCACGAAAGCCGCGAGTAGTGGGAGCGCCGCAATAGAGCCCGCCCCAATCAGACAGAGCACCGTTGTATAAGGCATTGATCTGAACAGCCCACCAAGCTCTGACGCTTTCGCTGTCCCTGTGCGGTACATCACCGCGCCAATCGACATAAAGAGAAGCCCCTTAAAGATAACATGGACAAAGACTTGCCCCACAACGCCGTTCATCGCCAGCGCTCCGCCAATGCCGATACCCGCCACCATAAAGCCAAGCTGGTTGTTCAGAGAGTAAGCCAGAACGCGGCGAAGGTCATTTTCGACCACCGCGAAGAAGACAGGGAAACAGGTCATAATCGCCCCAATCCAAATCAGTATATCAACGCCTTCAAAGCCACGCGCTAAAGCGTAAATCGCAAACTTGGTCGTGAACGACGCCAAGATAACCGTGCCCGTGATAGATGCTTTTGGATAAGCGTCTTGCATCCAGTTATGAAGCAGTGGGAAACCGCATTTAATGCCCATAGCAATCAGCATGAGCCAACCTCCCGGCGTATCGAGACCAATATAGTTGAACATAAAGTCGCCGCCACGCTCTTGCGCCACCATCACGGCGCCTCCGAGCAACAAGACGCCCGAGAGGACTTGGATGGCCAGATAGCGCATCCCGGCTGCATAAGCGCGTTCTCCGCCTTTCCAGACGAGGAATACAGACGAAATCGCTGTGAGCTCCCAGAAAATAAAGAGCGTAATCATATCGCCCGAGAGAACGCCCGCAATGGCCGCGCCCGTGTAAATGAGGGCAGAGCTATCCGTAATGCGGCACTTCTCATGTAGGCCGTAAATACCGTTAATCACCCCAGCCAAACAGAAGAGATAACCCCAAACAAGGGAAAGCCCATCAATCCGCAAAGTAGTCAGTTCAATCCCGCCGAAATTCAAAACACCACGAATATATTCGGGTGCTGTTGAATGCATTTGGAAAATCAGCCAACCGGCAAAGATCGGCGCGGCAATTAATAAGAGCTTACGCGTATAATGTGTCGCCGCTGATTTCGGGATGAGCGTGCAAATGAGGCCCGCGAGGATAACCCAAAGCCCAGGGTTTATGTTCATAAGGTCAAACATTAATGCTCTCCCTCATGTTCTGTTGAGTAATCAGGATCGGGCAAGCCGCCCTCACCGTAATAGCTCTCATCGCGCGCTAAGATTTTAAACAAGGCAGGCGCTGCAAAGACGATGGTTGAATACGCTAAAAAACCAAAAATAGCCCATGAGCCTGGTACAAAATCCCAAGGTGCAGGATGTTTCAAAGGAAACATCAGGCCCAATAACACTGTGATGATAATACCCAAAAGTGGTACAATCATGAAACCACGTTTGACGGACTCTTTGCCTAAAAAGAGGAAGGGCTTTGCGGCAGGGTGAATACCCTCTGCGGCGTGATCGGCAGGATTACGTGAAAGGTCTGGTTTAATGTCAGACATTATCAAAGCCCTCCCGATGTCAAGCCAGCAGGCAATATCGGCTCGAGGAAGTCAACAATGCCCCCTGCATAGAAAAACAGAACCAGACTGCCCAAAGCCGTAAAGACAGGCGGGATAATCACCCACATATGTTTCTTACGTTCTACTGCTAAAGCCGCATCCGCTTCGGCATCAGCGGGCGGTTTCATAAACCCGCGAATAGCGATGGGGACCAAGTAAATAATATTGAGGATAGACGATGCGATAAGTGCGGCAATCAATATGCCCTTCCCGCTATCCAAGGCCCCGGCCATTAAGAAGAACTTTGGCCAAGACCCGCCCATCGGGGGAATACCGATAATAGAGACCGCGCCCACAAGGAAAGCCCCAAAGACCCAAGGCATGGTCCGCCCCAACCCATCAAGTTGTGAGATATTCGTGCGATGCGACACCGTGTAAATCGCTCCTGCACACATAAAGAGCGTGATTTTTCCCCACGCATGCATGACGATTTGCAAGCCACCACCAATGATGGCCATAGGCGCAGCAAGCATCGCGCCAAGCGTGATGTAAGACAGTTGAGAGACTGTGGAGTAAGCGAGACGCGCTTTGAGGTTATCTTGGCGCAGTGCAATAATAGAGGCGAGAACAATTGAGATTGCCGCGACCCAAGACAGTGTCGTGCTCGCAGGTGTCTCCGCCGCCAGTGATGGGCCGAAAGTAAAGACGACGACTTTGAGCATGGTAAACACACCTGCTTTCACAACGGCCACGGCATGGAGCAGAGCCGAAACCGGCGTCGGCGCAACCATCGCATTGGGGAGCCAAGGGTGCACGGGCATCAGCGCCGCTTTAGCAATGCCAAAGGCAAAAAGGAATAAAAGAATAGAGGTGGCAAGGAGCGAGGTACCTTCTGGGAAAACGCCGCCCACCATAAATTCTGTTGTCCCAGCGATGACCTGAGTCCCGATAATCGCGGGCAGCAAGAGCGCCAGAGATGTCCCCATCAAAATCAACGCATAGATTGTTAGGCC
>CAYGSV010000319.1:0-2783 GCA_964352635.1 uncultured Algimonas sp.
GTGTAGATTTCGGAAACATGAAATATGTTATTCAAGAAGCGTCTATGGGCGCTGACGGTGCAGAAGTGGCCGAAGTCGCCATTCGTTTTGGCGCGTTCATCAATGCTTTCATCTCTTTCTTAATCGTTGCATTTGTGATGTTCATGATCATCAAATCAATGAACAAGCTAAAGAAAAAAGAAGAAGAAGCGCCAGCAGCCCCGCCTGCAAACGAAGTGCTTTTGGCTGAAATTCGCGACCTTATGGCGAAGCAAGTTAAATAACTTAAGTCTCAGACTTAGATGATTTACCCGCCCTCATTAATTTGAGGGTGGGTTTTTTAATGGCTTAAGGGCGTTGCAACGTCTTCGCCATGAGAAGTTCAAGACGTCGAATGTCTTGCGTAATGGCGCGTCGATTAAGTTGCATATTGAACCAGAGCTTAAGCGCGATTTGCGCTGAATTTAGCATGATTGCAAACATCGCAAAAAATATTTTCTCTTCTACTGTTTCAACTTGGAAAAACTTCCAGAGACAAAAGAGTAAAAATCCGACAGCGATAAATGTACCAATCCAAGACCCGATACGAAGGCCACTGCCTTGACCTTTTAGGCTACTCAACGCCGTCTTATAATAACCGGTTTCATCAATTGAATCCGTGATGAATGCTTCGTCCTCTTCGCTCAGTAGTTTTTTTAATTCACTATCAAAATCAGTCATGTCCCGTCTCCTTTTTGGGGTTTAAATAAATATGTTTGAGTTTTTCGCGCGCCGTAAAGAGGCGTGATTTTACCGTGCCTATAGGTACGCCGAGCGCGAGAGCGATTTCCTTGCCGCTAAAGCCGTCACTATAAAACAGCGTTAGAATAGCCCTGTCCGTTTGAGGCAAGCTCTCTAAGACTTGTTTGAGTGTCAGGCGGTCTTCTGGTGTGGTCGCATGTGAGGCAAGAGGCTGCGCCTCGGCACGGGTTTTAATCTCTCGATGATGTATAGCGCGCTTGATATGATCAGCACTGCGTCGCCGCACAATTGTGTAGGCCCAAGCCGAAAAGCTCTCTGGTTTCTCAAGCTTATAAATATTCTTCGCAATGGTGATGGCGGAGTCTTGCATGACATCTTGCGCGTCCTCGGGATTACGCGTCAATCGCAAGGCCAAACGCAAGAGCCGTGGATGCCAGCGTTTATATAAAAGCGCAAAGGCGTGTTGGTCCCCACCCATAGCCAGCGAGGCTTGGTAATTATCCAAAGCTTTGGATAAATCATGATGTAAACCGTCTGATGCCACGCCCATCCTTATCATTTCTTGATACACTATAGTCAGGCGTTTGAGCGAAAAGGTTCAGATTAAATTCCAACTATCAATAATAGGCCAGTTATTGAATAATTCCGGTGAAGTGACATATTTATAATATGATAAAATTTTCCCGACGTATTTTTCTGGCCAGTCTTATTGCATTCCTGACTATGAAAGGCGTCGCGGCGCAAGATGTTCAGGATATCCAAACGCTTTCGGAGAGCATAATTGAAAAATATGGTTTAGCGGCCATCGCCATCAGTACGTACCAATTTGATGAGGCGGGTCACATGATTTCGCAGAAAGGCGCCGCAGGTCTGCGTAAAGCCAATAGTTCTGAAACCGTTAGTCTTAATGACAAATGGCATATCGGGTATTGCACCAAAGCCATGACGGCTTTGCTTTATACAGACATCGCAAAGGAAAAAGGTCTCTTATTGGACACATCTGTGGCGGAGATTTTTAAAGACAGCGTTGAAATAATTGACTCCGCATGGGAGTCGGTAACCATTAATGATCTGCTGTCCCACCGCGCCGGTATTAAAGACCTCGGGGCAGGGTGGATGATGGGGCGTATCTTTGATGAGAGCCCTATACAAGACCAGCGCCTAGAGACCGCCATCACTCTGTTGAGCGAGCCACCAAAATTACCGAAGGGTGAATTTCAATATTCCAATTTTGGTTATATTCTTGTGGGAACCGCCATAGAAGTCATGACAGGAAAAGATTGGGAAATCGCCATGCGCGAAGGATTGCCCGGAGACTTAATGGGCAAAGAGGGGTGGGGCTTTGGCCCGCCCCAAGGGGCACAGCCCGAAGGTCATCGCAAAGCGCTATTTCGTAAAAAACTTAAACCCATGGGCCAAGCTGCAACGGGTGCGGATAATTCGAAAGCTTTGGGGCCTGCGGGTACTGTTCACGCCACACATGACGCTTGGGCGCAATTTGGTCTGGCGTTTTTAAATGCGAGTGAGGCGCTCTCAGACGAACAACGCACGCAATTACTCACGCCGCCAGACGGCGCAGACTATGCTGCTGGATGGGGCTTATCGGAGACAGAAGAAAACGGCACAATCTATAAGCATGCAGGGTCAAATACGATGTGGTTATCCCAAATTGTTATTATTCCAGACAAACAAGCCGTTGTTTTAGTGAGCACAAACACTCCGCCGAAACTCGCAAATGCGGCCGTTCGCAAAGCAACGCGAGAGGCGATAAAACTTTTAGATTAAACTAGCCCTTAAATGGTAATTTTCTAAATCTATCCCATATATATAATATGGCTGAGAGAGAAGCTTATCGTTGGGAACGACGAAGGCGGCGTATGAAAAGACCCGCTTTTCACCTCACTGTGTTTGATTTCGTCGGGCTCATTCTTCTATTTGCGCTTTTCTTTATTTCCTTGCGGCTGTTCTTCATGTTTGAAGTGATACGTTCGCCCTGCGCGGAAATGTTGGCAACGATTGGGTCGGGTCAAGGCGTGCCGTCAACTATGACAATGAATTATATC
>CAYGSV010000320.1:0-2764 GCA_964352635.1 uncultured Algimonas sp.
CAATAGACGCAATCGCAAGCGCCCACATTGGAATAAGCATCATAAGCGGCGCTTCATTTCGTGCAACACGGACACCATCAATCTCTGGCGGATCTTGGAAATAAGCTGTCATCAAAATGCGGCCGATGTAGATTACGGCCAAGATTGAGGTCAGAACAATAACCCCGACGGACCACCAATAGCCTTGCGAGGCAGCGGCTTCGGCGAGGGCAACCTTGGATACAAAGCCCGCCGTGAACGGCACACCAATAAGAGAGAACCCACAAATCGTGAAAGCACCCATCGTCCATGGCATGGTTTTCGCCAGACCTCGGAAATCAGACGTACGGGTAATCCCAAAACGGTACCACATAGCGCCAACAGCCAAGAATAATCCGCCTTTAATAACCGCGTGATTAATTAAGTGAAGATAGCCAGCACCGACACTGGCTGTTGTCGCAATACCGACTCCGAGGAGCATATAGCCGACTTGTGCTACGGACGAAAATGCTAGCGTCCGCCGCGCATCTGTTTGGAAAATCGCTTGAGCAGAAGCAAAGAGCATACCGACCACGGCGACAAAGATAATTAAATAAGTTAGCGTCGCGGCGACATAATCAAATTCAGGATTGAACACAAAAAATGTAAATCGGAGCAAGAGATAAAGCGCCGCTTTCGTGGCCGTCGAGGCCAAAAACGCGGTCACTTGTGTTGGTGCGTAGGCATAAGCGCCTGGCAGCCAATTGTGCAGAGGGAACATAGCCAGTTTTAGCCCCAACCCCACGATAATAAAGCCAAGGGCCACCATTGCCACACGGGAACCCCCGTCATTTTCAGACAGGATTTCCGCCATTTGCGCCATATTCAGCGTTCCTGTTTCCATATAAAGAAAACCAATACCAATAACAAAGAAGGTCGCACCAATAGAGCCCACAATCAGGTAATTATAGGCGGCCACCAAGGCACGACGATCACGGCTCGCCCCCATTGCGACGAGGACATAGGTTGATATCGAGCTGACCTCTAAGAAAACGAATACGTTAAAGGAGTCACGCGTAATGACCATGCCCATGAGCCGCTCCATCGCCAAGAGGAAAGCCGCGTAATACGGGGCTTGCTTCTTAGGCTCTATTTCCGCCATCGTCGCTGGCATGGCATAAACCATCGTCAGCAAAGCCATTGCCGCAATCAAAATTAAAAGCGGCGCAGAGATCGCATCAATAATCAATGAAATCCCGTGCGGCGGGGCCCACCCTCCCATGGGATAAAGCAATTGACCATTGGTCCACTCAAATTGAGCCAGTGCGATGGCGACAACAACCAGAACCGCGGTCATGATTGTCGTTGTCCACCATGATAATTTACGGCTTGGCAAAATCGCCGTGACAGCCGCGAGCATTAGCGGCACGGCGATTAAAAAGGCAGGGCCATGCTCAAACAGCCATGCAGGCATGTAAGGGGTCAAATCCATTATGATTTCGCCTCACTGCCTTTTATAGACATCATCGCATCAATGCCTTCGAGGTTATAAGCATAATCGAGATCTTCGATCTCGTTTTCTTCAATCGTTTGATAAACTTCGCGAATACGGACAGCCAGTGCCAGCCCAATGGCCAATGTCGCAACACCCACCACAATCGCAGTAAGAATTAAAACATGAGGCAATGGGTTCGAATAGAGTGCATCAACAACATATCCGCCTTCACTTGCCGCGACTTGCACGGTTTCGATCTCAGAATAAGCCCCGCCTTTTTTATCTTCAATCAAGATAGGCGGCTGTCCACCCTCGACTTTACCAATCGTTATATAAAGCAAGAAAACCGAAGTTTGAAAAAGAGATAAACCGACGAGTTTTTTGATGAGGTTACGCGATGAAAAGACCACATAGAGTCCTGTCATCATCAGAACGATGACAATAGCATCATTATATTGTTCAAAAACTTCCGCAAACATTACCAGTCGTCCTGCGATGTTTCAGGTTGGCGTGATCCAAAAGCATAGAAAAAGGCAATCATTACCGTTGTTACAGTAATTAAAACGCCGAGCTCAACCGCCAAGATACCGTAATGTTGGCCATGAGAAGGATCATAAGACAGGACATTATAGTTTAAAAACTCTCCGCCTAAAAACCATGTCACAACACCTGTTCCGCCATAGAGCAAAACACCAAGCGTCATACCAATACGTATCCAAGAAGGAGGAAACGCTTTCTTAGCTTCATTCAGGCCAAAAATCAGAGCATATAGGATTACAGAGGCCGCCAAAATGACGCCCGCTTGGAACCCACCGCCAGGCCCATAATCACCATGAAATTGAACGTAAAAGGCGAATAAAGCGATTAAAGGAATCAAGAATTTAGAGATAACGCGCAAGACAACATGAGGATCATGAAGCTTTAAATCATCCGTTATCTCAGTCGCTGTTTTGTGTTTATCAGCCATTGGACGTTCCCGCCTCTATTGCTTTTTTTGGACGGCCACGTTTCTTTTTGGGCTGAGCCTCGTCTTCTTTAACTGCGACCTCACGCATAATTTGAGCTGCTGGCGCTGATGGTGTTCTTATACGTTGTCCATTAGGCTCAGCGCGCCATCTCCCCGCATTTCCATTCAAACCGAGGAGTAAAAGAACGCCTAAGCCCGCAGAAAAAATCACGACGACTTCACCAAAAGTATCATAACCTCGATAGCTTGCGAGTACGGCCGTTACAACATTGGGGATTCCAACCTCATCCGCCGTTTTTTTAATAAAATCGATGCCGACGCCCGTATTGGCTGGGGAATTAGCA
>CAYGSV010000321.1:0-2732 GCA_964352635.1 uncultured Algimonas sp.
CATTGGCCATGATTTCCAGGGCTGTGTCTTTAAGGTCTTTCTCACAAAGTGACGCGCCAACGTCCTTGCCTTGGGCATAAAGGAACGTATTCGCCATACCGCCACCAATGACAAGGTGGTCAAGTTTATTCACGAGGTTCCTCAATAGGTCGATTTTACTTGAGACTTTCGCGCCGCCGACAACAGCCATGACGGGCTTTTTAGGTATATCCAGCGCGCGGCTGATATGGTCTAATTCTCGCTCCATAGCGAGACCAGCATAGGCTGGGAGGAACTCCGCTATGCCCGCAGAAGACGCATGATCACGGTGCGCCGCAGAAAAGGCGTCCATCACAAAAAGATCACCCATAGCGGACATATCTTTGGCCAGAGCTACATTGCCTTTGGTTTCACCAGGGTGGAACCGTGTGTTTTCGAGCAAGAGGACGTCGCCAGCGTCGAGTGTGTTGACAATATTGGGATTAAGGTCTGTCGCAAAATGGACGGGCGTTTCAAGGGCTTCCGCCAGTGGTGCTACGATGAAGCGAAGAGAGTTTTCCTTATCGGGTTCACCTTTGGGGCGGCCATAGTGGCTTAAAAGAACGACTTTAGCACCTTCTTCTTGAAGCTTCTTAATCGTTGGTAAGGCGGCTTTCAGGCGTGTGTCATCCGTCATATTACCGTCGGCATCGCGCGGCACATTGAAATCAACGCGAACAATGGCGGTGCTGCCTTTTAGCTTAGCGTCTTCTAATCTTCTGAAATCCACGGTTTAGGCCTCACTCAATTTATTGTACATGACACGGGCCACATCAATCATGCGATTGGCGAAGCCCCATTCATTATCATACCATGCGATAACTTTCACAAGGTCGCCATCTAAGGCTTTCGTGAGTAATGAGGCATAAGTCGCAGAATTGGGGTCATGATTTAAGTCAGAACTGACCAACGCATTCTCAGAATAGCAAATAATGCCTTTCATCGGCCCTTTCGCGGCGACTCTCATCACTTCATTTAAGTCTTCCGCGGTGGTGTGCATTTCTGGCTGAAACGCTAAATCAATCATAGAGACATTCGCGGTTGGCACACGCACGGCAGACCCTGACAATTTACCTGCGAGTTCAGGGATAACCAACCCAACGGCTTTAGCCGCCCCCGTGCTTGTGGGAATCATGTTTAATCCTGCAGCGCGGGCGCGATAGAGATCTTTATGGCTATTATCGAGGATGCGTTGATCTTGTGTGTAGCTGTGAACTGTTGTCATAAAGCCGCGGCGAATGCCGACCGACTCCATAATGACCTTCGCAATGGGCGCGAGGCAGTTCGTGGTGCAAGACGCACAAGAGACAACAGTGTCATCTTTGGTCAGGTCTTGATGGTTCACGCCGTAAACGATGGTTTTATCAACCGACTCACCAGGTGCAGAAATTAGAACGGCCTTTGCACCAGCCTCGAAATGGGGCTGAACGCGCTCTTTGCTTCGAAATATACCTGTGCATTCCATGACAATATCGACATCTAGTGCACCCCAATTAATGTCTGCGGGGTCTCTGAAGTGTGTCATTCGGATACGTCCGCGGCCATAATCCATCCAAGAGACACCTTCGTCCTCGCCCGTTTTGACGTCGGCACCAAAACGTCCATGAACAGAATCATATCGCAAGAGGTGAGATGAAACTTCTAAGGAACCAGGAGAGTTAATGGCGACAAGTTCGGCATCTTGGATGTCGTATTCTTCAATCGCGCGAGCGACTAAACGCCCAATGCGACCAAAGCCATTAATCCCGATTCGTACCGTCATGCCGATTGGCTCCGTTCAACGCTGTGTTTGACTGCAGGTTCAAATTCGACCCGCTTCTGGTGAGGGGTGTAGCGCAAGTCAACAAATTATCCTTGTTGGAAAGCAAAACTTGCGCCATTCTGTGTATAAATTTTGTGACACTGAGATATTTTATGAATGACAGCGCTGACATCAAAGCCGCAGCCCAAAGTCTGCAATCAGCCCTCTCAAAACTAGAAGGCGCAATCGACCCGCTTTTAGGTAAAATGGGCACTTTAAAGGCCCAAACAGCCGAATCAGAAGGTTTCTCTCAGGACAGGGCTCGCCTTGCGGCAGAACTTGATAACGCCAAGGCTGATAAAGAATCAGTGGAGTCTCAAATGCAGCAAAGAGAGAAGGATTTAGAAGCTTTGGCAACGGAAACGTCTCAGGAAATTGAAATGGTCATGCGTCATGTCCAATCTGCCCTCGAAGGAATTCAGTCATGATGGGTCGCGTCAGTATCAATATCAATGGCCGTAAATATGGTCTTGGCTGTGAAGAGGGTGAAGAAGAACGCCTTATGCGTTTGGGCCAAAAACTTGATGACCGAGTTAATGCGATGGCGAACCAGTTTGGGCAGATCGGCGATTTACGTTTGCTTGTTATGGCGGGCATCACCCTTTTGGATGAGCTCGAGGACTTAAATGTCTCAGTCGATAGTGAAGTTGATGCGCGTATGGGAGATTTGCGCAAAGAAAATGCCCAGCTCTTACGTCAATCGGGACAAACCGAAGCCAAAGCCTCGCAAAACCTTTTGGATGCAGCGTCGCGCATTGAACGTATTGCAGATAAAATCATCAAAGCCGCTGAATAGGCTTGCGTTTCACCCACTTAATCACCACACTATGACGGACGGTCACTGCGGGTTGCGTGAGAGGCACTAATCCACCGGACCTTAATCTATCCTTCGGGAGTTGGCTCTGTGCAGATC
>CAYGSV010000322.1:0-2675 GCA_964352635.1 uncultured Algimonas sp.
TGTTATTAGTATCAGCCAGGCCAACCGCTGGGAAATTCCACTCCGCACATCGCGCGGCAAGCGGCTTCATTTTTAATGCGCCCTCTAACATCGAATAAGGAGAGCGCGTTCGGAGAGGCACATAATCAAGTCGTCTTACGGCCATGCCCTCTCCCTTTACTATAAGGTTAGGTTAGCCACCCAACACCATCATCCACATTGTCATAACGCCTACAAACCCTGCCAGAACGGCACCAGAAACTAAATCCATCGCGAGTTGTTTTACCATCGTTATCCCCAATAAAACTGTTAATGTTCTTATTTTGTTCTACATCAATATTTCGCAGAGTCAAACTGATTCTGGGGATATAATCCTAGAGCATGTGGATAAGCCTCTAAATCATAAGTGAGATAGGGATTCACGCGTATAGAAACTTGGCGACGTGCGGGTCATATTCAAGAAATCATTACGTGCGTTGGAAATACAAATGACCTAGAGGACAGTACCGCTATAAAAATCAAATGATTTATGGGATTAAGGCTGCTTTAAAAGCTCTCGTTCAACCGTCTCTGTTGTTTTGGAACTCTCTGTTTCACCATCAACATTAATTACACGCATCTGCGTTGTGCGAAGTCTTCGAACAGGGCTACCTTGAGAATTGAGTGTATAGATAACTTCTATAGACCCTGATATTTTTTCAGCTTTACGTGCCTCCAGAGCCGCTTCTATCGATGGAACCTCATCCCCCATAATCTGAGCCAGAACAATGTCGCCTTCGGCACGTTGTTTTCGAACTTTCTCAGCATCTAAATCTAAAACAGCCATAAGTTCAGAAACGCCATCTTCAGACGGTTTTTGTGTTAATATTACAGGCTCTAGTCCTAAGGGCGTTGAATAAGGCATGCCCTCTTTTAAGTTTGCATGGCGAATATCAATTGTGTCCAAAAGACTAATTACCGAATGTGGATCGTATTCAATTTTTTGCTGAATCCATGTAAAAATCCATAATCCACAATGGCTTTGATCTAAGCCTCCCCAAGCAAGCCAATCATCATTGCGGGCTTTCAATTCATCAGCATTAAGTAGAGCAATCTCATTATCGGGTGTTTTTTGAAATCTTGCAGGTAATTGCCACTCCCGCCGACGGTCTATTTCAGGTGTATCAAGTGGCATATCAAATTCTAAAATGATTTCATCTGACCCTGCGTCTATGACCCTTTCAATATGGGTTAATCGAGAATTGGAAGACCCTGAAGAACCAACGCCTCTCGAAGTTTTGGTAGATTGCGTCCAACGAATTTCATAAGTCTGCCCAATTTGCTCTTTGATGCTATCTGGCCAAGACACCCCTGAAACAGACTGAGCGTTCGTGCAGGCAAAGAGTAATAAGGAAAGAAACAAAATACTTTTAGAGATTATTTTCATAAACGAAGCGTAGCCGCTGAACTACTTAAAGCAAAGAGACCATTATTTCACCAATGCCGCAGTATTCTATATCCCACTGCATCAAACCGCCTCATCCCGTTCTTTTAGAATGTTCTTTTCTGTAGGGCGCGTTATAGACGGATTATGATTGCTGAAGTTGGACATTTTTTGTTTATTCTGGCCTTTGTGACGGCGATGGCTCAGGCCGTCTTGCCGATGATTGGGGCGCAGAAAAACAACACGGCGCTTATGGCGTTTGGTGACCGTGCAGCGGCTATTCAATTTGGATTAATGGCAGCGTGTTTTGTCGCGCTGACCTATACATTTCTAATCTCAGATTTCTCAGTCAAATTGGCAGCCAGCCACTCGCATACGGCCAAGCCGCTGCTTTATAAAATCTCTGGCGTGTGGGGGAACCACGAAGGTTCTATCTTGTTATGGGCGGTGATGCTTAGTCTTTACGGTTATCTATTCGCTACATTTTCTAAACGCCTGCCTGCAGATCTCCGCGCGCGAACACTCGCCGTTCAAGGTATTTTGGCTGTTGGATTTATGAGTTTCATCCTCTTTACGTCCAATCCGTTTGAGCGATTATTTCCTGTCCCCGCAGATGGCAGTGGACTGAACCCCCTCCTCCAAGATCCCGGCCTCGCGATACATCCGCCACTACTTTATATGGGGTATGTCGGATATTCCCTCGCCTTCTCTATGGCGGTAGCCGCGTTGATTTCAGGCAAGATTGATCGTGATTGGGCGCGCGCACTCAAGCCTTGGTCTCTCATTTCTTGGAGCTTCCTCACCCTTGGCATCGCCATGGGCTCACTTTGGGCTTATTACGAACTCGGTTGGGGCGGGTGGTGGATGTGGGATCCCGTTGAAAATGTGTCTTTCATGCCCTGGCTCATCGGTACGGCGCTGATGCATTCTATTATCGTTATGGAAAGACGCCAATCACTTGCTCACTGGACAGTCCTTTTAGCTATAACATCATTCTCACTTAGCCTCGTCGGCACCTTCGTTGTGCGCTCAGGCGTTCTCGTTTCCGTCCACGCTTTTGCAGTCGACCCTGCTCGGGGTGTCTACATTTTAGGGTTGTTGATCCTCGCGACTGCGGCGGCGCTTATACTCTACGCGTTGCGGGCCAAAACCCTAGTACGCAAAGCCGATTTTGATCGCGTATCGAGAGAAGGCGGATTGGTTTTAAATAATTTATTATTAGCGACGGCTACAGCGACCGTCTTCCTTGGTACATTTTACCCCCTTTTTATGG
>CAYGSV010000323.1:0-2668 GCA_964352635.1 uncultured Algimonas sp.
GTTTAGAACCTGATAATACTCTTGTTCATTTGAGAGATTATTCAGCGGGGTATATTTCTCTTCCGTCTTTTGGTCGATAAAATTCGATTGGCGTTGAGAGAATGTGCCGCGTTCCGAGTCTTGTCCAGACAAACGAACGGGGTGACCCTCTGTGATTAGTGAGCCAATCGCTAAATGTTCGGCCAAGCCCCAATCAATATTTTCACCTGATTCAATTTTTTCAGCACGCGCTTTGATAATACGTTTGAGCGTTCTGTGAATATTGACGCTGTTAGGCACCGTTGTAATTTTCGTCCCAATGTCTTTCAGCTTCTCTATCTCGACATCCGTTTTACCGCGACGCTTACCATCTTTTTCAGTGGGTAAAGAGAGGCCTTGCCACACACCTTGCAACCAATCAGGTTGTTTGGTCTCATAAGTTTTTGCCTTATCAAATTCGCTATCCAGATAGGCATAAAAATCATCAACGTGTTTTTGGTGCTCTTCTTTTGTGAGGTCGCCCTGAGCAATCAAGCGCTCTGCATAAATACTCATCGTACTTTTGAGGTCACTAATTTTGCCATACATAATAGGCTGTGTGAAGGACGGGTCATCGCCTTCATTGTGACCATATCGACGGTAACAGACAATATCGAGGACGACATCTTTTCCGAATTTCTGGCGATATTCAGTCGCAACCCGCGCCGCAAAAACAACGGCTTCTGGGTCATCGCCGTTAACGTGAAAAACAGGGGCTTCGACCATAAAGGCAACATCAGAACAATACTGCCCCGAGCGATATTCGTCTGGCGTTGTCGTAAAGCCAATTTGATTATTGACGATGACATGGATTGTGCCGCCTGTACGGTAACCCACGAGTTGGCTCATCTGGAAACATTCCATCACAACGCCCTGCCCCGCAAAAGCGGAGTCACCATGGAGAATAACCGCCATAACTTCTTCGGGATTATGAGATTGATAAGTGCCAGAGGCCATTTGTTGTTTCGCACGAGTCTTGCCCATGACAACGGGCGCAACGACTTCCAAATGAGACGGGTTAGGCGCAAGTGACAAGTGAACAGAATTACCGTCAAACACACGGTCGTCAGACACGCCCAAATGATATTTCACATCGCCCGAGCCGTAGTCTTCGCCACCAGAAGCGACGCCGCCGAGGAACTCGTAGAAAATGGCAGAGTATGGTTTTTGCATGACAGAGGCCATGACATTCAAACGTCCGCGATGCGGCATTCCGAAATTGATGTCTTTCAAACCCAATTGCCCGCCGCGTTTGATAATTTGCTCAAGCGCAGGCAGAAGGCTTTCCGCCCCATCAATCCCGAAACGTTTGGTGCCCGGGTAGCGTTTATGGATTACCTGCTCAAAAGCCTCCCCCACAATCAATTTTTGTAAAATCGCGAGACGGCCTTCTTTAGAAAAACTAATTTCTTTTTCAGGCCCCTCAAGGCGCTCTTGAATCCAGGATTTTTCTTCGGGATTTGATACATGTGTGAATTGCACGCCGAGTGTTGAACAATACGTACGCCGAACAATCTCAATAATCTGGTTCATCGTGCCGTAATCAAGACCTAGGACGCCATCGATGAAAATCTCACGGTCCATATCCACCGCGCCAAATCCATAAGTCGCAGGATCAAGTTCTGGATGCTCGCCTGATTTTTGTAGTCCGAGCGGGTCGAGGTCAGCGACACAATGGCCGCGTACACGATAAGCGCGAATAAGCATAAGCGCGCCAATAGAATCCTTTGCCGCTTGCTGAACTTCATCGGCCGATAAATTCGGGTTAGCTTTGGCGACAGCTTTTTCCGCAACGCCAGCATCAACACCCCAATCGCCTGTGAGCGCGGAGGTCAGCTCGCCATTTTCGGCTATTGGCCAATTATCACGCTTCCAAGCGGGGCCTTTCGCAACATGTTGTGCATTGCGAACATCTTCCCCCAGGCTCTGGAAATAGGCACGCCAACTGGCGTCAACAGAATTTGGATTGCGCGTATATTGCGCTTGCATTTGCTCAAGATAGGCGGCGTTTCCGCCGTCTAAGAAAAGCGTATCCAGAAAAGTCTGGTTTTGTTCAGAGCGGCTCTTTTCAGCCATAATGCGACCTCTAGGTCTTAGTTAACGTTTGGTGTATTGGGGCTATAAACCCCAAAAACCTAACAGTTTCATAATTAGCCGTTCAAGACGTCCATCATAGTTACGCCCAACTTGGCAGGAGAGTCTGAAACTTTGATGCCTGCGGCTTCCATCGCGGCGATTTTATCTTCTGCGCCGCCTTTGCCGCCAGAAACAATCGCGCCCGCATGACCCATTGTCCGTCCGGGAGGAGCCGTGCGACCTGCGATAAAGCCAACCATTGGTTTTTTAATACCTTTTTTGGCCATGTGGGCGACATATTCAGCCGCCTCTTCTTCGGCAGAGCCGCCAATTTCACCAATCATAATGATTTGTTTTGTGTCATCATCATTGAGGAACAACTCAAGACAATCGATAAAGTTTGTGCCGTTAATCGGGTCACCCCCAATACCAATCGCTGTTGTTTGACCCAACCCGACCTGTGTTGTTTGGAACACAGCTTCATAGGTCAGCGTGCCAGAGCGTGAGACGACGCCACATGTGCCTTTTTTGAAAATCTTACCGGGCATAATCCCGATTTTACACTCACCTGGGG
>CAYGSV010000324.1:0-2659 GCA_964352635.1 uncultured Algimonas sp.
TAGCAGCGCGAGCGTTGGTAGGTCGGTGTCGCTGAAATTAACGGCACAATGGTTTATGTCGTCGGCAAAGTTTACGTCGAACGCTATTTCCCCGAAAGCTCCAAAGAAAAAATGATGGTCCTCATCGAGAACCTTCGCAGCGCCTTTAAGGACGGCATTGATAATCTCGAATGGATGGGCGAAGAAACGAAAGAACAAGCCCAATATAAGCTTGCTAAGTTTAATCCTAAAATCGGTTATCCTGATGTTTGGACAGATTACTCTGATCTGACGGTGGACCGTGATGATCTAATCGGAACTGTTAAATCAGCCCGCGCTTGGGGATGGCAGGAAGACCTTGATAAGCTCGGTGGGCCGATTGATCGCGACGAATGGGGTATGACGCCTCAAACGGTTAATGCCTATTACCGTGCAGACCTGAATGAGATCGTTTTCCCTGCCGCGATTTTGCAAGCGCCATTCTTTGATCCCAATGCAGATGATGCTGTGAACTATGGCGGCATTGGTGCTGTCATTGGTCACGAAATGGGTCACGGTTTTGATGACCAAGGTCGTAAGACAGATGGCGACGGTGTTCAGCGTGATTGGTGGACAGAAGAAGATGCCAAGGGTTTCGAAGCGCGTTCAAGTCGTTTGGGCGAACAATATGATAAATTCGAACCTCTCCCAGGTGAATTTATCAATGGCAAATTATCCATGGGTGAAAACATTGGTGACCTTACGGGTGTGACTATGGCCTATGAAGCCTATAAGCGCTCACTGGGTGGCAAGCCTGCGCCTGTCATCGACGGCCTTACCGGCGACCAACGGTTCTTCCTTGCTTGGGCACAAATCTGGCAGATTAAATATCGTGATGAAGCCATGAGCGCCCAGCTCAAAAATGGCCCGCACAGCCCGGGCGAGTACCGCGCAAACGGTATCGTACGTAACATCGACGCATGGTATGAAGCCTTTGATATTCAGCCATCTGATCCGATGTATATTGCACCAGAAAACCGTGTAAAAATCTGGTAGTTTTAAAAGTTATCAATATCAAAAACCCGCCATCTGGCGGGTTTTTTTATGTCTCTATCTTGAGCGTTGTGTCTGGCTGTGTCAGTCGGACTTAACAGGAGTTTTCTATGTCAAAAGACTGGGTTTTAGGAATTTTGGGCGGATCAGGCCTTTACGATATTGAAGGGCTGGATAATCCGCAATGGATTGAAATAGACACGCCGTGGGGCGAACCGTCTGAGGCTATTCTATTTGCCGAGCTTTACGGTGTAAAACTCCGCTTCCTCCCGCGTCATGGTCGTGCCCATGCTTTGTCACCTTCTGATGTGAATTACCGCGCTAATATTGATGCGCTGAAGCGGGCAGGGTGTACGGATATACTTTCGCTCTCCGCTGTTGGCTCTTTGCAAGACGCCTATGCGCCCGGTGATTTCGTATTGGTCGATCAATTTATCGACCGCACCTTTAAGCGAGAGAAAAGCTTCTTTGGCAAAGGCTGCGTTGCCCATGTGAGTGTGGCCGACCCGATTTGCGGACGACTATCTAATTTGGCCTTAGACGCGGCCAAAACAACAGGTGTCAAAACGCATAAGGGTGGAACTTATCTCACAATGGAAGGCCCGCAATTCTCAACCAAAGCGGAGAGCCATCTGTATCGTCAATGGGGCTGTGATGTGATTGGGATGACCAACATGCCAGAAGCCAAACTCGCCCGCGAAGCTGAACTGCCTTACGCAACGGTCGCTATGGTGACAGATTACGATTGTTGGCACGAAGGCCACGGTAATGTCGATGTAGCGGCAGTGATTGCCGTCTTGCAAAAAAACGCCAATACGGCACGCGATACGGTCAAAGCTCTCGTGAAAAAAATGTCGGAAACAGAGCGGACGAATTGCTCGCAAGGTATTGAGACTAATCTAGATGTGGCGATTATTACGGCCCCTGAAAACAGGGATCCAAAACTCATGGCAAAGTTAGATGCCGTTGCAGGGCGCTTGCTTAAGTAAATTATACAAATGTGCCGATAAAGATGGATCCAATGACGATCATGACAACACCTAGGAAAATAAGGCTTAGCATAGTCTTTCCTTTCAAATTAACTCTGACCCGTTTGGGTTAGAGCTTTTGTGCGCCCCAAAGGTGACGATTAGAGGCCCAACCGCGAAGGCCGTTTCCGGCTTTGACGCGACACCATCCATCTTCATTGCACTCTTCTAATTTCATTAAGGCCCCGCCTTCGCTCGTCGCCACAGGCTTCGCAGCCGAGCGCGGTTTGGCATAAAGCGTTGTCTCACCCAGTGTCATGACAAAGCGCTCGCCCGTCAGACCTGATTTACGCACCCAAGACTCATCACCATTAATATCGCGAACTTTGCGCCAGTTTTCAGTCTCTGCCACAACAATCAGAGGCAGCCCGCGACGCCGATATTGCCACGCAATGGCATGGTCACGACTGGGGCCCGTTCGGCCATTAATCTTACCAAATTTCAAACTGACATAGCGCGGCACGGCATAGCCCGAAGGCGTTTCATTCGCCGTTTTGCGAAAGAAATTATCAGAATTTCGATCTGGAATAGGCTCGACGACAATTCGCAAGGGCAAAGATGACGCCGCTTGTAGAGTTTGAGAGGCAGCTTGGCTGTCTTGTGCGAGAGCACTTCCGAAG
>CAYGSV010000325.1:0-2638 GCA_964352635.1 uncultured Algimonas sp.
CCACCCCGACGCCGAAGAACTTTATGCGCGCGCGTCTAAACTTGACCCCAAAATTTCCCTCGCCACAGTGTATCGTACTGTTCGCCTGTTCGCGGATGCGGATATTGTCGAAACCCATGACTTCCGTGACGGCCGCGCCCGATACGAAACTGCAGACGCCGATCATCATGATCACTTGATTGATGTCAACACAGGCGACGTCATCGAATTCGTTGATGAAGAAATTGAAGCCCTACAACACCGCATCGCAGAAAAATTGGGCTATGAGTTAGTCGACCACCGCCTAGAACTTTATGGGCGGAAGAAGAAGTAAATGAGCAAAACACTCATCAAAGCAGGGTTCGTCCCCCTCCCCGCCTGGTTTGTTTTCGTGACTATCGCGGGGTTCTTTGCCGTCGATTATAGCCCGATTGCCTCGCATGCGAGTGTTATGACGCTGCAGGATAATTTATCTCATCCCATTGTCAGCACGGGCGCTATTTTAACGGGTGTAGCTCTTATTTTGTTTGGGTTTGGGCTTTGGCGCGCGTCTAAACTCATATTTTCAGCAGGTGCGCTGTGTTGGATGATTTTTGGCGTCGCGATGATTGCGAATGGGCTCTATCCCATGGGGACGCCGATGCACGGCCTTTATATTATTGGTATCGCCAATATTTTAGCGCCTGCGCTGAGCCTTTTGGATATGAGAGACGAAGCGCTCCGTAAGAGGCTCTATGGCGTTACAACTTTCATCAGCTTAGCAAGCGTCTTCTATATTTGGATATTGCTCAATGGCTTTGACCCCGAAGGCTATCAAGGCCTAACACAACGTATTTTCGCTTGTATCGGATATGCTTGGCCATTTTTGTTTGCGTATCATTACGGCAAGCAAAACGCCAAAGGCTTACTCCGCGGCTAGCAAACTTTCTGCGTCTATTGATTCCTTTGCAAACGCTTCTTCGCTCTTGGTTTTGACATCATGCGGTTGGGTGTGGAGGATTTCCCATCGTCCGTCATGATGCTCTACGAGGGCGGTGCAGCTTTCCACCCAATCGCCGTCATTCATATAGGTGATACCGTTAATATCGCGCATTTCCGCGACATGAATATGGCCGCAAATTGCGCCGTCAAACCCCTTGCGCTTACAATAATCCGCAACTTGTTCTTCGAAACTATGGATGAAATTCATCGCGCGTTTCGTGCGCTTCTTTAGGCTCTTAGATAAAGACCAATAAGGCAAGCCGAGTTTACGGCGGACAAAGTTTAATTTGGTATTCACCCAAAGCAAAAGGTTATAGGCGTTATCGCCCAAATGCATAATCCATTTACGATCAGCCCGCATTAAACCATCAAACATGTCCCCATGCACAACGAGGTAGCGCTTACCGTCTTCCCCGATATGCACCTCGCGGTTTGAAATTTTGACATCACCGAAGTTAACTTTGAATTTCAAAAACCCGCGTAGAAACTCATCATGATTACCAGCGATATAGCGTACATCGGAGCCGCGCTTGCTGGCCGTTAAAATGCGACGGATGACATTGGTATGGGACTGCGGCCAAAACCATTTTTTCTTAAGCCGCCAACCGTCAATAATATCCCCAACGAGGTAAAGCGTTTCCGTTGTATTATGTTTGAGGAACTCACAGAGCGCTTCGGCTTGGCACCCCTTAGAGCCCAAATGTACATCCGAAATAAACATCGCCCGATAATCAGGCTTGGGATGGTTTTTCCGTTTTGTCTTATGAGATTTTACCATTTCAAATCGCCAGATAAAGCGATTTGGTGACGGGGGTGTGACGGATTTATATCATTTCTGTTGCGCGTCTTTGCGAGAGGTCTTCCTCGCAGCGCGTTTTTTAGCCCATTCTTTTTCCCATCTCATTCTCATTTTTTCACGCCGCTCTGCCGCTGCCGCATCGCTTAAAAAATAACAATTTTTTGGATCATTTGGATTACTTATTTGTTCATCAGAACAGTCCCAATGAGACGGGATGTAAACGTCGGTATTCGTTTCAAAATATTCTAACAAGGTGATTTCTGGAACAGCGTTTGATGTGCATAAACTCGCGTATAAAGCATCGTCATCTCCATAGCTTGCTATAACAACGTGTTTTCGTCCCAAGCCATAATTGATACCGCAGCTGGCCTCATTCTCACGGTGCAAAATAAACATCTCACTTGGCACCTCTCCTTTCAAAGGCTTAACCGTCATAAATTTCGTCTCTACAGACCCATATTCATACGGACTAAGATTAATGTTTTCTCGCCATGTCGATTCTGATGCCTGCCCCTCAAAAATAACTTTGTCTTCCACAAATTCACTGACCCAATAACCCCCATAACTACAAGAACAAGCTTGGGCGTTAGTCGCAAAAAACGAAATTGCGAAGAGAGTAAAAATTGATAATAGAATTTTCATGTAACAATGTTACATAGCTGCTGTGCTGATAGCAAGCCCTTGCCCAAGTCTAAGTCCTACCCTATACGCCCGCTCATAACAGTAGTGAGAATAATCATGACGACGTCACCCCGCGATAAAAACGCGCCCCGTGATATCAACGAAGCTGCGGTTATCGCAGCCAAGCCTGATGCCACGAAACCCAATACCAAAAAAGTTTTCATCAAGACCTATGGCTGTCAGATGAATGTTTATGAC
>CAYGSV010000326.1:0-2623 GCA_964352635.1 uncultured Algimonas sp.
GACCCGCCCTGTACCTTCACATGCGTTCCAGTCAGTGCTTCTAAGGCGCTTACAGGCACAAGAAGGTTGATAGGGTCAATGTAAGAAACATCTTTCGCAATCCCAAAAGGCGCATCACGCAGCTTAATAAGGCCTGTATCAAGGTTGAGCGATAAGACCGCGCTGTCTTGGGCCCGTTTAATCTGTAACACTGCGCCGCTTTCAAGCAGTGTAAGTTCATGGCCCAACTCTTCAGCGATCGGTCGGATTGGTAAGAGCAAAACGGGGCCGACAGATTTCGCCTGAACGGATAAATCACTCAACGGGAAATCATTGACATAAATTTCAAATCCTGTTGCCACGCGTAAACGCGGATCAAGTTTAAAGTTTAATTCATTGTTTTCTTTATCAAATTTGGCTTGTGTTCCTGATAGAACCGAAATCGCATTTGGTGTAAGGAAATAACCGCGATCACTCACTTCTCCGAAATGTTGGAGTTTGCCAAGAGTTTTTCCGTCTGCTTTCACGAGGCCTGTATCCGTGAAAAGCTCCATTACAACACCGTCTTGACTGCGCGTAACGATCAGAGCGTTCGTCTGACTGTTAAACTCCACGGCATTGTTGAGCGAGTTAAAGATAGGCATAGCGTTCACATAGAGCTGTCCATCCTCCGCACGTCTCACATCTGTATTAGAGACTGTCTCTCCATCAAGATTGACGATGATAGAGCTATCGACGTCTGCAATTAGTGTTGTGTTGATAAGCGGTGTCTGCTCAGCCAATTCAGTGATAGCGGCTTGTTTCTGTACAGTCGTTGCGTTTGACGGTGTGGTATCTTCGGCAAATGACACTGAATAGAGTGAAAACATAGCAAAAATCGCTATGATTAACGACTTTAACACACTGATTATATTGCGTTTATGCGGCCCTAACACTCCGGAAGCTCCGTGCGCTGGCGACAGGTCATATCCACAGAACAAGTCGTTGTGACTTGAACAGGGATGGGCGACCAGCCACCGCGAACGGAGCTGTAAACATCAACGGAAGGAAGAGGTGTCGCCAAATTAAAACGGAACTGCTGTTGCAGCCTAATTTGGCGTGACCCCAAGGAGACAGTCTCAGACATCAATTTAGACGTCATAGGAGCTGAATTAAGCGGCGTACCGCTTGATTTAGAGGTTTCGATAGGGATAGGGGCTCGGCATTCGCCTTTGACCCACCAGGCTTTCTGTGCCTGTTTATCGACAATAAAGGCGGTATCACCCCCAATAATGTCCAAATGCGTGACATCGTCAGCCGCAAAGGCTGTTGATCCTGCGCCGACTATACTGCCGATCACAAACAGAGATGTGAGAACAAATAGTCTCATCCCGCTCACTTAAATTACCAATTCACACCATAATTACGGTCTAACGCCGCGTTTATGAGACGACTTCTAAGCGAATAGGGTTTAAATCCCGTTGACCCCGCATTAGCCATAAGGGGTGTTTCCACAAGTAATAACGCGGGTAAAAGTTAATGGGATGCAGATAAATCTATCAAAGGGCGAAACTTTCAATCGAAAACCTCAACATCTACCGATGTGTTAGACACTCTCCGTAAAGCATCAGCCACATGTGACGCTCTTACGGTTAAAGCAATGCAGAAAAACAATACGATAGGTGTACGCAAGAAAGCCATCTGAACTAATAAGAATACGGCCAGTGTCATAACGACGAAAAAAGCCGCGGCCAAAGCCATGGCAGTTTGCTTGTTCGCAAAAACTAAGGGTATGAAAATGATGAAAGCGACGACTGAAATCAGTCTTATTAGGATTTCTACATCGCCCGATGCAAAAAAAGCAAGGTTTACAGCATTGTAAACCAATGCAATAAAATAGAATAAACCTAAGATATTCTTAGGTTTTTCTATAAACGACATGGTTGAATAGCGACGTGCCTGTTTCTCTGCGTTTTCACGAGAGAAAATCTCAGATAACCCACCTTGTTCCATTACTGCCGGCTATTCCCACTCAATCGTTCCAGGGGGTTTTGACGTTACGTCATAGACGACGCGATTTACGCCACGGACTTCATTGATGATGCGTGTGGCGGTTTCACCTAGGAAATCATGGCTATAGGGATAGTAATCCGCCGTCATACCATCTGTTGATGTAACAGCGCGTAAGGCCAGAACATAGTCATAAGTCCGTCCGTCCCCCATGACGCCGACTGTTTTTACAGGTAAAATTACTGCAAAAGCCTGCCATATATCATTGTAAAGGTTATGTTTTTTGATTTGGTCGAGATAAATTGCATCCGCTTCACGAAGAATATCTAGACGTTCTTTTGTTATCTGTCCTGGACAACGTATAGCGAGGCCAGGCCCTGGGAATGGATGTCGTGCTACGAAGTCTTCATGCAGACCTAATTCGCGGCCCAAAGCGCGGACTTCATCTTTGAAGAGTTCGCGCAATGGCTCAACAAGTTCGAGGTCCATACGTTCTGGCAGACCGCCAACATTATGGTGCGATTTAATCGTAACAGACGGCCCTCCATCAAAAGACACGCTTTCGATAACATCTGGATAAAGTGTGCCTTGGGCGAGGAATTTTGCCCCTCCCACGCTTTTGGCTTCGCGCTCAAAGATATCGATGAAGGTTCCG
>CAYGSV010000327.1:0-794 GCA_964352635.1 uncultured Algimonas sp.
GTTCGAGGCCGCGCGTTGAGCTTGAGCGAAAATTGTCTTTAGTAAGTCTGCATCAACAGGCTTATCTTTGTGAAAGCCTCGCACAGAATAGCGGTTTTCTAAGATTGAGAGAATACTCATAGTTTTTCCTGTTTTTATTTAGGCGCGGAGCGCTTTTTTATCTATTTTACCGACGGGCGTCAGCGGGATTGTATCAATGATATGAATAGCTTTAGGCACTTTATAAGCCGCCATTGTCTCGCGACAAAAACCGATAATCTTCGCTTTTAAAGCGTCTTGATCTGTCCCTTTATGGGCGGGGGAAAGCTCGATGAAGAGATTGACAATATCATTGCCAGGGCGGTCTTTGTCTTTCGTGCCGATAATGGCGCAGGCCGCGATTTCTTCAAAGGAAGAAAGCTTATCTTCGACCTCAACAGAGTAGACTTTGTAGCCCCCGACAATCAGCATATCTTTGGCCCGGTCGCAGAGGAAGATGTAGCCGTCTTCATCCATATAGCCAACATCACCAGAGAACATATAACGCTCACCATCAATTTCACGGAGGGCATGTGCGGACTCTTTTGGGAGGTTTAAGTAACCCTTCATCACATTCGGCCCTGCACAGACAATTTCGCCGGGTTCGCCAAAGGGCATGTCTTTTGTTCCTGCATCAACGTCACGAATACGCACCATGGCTTTCGGGAGAGGAATGCCAACCGAGCCTAGCTTATATCCCTTAGGCGGGTTGGTTGTGTAACACGGTGCCGTTTCCGTCATACCGAAAATATCCGCGATTTTACCGTCGCCAATAA
>CAYGSV010000327.1:804-2601 GCA_964352635.1 uncultured Algimonas sp.
AGGCGCCGCCCCTGTTAGAGCCGCGCGAAGTTGACTAAAACCTAGTGTCGCAAATTTCGGATTGGCGACCATCATATCATAGAGCGCTGGCACGGCTGCCAAAACTGTGGGCGGATGTTGTTCTAATTGCGCGCAGATGAAATCCGTATCGCGCGGATTAGGCACAAGGATCATCATCCCGCCGTAACGGATAGACGCAATCGCATTCGATAGCCCTGCAATGTGGAACATAGGAAAGGCCGACAGCAGTGTTTCCTGACCCAGCTCAAACGGGTTCACCGACATGGTCTGTGATGTGTTGTAAATAATGTTACGATGGGAAAGCATGGCGCCTTTTGGCTTACCGGTTGTGCCGCCCGTATATTGAATCATGAACGTATCATGCGGGTCCACATCAACTTGGGTGAAACTGTCTGATGCGCTTTCTACCATCGGCAAAAAGGCTTTCACCGTCGCACCCTTCACAGACGGTAAGTCAAAATCGGCAGGGGCGAGATAGTCCATGGCCCCTGTCACAATCACATGGGATAGACAATCAGGTGTGTCTGGCATCGCCGCCAAAGCGCCTGAGAGGTCACTGAGCGTTATGACGGCTTTGATTTGCGCGTCTTGAATTTGATAGGCGACTTCGGGCGGGGCGAGGAGAGGGGAGAGGCCAGAGCCTGTCGCCCCAATTTTACTAATCGCGCCGAGGGCAATCACATATTGCGGGATATTGGGCATGTGAATTCCGATGACATCCCCTTGTCCCAGCCCTAGTTCGGTCAAGGCATTGGCGAGTTTGTTTACGTGTTGATTTAATTCGGCAAAGGAAATGGGTCGCGCCACATACCACATGGCCGCCGCATCAGGACGGTCTTTGGCGTGGTCTTCGATAATGCGTCCGAAAGGGCGGTCGTCAAATTCTGGTATCTCTATACCCAGATCTGCGTAATGCGCTAACCACGGTGTTTTCATCCTGCCCTCCACATTTTTATCGTTGTTGAGATGAATAGGTTACAAACCTAACCGGCGTTCAATAGCATCCCAAGACAGAGCCGCGGCATCAACGCCAGAAAATCGTTTTAGCTCCTGAACTCCTGTTGGGCTCGTCGTATTTATTTCAGTCATTTTATCGCCAATGACATCAATACCGACCAAGATTTGACCACGTTTTTTCAGCATGGGGCCAATCGCGTCACAGATAATCATATCCGTATCCGTCAGCTCCGTCGCGCGGGCTTCACCGCCGACATGCATGTTAGAGCGCGTCTCACCCGGTTGAGGCACGCGGTTAATCGCGCCGACGGGCTCGCCGTCGATAATAATAATACGCTTATCGCCTTTAGACACATCTTTGAGGAACGCTTGGGCAATGATCGGCTCACGCGAAATCGTGAAAAACATCTCGAGGAGAGACGCGTAATTACTATCGCCTTCTTTCAATCGGAACACACCCGCCCCGCCATTTCCGTAAAGTGGTTTGATAATGATATCTTTGTGTTTCGCGCGGAAGGCTTCAATCGCGCTCTCATCCCGCGTAATCAGCGTTTCAGGCATCAGGTGAGGATAATCGAGCGGCAGGATTTTCTCGGGTCCAGATCGCACCCATTCAGGATCATTGGCGACGAATGTCTGGCCTTTCAAACGCTCTAAAATATGGGACGCCGTAATATAGGCCATATCAAAAGGCGGGTCTTGGCGCATCCAAACCACGTCCACATCTGTGGACAGGTCAATCGTCTGGCGTTCGCCAAAGCTCACATGATTACCCTTTTCACGCCGCACCTGCATGGGGCGGGCATTGGCTGTGACGCG
>CAYGSV010000328.1:0-2601 GCA_964352635.1 uncultured Algimonas sp.
TCTATCCAGTTGAGCTATGGACCCCCAAAATTAGGCTCTTACAATTCCTAACCTAATGCGTCCAAGGCAATTTACGGTCAAAGTCAAAGTTTTCCGCATATGTTCTTGGAATACGTTTCATTTTCCGCGCTTCAATGACGCGATGCGGAATATTATTAGACTTAGCGTAAGATATCGCTTCATCTTTCGTATCAAATTTCAACTCGATTTGAGACCGCGGATTAACCGAACGCGTATTTCCCGTTAAAGGATCGATTATCGTTGGGCCTGATGTCACAAACTCCAACACCCAATGATGTGTCTTCGCACGACCTGAGGTCATTGCAGACGGACTAGGCTGAAAGATTTTGGCAAACATAGCGACCTACATCGAAATTGATAAAAGCGTATTACCAGATGAATACAATCTGTAAATCACATATCCCGATTAAAGGCAGAGTTCAGCATGTTTTTCACTTCGCCAAGGCTCTGGGGCTTAGAGGTGGCCTTTTCTAGTATACGCTGACGCATTTGAGGCGATATCGACCCCGACGAACTATTTTGAGCTGCCGGCTGATGTATATGGGGTTGAGTCTGGTGGCTACCGTGTTTGTTCTGAGCGACAAGCGGTGGAACACCTGCGCGCTGTAATTCCGACTTTCGAGCCAATGACGACCGCATGGATTGCAAGGTGGGCGCGGGGGCTGGCATAGCGGCTGTAGGGGGTGTTTTTTGACCGTCAACCGTGAGACTACGTGAACGCCAACGCTTAAAGACATCCTCCATAAAGGCGGGCGATGTCGTATCGCGCTTCCAGAGGTCTGTGAACACGGCACTCGAACTGTGTGGCCGGTATTCTGCCGCAAGCGTGTTCAAAATAACGCGCATAGGCAAGTTCACCGCTTCACCGAAGACCATCGTTTCTGCCGTTCCCAATGAAGGTAAGAAAGACAGCAAATCAGCCGCTCCGTCAGGGACGGCCGCGCGAACAAAGTTCTGGTCGACTTCATTAGATAAACGCATCGAGAAAATGGTCGAACATTGTGAGAGCGTTGAAGGCTCTAATTCAGACGGCCGTTGAGAAACAATCGCGAGAGATACGCCGTACTTACGTCCTTCTTTTGCGATACGGGCAATGATACGCCGTGTGGAGTGAAAACCGAGAGATTTATCACGCGGGATGTACCTATGCGCCTCTTCACAAACCAAGAGGATGGGAATCTTTCGTTCCGACCAAGTCGCAAGCTCAAAGGCCAACCTACTCACGACACTCACGACGATATTCAAAGCTTCCGATGGAATACCCGAAAAATCCAGTATTGAAATAGGCTTCCCTGCAACAGGAATCCGAAAGACGCGTCCAATTATATCTTCAATAGGCCTCGGAGACGCTTGATTTTTAAAGATAAATTTATACCGCGGGTCAGCCATTAGAGAGGCGATACGACGCTTCAACCGTTTATAGGGGCCCAAGTTAGAATTATTCTCTAACTTGCCCATATAATGATCGAGCAGTTTTATGACGTCTCGAATGCGATAGGGAACAGGCGAGTCGAGTGATATGTGTGTCGCGCGTTGCAGCTCTGATTCAATATCATCCAATTTCACCTGAGATGACACATCATTATTACTCACGGAACGATCATAAAGACGCTTTGCCTTTAGCAAGACATCATGAAGGACTTCTTCTTCTTCTCTCGCCTGATCTTCGATATCGCTCGTTAAGAGTTCAATCGTTTCTACAAAGTCAAACATCCATAGCGGTAGGTCTAAAGACTCATTATCAATGACCTCCGCACGATCACCAAAACTCTTTGAGTACTCGTTATGCGGATCAAACAAAACAACATGACCTTGCGGACTGCCGTCAAGAATAGCCTGCAAAACCAAAGCTACCGTACATGATTTACCGGAACCCGTAGATCCAATAATGGCAAAATGCTTTGACAAGAGGTCATCTGTGCGAACTTTCGCAACGATTGAATTATCCTGCTGTAATTTACCCACTTCAATGCAAGGCGTATTCTCACGATTAAAGATCAATTCCAGATCTTGTGGCGACATGTTGTAAACGGGTTCATTCAGTACAGGGAAAGACCTGACGCCTCTGAAGAACTTTGTCTCACGTGTTGTTGCATTCGTGGTAATCTCACCAAGAATATTAAGAGAGGCTAGGCAGCCATCATTTATGCCCTCATCATCGACTGCACCAATTTTAAGGGACGACACCATAGCAACAACGATGGAATTACTCGTTAGGATTTTTAAAATCGTCCCGATTTGCGCCTGATGAAGCTGACCATTCCGAATCACGGATTTGTTGATTGAAATAACGGCTGTTGAAGAGCCCACCGTTAGGATTCGACCAACCTCTAATTGTTTATGCGGTGCCTTAGCTGCGGTCGCTTTTACAGCATTCATAGTCGGTGACATCCAAATCCCTCCAATATCTTAACCTTGCTAGGCGAATAGCGTTAGCAAAGGCTTACGATTTAGAACATTCGAACGCGGACAAGTTTACATGCCAACCCGCAATCCAGTGCCAAGCCATCACGCCTAAGTCCAATAAAGATGGACGTCCGCAGAGCTTCGGCTCCTGCCGGAGACCGAAGTAAATATATG
>CAYGSV010000329.1:0-2589 GCA_964352635.1 uncultured Algimonas sp.
CTGTTTTCCTTCTAACACAGCTTCGGTCACTTCTTGACCGCGATAGGCGGGGAGGCAGTGGAGGAAGGTGGCGTCAGGGGCGGCGGTGGCCAATAATGCCTCATTGATTTGATAAGGCGGGAACGCGGCCAAGCGCTCGGCTTTATCTGTGTCGCCCATAGAAACCCAGCAATCGGTGATAAGGGAGTCTGACCCTTTGGCGGCGTCTGCGGGTGATAGGTCCGCTTTGATATTGGCGCCTTTGGCCCGTGCGGCCTCTAGGGTTTGGCCGTTGACGCGGTAGCCTTCGGGGCTTGATATACGGAGTTCATAGCCGAGTTGCGCCGCCGCATTGATAAAGCTGACCAGCACATTATTGCCATCGCCAATCCAAGAGAGCGTCATGTCGGACAGGGGTTTGTCTGAGGTTTCCTCCAAGGTCATCAAATCCGCCATAATCTGGCACGGGTGATTATAATCGGTCAGGCCGTTGATGACGGGGACATCAGCGTTTTGTGCGAGTTCAGTCAGCGTGTCATGGCTATTGGCGCGGAGCATGATGCCGTCAACAAAACGCGAGAGCACGCGGGCCGTATCGGCCACGCTCTCGCCACGGCCGAGTTGCATATCACTACTCGTGGCGGTGATGGAACTGCCGCCGAGCTGGCGCATCGCCATATCAAAAGAGAAACGCGTCCGTGTCGAGGATTTTTCAAATATCAATGCGAGAGTATGGCCGACCAACGCCGCATCGGGATCAGGCGAGCCTTTAGCTTGGCCTTTTCGCGCCTGCTTCATCGCATGGGCATCATCGAGAATCGCGCGCAAATCGGCTTTGGATAAATCAGCAAGAGAAAGAAAGTGTTTGGGCATTATAAAGGCCTAAATAGCTAAAACGAGTTATTAGCGGGATGCGCCTCATTTGAAAACACAAAATTTCGCCCAATAAATGGGCGGTTTTTCGGCGAAATTCGCGCCAAAACACGGAGCCTTGCATATCAGCAGAGCTCGCTTGCAATGGCGCAGAGCTATTCCTGAAAAACGATATGGGTCGTCATATATTATTCATAGTCATTACCGATTTGCTTCGGATGCAACAGAGTTTCGTGTCTAAGTTCATTCATATACGAATGAAATGTCGGTGTTCGGTCACAAAATTGAGCAAAGGCCGAATAAGTCGCGTCAATCCTTCACCATGAAGGGCGATTGAGCCCGATTGAGACACATTTCGAACGACAGGCGTTTGAACGACGTTATGAAAAAGCTGTGCGTTGGAGTTTAAACGCGCAAACGCAAAACGGCGGGGCTGCCACCCCACCGTCGAGTGAAGCAAGCATTATACGAAAGGATCAGACAATGCTTATCAATCACGCCAAATCTTTCGGTTTAAAATCATCCGGAGTCAAGACGGCCGCCGTACTCGCCCTTCTTTTCTCTGCAACGCCTCTCGCGGCGCATTCGTCAAATATAACGTACAAGGCTTACAGTGTTAAGTTTGAACGTTCGTTAACCGAGAATGCAGCAGGCATCGAAAAAATCTATACTATGATCGAAGCCAAAGCCGAGAAGGCTTGTCGTTTCGGCGCGGCTGTTGACGATAATGGTAATGAGATGACTAAAAGCGAGTGTGTTTCAGACATGGTCGAACAGCTCGTTGAAAGTGCTGATATTGACGCTGTGACAGCGTATCACCTTGAGATGACAACGACTGGTTAGTGGTCAGTAAAACAGTATTTAAAAAGGGCGGCTTAAGTAGCCGCCCTTTTTATTTTTAGTGTCGTCAATTTAAGGCGCCCTGAATTTAAGGCGCGACAAAATCATCGAGGCTTTGGGCCTCTTTGAAACAGTCTCGCAAAATTCCGACAGCTTCGCGGACGTGATCTTCGGTAATAATAAGCGGCGGAGCGAGACGCAAGACATTGTCCCCTGCACTGCCACCGAGCATACCGCGCTCCAGCATTTTCGCGCGGACTTCCACAGCAGGTTTTTTAAGCTGCATGCCACAGAGCAAGCCTTTACCACGCAACTCAACGACTACATCTGGGAACTCGTCTTTCAAGCTCTCGAATTGTTGCTTGAGGAAGTTTGACACGCGCACGACTTGGTCGAGAAATTCAGGTTTGGAAATCTCATCCCACACGGCATTGCCGACTGCACAAGCCAGCGGGTTACCGCCATAGGTCGAACCATGTGTGCCTGGTACCATACAGGCCGCGACCTCTTCCCGCGCCAGACACGCCCCGAGGGGGAAGCCACCGCCAACACCTTTGGCCACTGCCATAATGTCAGGTTCGCCGCCTTCGGCCCATTGATGGGCGAACAGTTTACCCGTACGGCCTGCGCCGCATTGGACTTCGTCATAAATCAAGAGGATACCATGTTCGTCACACATCTCACGCAGACCACGAAGACACACTTCTGGCAGAGGACGGAGACCGCCCTCACCTTGGACAGGCTCAACAAGGATCGCCGCAGTTGTCGGGCCAATCGCCTCTTTCAACGCCTCATGATCACCGAAGGGCAGATTGATAAAGCCCGGCAATGCAGGGCCGAAGCCTTTAACATATTTCGGGTTACCCGCCGCATTAATCGTCGCAAATGTGCGGCCGT
>CAYGSV010000330.1:0-2587 GCA_964352635.1 uncultured Algimonas sp.
CCATCATACGGTAAAGACGCTTAGCGTGGACATAGCCCGTATGCGCGGCAAGGCGCGTTTTCGCCTTTCCCAATACAGGCGCCTTCGCAAAGACAAAGACAATCGGCTTAGTCATTATAATATTGCCGCGTTAAATCTGACACAGATGCACCTTTTTGAAATTGCCGCATAAGACGGAAATTACGCCACCCGCGTTTCAACCACCCTTGAGTTTCATAAGCGCTAATATTGGTGTGAACAGCAACGGGTAAAGCTCGAATTTTAGACTTGCCCAACCGCGCTTTCAGACGGTTCATAATATCCACATCTTCAAACAGCGGCAAATCGGAGTAGCCACCAATCGCTTCGTAAACATCACGACTGATGAGCAAGCCCTGATCACCATAAGGCAAAGCCCAAGCCCAACAGCGCAGTGCCACAAATCTTGATTGCAACCACGGGCGGAGGCCTTTGGCTTGTTGCGCGTATCGGAAATAGGCGACTTTATCTGAATGTTCCGTGATATGGGTATCGACAACCTCACGCCAATTCTTCGGCAGTCGCGTATCGCTGTGGATAAACAAGAGCCAATCCGCGCCCTTAAGCAAAGCGAGTTTTGCCCCGAGAGCTGTCTGAGGACCACGGCCTTTTTGCCCAACACATAATGACGCTTTGGCTTTTAACGCTAAATCAAACGTGGCGTCATCCGAACCGCCATCGCTTATGACGATAGTCTCTCCTGCCAAAGCGGGCAAGCAATTCGGCAAACAAGGTGCTGAATTCAAAGTGGGTATGACGACCGCTAACATAATCAGGTCTTTGCCTGATACGTGTTTAAAATCAACGCTTTGTCTCTAACGATTTATTGAACGGGCGCGGGGCGTAATTTACCCTCCATGGTCGCACGGATTTCATCGCGTATCGCGTCAATCGGCGTCAGGCCCTCAGTTGAATGGTAGTGCCAATACGTCCAACCATTACAGCTCGGCGCGTTTTGCACACGCGCACCAACTTGGTGGATAGAGCCCGAAAAGTCACCGACCAAAAGTGAACCGTCAGGGCGCACTTTGGCACTCACATGACCTGTCTTATTAAACAAGAACATGCCCGGCGATAAAAAGCCCTCTTCAATCACACGACCAAAGGGTACGCGCGGTGCGGCACGGCGAGAGGCTGTGACTTCGATATTTTCGCCTGCCCCTTTCTTTATTTTATCAATCCGTCTTTGCGCGTGAAGAATATATTCTTCTTCCATCTCAAAGCCGATGAAATGACGCCCCAATTTCTTGGCCACGGCCCCTGTCGTGCCTGTCCCAAAGAAAGGGTCGAGGACGACATCGCCTGGGTTAGAGGTCGAAAGGATAACGCGGTGCAATAGGCTTTCGGGCTTTTGCGTCGGATGAGCTTTTGACCCATCAGATTTCTTCAAACGCTCTTTCCCGGTACAAATCGGCAGAACCCAATCATTTCGCATTTGAACGCCATCATTCATCATCTTCATGGCGTCATAATTAAAGGTCGGCTTGGCGTCTTCTGACTTCGTCGCCCAAATCAATGTCTCGGTGGCGTTGGTAAAGCGTGTACCACGGAAGTTTGGCATAGGGTTAGACTTACGCCAGATAATGTCATTCTGAATCCAAAACTGCTGATCTTGTAAAACAGTTCCGACACGGAAGATATTATGATAACTCCCCACAACCCAAATCGCGCCATTGGGCTTCAAAATACGACGTGCGGCCTGCAACCAATCATGGGTGAAGAGGTCATAGGCGTCCATCGTATCGAATTGATCCCAGTCTTCGGTCACGCCATTGACCACAGAATTATCAGGGCGAGACAAATCTCCGCCAAGCTGTAAATTATAGGGCGGATCCGCAAAAATCAGATCGACAGACTCCTCGGGCAAAGCATTCATCCCCTCAATACAGTCACCTTGCATGATACGGCCAAGCGGTAGAGGCGGCATATCAATAGAATCAAGGTCTGAGACTAAACGCAAATGGGGGTGCGGATTATCGGTCGTCGGGGCTTTGGGGTCTTTTGAAGACATAGTTATATTTGGTCTCTTTATATCATGGCTCCACCCGCCATGTGTTGATTGAAAGAGACAGTTTGAGTGATTCGGTAAACGGGGCGTAAACACTTGATTCACTTGTGTTTTTAACATTTTGTTAGCGACACTTACCAAGTGATTAATATCCACAACCCTGTCTTTACTTTTACCCTAATAAAAAGGGAGATTTTGCCTCAAATGAAGGTTGAGTTCCCCGTCCCAAAGATTTACCCGCACTGGAAATGCCATTGGATAGTGAAAAACGTGACAATTTTATTTGAAAAAATTTAACAGCTTCAACAAAAACGCCAAAACTAGCGCCTCCCGAAAATTATATAAGGCGAGAGACAATGACGGATGAAGCCCAAGCGCTCTGCTTTCCTCGCGGGCGCGAATTCCAGTTTTGTCGGTTACACTCTGCTGACAACTGATAATCCGAGCGAGACCGATGATCGGGTTCTTTTTAATCGTATTGGGATTATTCCAGAGGCTTAATTCTTTTCCTATTTCATTTCGTTTCTTTGGAGAATTTGGGCTGTCTGCGAGGTGTGGGGC
>CAYGSV010000331.1:0-2557 GCA_964352635.1 uncultured Algimonas sp.
GGAGCCGCCCACACGAGCGGAGGCAGGGGCGTTGGACTCGCCGCAAAGCGGCGAAGGAACTAAAAACATTCTCCTGTTGGGCATAAAGTGGGAATCAAAGTCGTTTTGTCTTATTTTCAGCAAGTGATTGGAAAATGTAACTTTTAGCTTTTTTCATTTCATCAGGGTTTATTCCCCAACTATCAATACAAAATCCAAACTTTAAGCTTTTACGAAGATAAATTCCGTCGCTTTTAGCCATCGAAGCAGCGTCCCGTACTTCTTCCCAAGAAATGAACTCACCCCCTCTTGAAGCTCTTACTCCATCTTTAGTCAGAGAATATGCTATGTTCGGAGCTTTCCTGTATTCTGAAACACATCTAACTAAAACAATAACTAATTTTACGGAGTACGCCGCGAATATTAAGGTCAAGAACGAGCATAATATTAAGTGCGTGATTTCTCCAACATTAGCGTGCCGATTTAAAATACGAGGAAAAATAAGTATGAAATAAAGACCTACCCAAACGCACAGCCCCAAAAAATACCACGCCAAAGATCGCCTTAGGTGTTTTTTGCGATAGTAAATATGAAGAGCCATATTCAATACCTAACCAATAAAGGTTATTGAAGCCAGCGTTGATGGTGTGAGAATACTAAATCTGATGTCTGATTGTGGGCGATTTTCAGCCTAAACTCTGCGACAGTAAATACACTAAGCGACCCGCAACACTCAAATTATCCACCTCTTTTCTACGTAAGAATGGTGACGGATGAGCTATAATCCATGCGTGGATAAAGCCCAAAACATATCAAAAAACGGTACATCAGAAGCCCCGTCACGCGCTGAAATCAAGCTTGGCATGACCATCGCCGCGCAGCTTGTTCAGCGATACGGCCCTAAATATTGGCCTGTTTTGGAGCGCCTCAAACAAGAATATGATGCGCTGGATGATCGCGAGGCATTGCTGGCCTCGCTCCTATCGGATGTAGACCAAGCCGCATAAGCCTAAAAATCAGCCTTTAAATGGATAGCTTTTTAGTAGCTCGGCGCTCACGGGGTGTGCAATCTTTAACAGTTCATCTCGGCGGTAAGCAAGTGACCCGCCATCTCCATATTCAGGGCGCGGGTTGCGGTGACCCATCAAAGTGCAACGCAAGCCAAAGTCCAATCCTGCCTCCAACATTCGGCTCTCAAAGCTGTGCCGAAAGCTGTATATGCGGTGCTGTTTTGTCGGGAATAGCCCTCTCGCCTTGAACGCTTTTGTGAGTGACGCGCTCAATAAATAGCTACGGTCTCGATAGTGCGGGAAGCCGTTAGGCGCTTGCCGCATAGCTTCCAATGCAACCCCAACAAGCGGAATGTCTCTGACGGATGCACCTGATTTTAGCTCCCTGTCTTTCGTTGGACGGATGCGAATATGCGGGACTTCGGCGTCCAGCCTTATGTTTTCTGGCCTGATATTGGCTAGCTCGCTTGGTCTGCATCCTGTCTCTATAAGGGTCATACAAAGCAATGCGCCTTGCCGATTGAGGCCATCAAAAATATCTGGTGCGAGTATTCGCGACCTAACCCAATCGTTCTTAAAGGGCATCACCTTCGTCAGAATTTTGTCTTTGAACCTCATATTACGGAACGGGTTTTCGCGCTCTTCCTCGCCTATATGCTCAAAATATCGGCGGTAAAGTTTTCGCAAGCTGCCCAAGTCTTTGTTCCCACTGCTCCCGCTCATGGGTTTGCTTCCGTCCTTTGGATGGATGCGCTCATGCCAAAATTTGCGGACGGCATGAGCATGTTCGCGGGTAATATCTCGCATATCTATATCGCCGTTTATGTTGACGAAATTCGCCACGGCACGGCGTTTGATTTTGGAAAAGTTCTTCACTTGCTCCGGTGATTTACTGGCGAGTTCGTCGGCGACGATCTCGGATAGGTATAAATCAATAGCCTGCGTAATGGTCGCGGATGGCGTCTTGGCAACGCCTAGTAAGGCTTCGGCGTCCTGTGCTTCTTTGGGCTGCGGCGCGTCTTGTAACGGCGCTATAGCTTGCAAGCGGCTTAATAAATCCGTGACCGTATCGCGTGAAATCAAGCTGTCCATTGGCTCATAATTGAACCCTAGAGAGCGGGCGTGGTGGCTCACGTCGCGAAAGCTGACTTCTCTTGGAGTAGATTGGAAACGGCTTGGGATAATCTCGTGCCAGCGTTGCTCGTCTGCATCTGCACATATGTCTCGCCGTTGACGGGCGACCTTGCGGCTGTCTGTATCGAGGGAGCGGTATATCAATGTGCGGTCGTCTATGTGGCTGACGGCCTTGGGCACGCGCCGCACATAATGCCATATATCACCGCGTAGCCGTAGGTATTGGTCGGGTCGTCTAATCGCCTTCATCCTGCCATCTCCTGTGTAGCCTTTTGTAAGGCAAGAAGTGAGGCAAATCGCGCGAGTTACCGTGTGGAAAGTACAAGGAAGAGGGATTTTCCGAGACTTTTCAGGGGCTTACGCAACTTGCTATGTTAGGAAAATGGTGCCCCCACACAGCACGATACTGAGCAGAAAAAGCCATATAAAACAAT
>CAYGSV010000332.1:0-2555 GCA_964352635.1 uncultured Algimonas sp.
GTCAAATTCTTCGAAGGAGCCCGGATCAAGGAGGAGTTCTAACCTCTCTCTCGCGGTGAGTTTGCCTTTGGCATGTTGGGCGTCGATACGTTTCTGGCCGCCCCCCATGCGGGCCTGTGCGCGACGTTCTTCCAACTGTTCAACTATGTTGCTCAAACCTAACCCCTGCCAAGCCAATTAAACCATAAATGCGCACGTTACTAAGCCAGACCGCAAAGGCAAGCCTGATTTAGCGCAAAGAAAGCGAGGGCTTGCGGAAAAATGTCAGAAATTTGAAATAATTTGTGAACGGGGCGTATCTGCAAGCGCGTTATGCGAAATCGTAGTCCTTATTAACAAAATTATCACTGTTGTATGAGGGGTTTATGTTTTATGCGTGCGTCAATCTGGATAGCAGGGCAACTGTCCCCCCTTTTGAGGCGTAAACAAAGCCATGAAATTAAACACTTCTTATATTATAGCAGGTTTTGCTCTGTTGGGCATTTTTATCTGGTTCTTGGTCAACAACATCAATGCCCCCGAAGCCCCTGTTGGAAAGACTCAGGCCGAGTTCCAAGCTGAAAACTTGCAAAAAACACCAACTGTGCGCGTTCAATCCGTTTCAGCCTCACAACATGAAAATGTGCTTGAGCTTTATGGTCAAACGGAAAGCAATCGCGAAGTCACAGTAAAAGCGCAAACGGCAGGATTGGTCGTTTCTATCCCTGTCAGCGAAGGCGCGATGGTCAATCGCGGCGCATTGGTCTGTCGCCAAGATGTCGATGCCCGCCAAGCGATGGTCGATCAGGCCAAAGCCAATATGCGGAGTGTTGAGAACGACCTTCGTAGTGCGCGCATCCTTGCGGAGAAAGGCTTTCAGTCTGAAACGCGCGTGGTGAATTTCGAAGCGCAACTGGACGGCGCAAAAGCGGCGCTTAAATCCTCTGAAATTGAACTAGACAATGTCAATATCCGTGCGCCCTTTGGCGGGATTTGGGAACGTCAACTCGCCGAAGTCGGCGATTACCTCGCCCCCGGACAAGCCTGTGGTCTCTTGGTAGATCTGTCGCCTTTGAAAGTCATCGCGCAACTCACCGAGACTCAAGTGAGCTTGATTAAACCCGGCGTTGAAACAGATATTATTTTAGCCACAGGCGAACGCGTTGTCGGCACGATAGATTTTATCGAAGCCAAAGCCAATACGGCGACCCGCACCTTCCGTACTGAAATCAGCGTGCCGAATGACGAGAATAAATTGAAGGCCGGCGTCACGGCCACCGTTCGTATCAAAGCGGGTGAAACTATGGCGCAACGTATTCCGTCTAATATCCTTACGCTGAATGATAATGGTGATGTTGGTGTACGCTATGTTGATTACGAGGACATTGTTCGTTTTGCCAAAGTTAATATCATTGATGAAAATGCAGGCGGCTCTTGGGTGACAGGCTTGCCCGACCAAACGCGTATCATTGTCGAAGGTCAAGATTTTGTGGCCGTTGGCATGAACGTCATTCCTGACGGGAATTACAGTATCACGGCTACGCAATAGCATGAGCAATTCAACAAAAGACATGTCAGATAGCGCACCGGGTCTTCCTGGTATCGTTGGCTTTGCTATTCGCAATTTCCGAATGACCATAGGTATTATGGTGTTTGCTGTTTTAGGCGGCTTGTTCGCTATGAGCAACCTACCTCTCGACGCGGAACCTGATGTCCCCGTACCATTCGTCAATGTGCGCGTTGTTGTGCCGGGTATTTCGCCAGAAGACGGGGAACGCCTCCTCATTCGACCACTGGAAACCGAGTTAAAAGCCATTGAAGGCCTCAAACAAATCGACGGCATTGCCTCGACCAATGTGGCCTATGTCGTTCTCGAATTTGATATCAATGTCGATAAAGACGTGGCGATGGCAGAAGTGCTTGAAAAAGTCGATCGTGCTCGCGCTGAATTTCCTGCTGAGGCCCGCGAACCTGTCATTGAAGAAGTCAGTTTTTCCGCCCTTCCCATTTTAACCGTCAATCTTTGGGGCAATGCGCCTGAGCGTGAATTACAGAAACGCGCCAAAGATTTGCAACGCCGTATTGAGAGCATATCCGAAGTCCTCGAGGCTAATATTTCTGGTGAGCGTACAGATGTCCTCGAAGCGGTATTAGATCCTGCTCGCGTTGAAAGTCTCGGTATTACATTTGATGAAATCTCGGCGGCCGTCAGTCGCAATAATAGCCTTATCCCTGCGGGGTCACTCGAAACGGAAAGCGGTAAGTTTAACGTCAAACTACCAGGGCTTATCCAAGACCCGAGCGATATGAGCGAGCTTGTTATTCGTCGCAATGCAGATGGGGCTATCATTAAACTTGGTGACATTGCCGAGGTGCGCCGGGGTTATAAAGACGTGACGACCTATGCGCGGTTTAATGGCCGTACGTCTGTGTCACTCGAAATCTCTAAGCGCCAAGGCGTCAATATTTTGGACACGACGGACAAGGTTCAAGCTCTCGTCGATGAAGTGATCTCTGCGCCTGATTGGCCCGAAACCATCAATATGTCCTACAGTCAAGCGCGGTCTGTTTATATC
>CAYGSV010000333.1:0-2529 GCA_964352635.1 uncultured Algimonas sp.
CCGCTAGGCTGGCACCCGCCAAAAGAAAAACACTCGATAACAATAAATGACGCATAAACATGTGACCTTGACCCCCGGCCCGTTTTATTTGTCTAAGTGTTATGTTTATTTCTTTAAATGAGTCCTAATTATGACAGTTAATCAGAAAAGCTTGAATGTGGTTAACTATTTTTGCCCGCTTTGAGGTCACGCGCCTTTAAAAGGCGCAAACGTAATGCGTTAATTTTAATGAACCCCCCTGCATCGGCTTGGTCATAAACATCGTCTTCTTCGAAGGTAACATGTTCTTGCGAATAGAGCGAGTAAGGGCTATCGCGACCGACAATGTCGACGCTGCCTTTATAAAGCTTAAGGCGTACGGTTCCCGAGACCAATTCCTGACTGCGATCAATTGCGGCTTGTAGCATTTCGCGTTCAGGGCTGTACCAATAGCCATTATAAATTAACTCGGCATATTTTGGCATGAGCTCATCTTTGAGATGGGCAGCGCCTTTGTCCATTGTGATTTGTTCAATACCGCGATGCGCCATAAGCAAGATTGTTCCACCAGGCGTTTCATAAATCCCGCGCGACTTCATTCCGACAAAACGGTTTTCCAACAGATCAAGACGACCAATGCCGTTGCTTCCGCCTAGCTCGTTAAGTTTGGTGAGCAGCGTTGCGGGTGACATAGCTTCGCCATCAATTGAGACAGCATCCCCTTTTTCAAACCCAACCGTGATATAGGTCGGTTTGTCTGGTGCATCTTCTGGTGCGACGGTGCGTTGATACACAAATTCTGGGGCTTCTTCATTCGGATCTTCGAGCGCTTTGCCCTCTGATGACGTGTGCAACAAGTTGGCATCAACAGAGAAAGGGGCTTCGCCGCGTTTGTCTTTGGCGATTTCAATGCCGTGCTTTTCTGCATATTCAATAAGTTTAGTCCGAGAGTTCAAATCCCATTCCCGCCATGGTGCGATAACTTTGATGTCGGGGTCGAGGGCGTAATAGCCTAGCTCGAAACGCACTTGGTCATTCCCTTTGCCGGTTGCCCCATGACAGACGGCATCTGCGCCGACCATATGGGCGATTTCAATTTGACGCTTCGAGATGAGAGGGCGCGCGATTGATGTGCCGAGCAAATAAAGCCCTTCATAAACAGCATTGGCCCGCATCATCGGGAAAACAAAGTCACGGACAAATTCTTCACGCAGGTCATCAATGAAGATTTCTTTCACGCCTTGGGCTTCTGCCTTGCGACGAGCGGGCTCTAATTCTTCGCCTTGGCCAAGGTCGGCTGTGAAGGTGACGACCTCACAGCCTTTTTCTTCCTGCAACCACTTTAAGATGATGGATGTGTCCAAGCCGCCAGAATAGGCAAGAACGACTTTTTTAGGTGTATACATAGCAAAAGAGCTCCTTAATTCCCGCGTCCCATAGCCTAAAACCCCTAACAAAAGCCATAGTTGTTTACAAAACAGCGCTAATTAGATTAACACGCCTCATCTGTTGCGTGAGGGCCATATTGTGACCGCTTTAAAATATATAAAAATTATTAGTTTTATGGGCGTTTTTGCACTTCTGAGCGTTGTGACATCGGCGGCGCAAACGACCCAAGAAACTGTTGTTCCGCCCGCTGTTGAGGAAACAGAGAGCGTTATAGTCCAAACACCAGAGGCAGTTGTAGAGGCGCCAGCCTCCATAGATTTAACTGACCCCGCTTTGATTGAAGCCCTAGACGCAAGAGAGAAAGCGGATAGAGCAATTGCTGATGCGGTACGGGCGCAGCGAAATCAGCAAGTTGAAGTGCCAGCGGTTGAAACGACACCTGAGGTAGAGAGCGCCCCTTTAATTGATGCCGCGAATTTACAAGACATTGCACGGGCTTGGTTGGATAAAGTTATTGGTTGGCTGACAAGTCTGACTTTCCTTGCTCAACTTGGAGCTATTATACTGGCTTACTTCCTCGCGCCGATGATTGCCAAAGCGATACGAAAGCGTGTTTTCTTCTTTCGCAATGTTCCTGCGGATGGCGTGAAATTAAAAATTGTTCGTGATTACGTTTATCGCGCTAGAAACCTGTTGCGCCCTGCCATCCTTGTTGGACTATTAGCATTTTTTGCCGTTATTCTCAAAGCTGTTCCAATGGCAGGTCAAGATTGGCTGGTGAAGCTTGTCCAAGGTTTGGCCGTCGTCTTCTTATTATTCTCGGCCATCAAAGAGTTTATCTCCAACCCGCTCTTTAGCAAAATCGCAGTTTGGGTTTTTGTGCCACTCGCGCTCTTGGCTGTGTTTGGATATTATGACGACTTTATCGGCGCCTTAAACGGCACAACCATTATGAAGATGGGTGAGACGCCTATCACAATCATGACACTTGTGCGCTTAGCCATTTTTGGGGGTCTCTTTTTCTGGCTCGGCAATCTTTCCAACACCAAAGGCCAAGACGCTATTCGATCGCAAGAAGGACTGGACATTGGTGTTAGAGAAATCGTTGCTAAATTATTCCAAATTCTCCTCTTTGTCATTTTAGTTGTCTTGGTTCTGTCC
>CAYGSV010000334.1:0-2523 GCA_964352635.1 uncultured Algimonas sp.
TGTCCGTTGCGCGGCGGATACCGTCAACGAGTGATTCTTTACAGCCGTATTTATTGTCGAATTTTGATTTCGTGACAGAGTCGTTCACGTTGATCGCTGGGAAAGGAAGCTGTCCTTTTTCAACCAATTCATAAAGACGGTGAACACCTGTTGTTGTTTCTTCTGAAACACCGACGATTTGGTCACGCATTTTTGTGAACCAACCTGGGCTCGCTTCCATACGCTTTTTGATTTGAGCAAAAATCGCTTCTTCTTCTTCTGATCCTGGTTCGCCTTGGATTAGCTCTGGTTCACCGTTTTCAACACGCGCGCCCATCAAAATGTAGAGTGTTGCGTCACCACCATCATCAAGAATGATGTTCGGGCCGTCTTCGAACAAGAATGACTTGTCGAGGTAATCCCAGTGCTCTTCGAGTGTTTGGCCTTTAATCGCAAACACAGGGATTCCGGCCGCAGCAATCGCAGCAGCCGCATGGTCTTGTGTAGAATAGATATTACAAGACGCCCAACGCACATCCGCACCAAGGGCTATGAGTGTTTCGATTAAAACAGCCGTTTGGATTGTCATGTGAAGCGACCCAACGACACGAGCACCCGCCAAAGGCTTGCTCTCCCCAAATTCTTCGCGAAGCGACATAAGGCCTGGCATTTCTGTTTCGGCAATGTCTAATTCCTTACGGCCATATTCCGCGAGGCTAATGTCTTTAACAACGTAATCTGTAAAACTCATGTCACTGTCGCCGCATTGGGCGCCTTCTCAAAAGGGTATAATTTGAGCGCCCAATAGGCCGATTAAGCAAATTGGTCAACAGCATATAACATTTTCTTTATATCACCTATTGAGGTGCTTGAACTTGAGCCACCGTGGCGTCCAAAAATTGGACGGTGAATCCGAAAAAAGCCATGCAAACTAGAAACGCGATAGCGGACAACATTGCTACGGCCGCGGCTGACCCTTTAGGATTACCAAAAACATGATGAGAAAAATTAAAAATTTGCCAAGGGACAATTACAAAAAACAAGCTGACAACAAAGCCAGATATAACAAGTATTGACGGTTCACCCCCCATCAAGTCATCAGAAATTCCCATGCCTATAAGAAACAATACGGATGTCGAAAGCATGTAAAAACCAATTTCAACAGACTGGGTCAAATTCACATTGAGGCGGCAAATTAGATGAGACAATTGCACAATCACGCCTATTGCTAGAGCAATCAAAAATATCGGAGATGCGAGTATAATCGTACGCCAAAAATTACCTTGAACAATTGCCTCTCTGATTCCACCCCTCTTACTTTCAACCTCAGTCGGATCAACAGCGTCAGCCCCAATGTTAAAGACGTCATTGGCCATATATACCACGGCAACCAAGAAGAGCACCGTCAATATTAAGGTTATTCCTGGGCCTAATAACAGAGCCTTCCTACCATCAGGTTCGTTATTCACCAATAAAGGCGCGATTTTCTTTGGTCTAAACAGTAAAGTAAGGTGGGTCGGAAAGAAGGCTATAAGAAGCATTCCAAAATTGACTAAGAGACGGTCAATGCCGCCAAAAAGGTCTTTTTCATTCCCTTCCAAATCAAATTTATCCACTTTAACACCCTATTTTCAATATCGTCTTATCATACGAAAATTAAACCTAGCACCAAATAGAAAATGATAAAACTTGTCGCTAAGACAACATAAGCTTATGCACCTACTGTGAAATCTACTGCTTCTGATAAACCTCTAATCTCCGTCATAATTGTCAATTATAATGCAGGCGACTGGCTTACTCGCTCAGTAGAATCTGTTGTGGCTCAGACATTTAATGATTTTGAATGTTTCATTGTTGATAATGGATCATCGGACGGGTCTCTGGCATCACTCCCAAAACTTGATGAGCGGTTTACGGTATTAGACCTTGGAGAGAATACGGGTTTTGCACGAGGCAATAATATTGCGGCGGAAAAAGCGTCTGGCGAATGGATTGCCCTTTTAAACCCAGATGCGTTTGCACGGCCTGACTGGTTGGAAAAACTCTTAGAGGCCACAAAACTTGCACCAAACGTCACTATGGTCGGCAGTACGCAATATATGGCCCTAGAAGACGGTGTCCTTGACGGCGTTGGGGATGAGTATCACGCCTTTGGCCTCGCTTGGCGGGCAGGTTTTGGTCGTCCGATTGGTAACATTACAACACGTGAAACCTTTGGGCCTTGCGGCGCTGGGGCATTTTACCACGCGGAGACCTTCAAACGCCTTGGTGGGTTTGATGAAACGTTTTTCTGTTATCACGAAGATGTCGATCTCGCCTTTCGCATGAGGCTAGACGGCGGCATATGCTTGCAAAGTGCCGATGCCATTATCGACCATGTCAGCAGCGGAATCACAGGGCGCGCCTCAGAGTTTGCTGTCTATTACGGCACGCGAAACCGCATTTGGACATTCGTGAAAAACATGCCTTTACCACTTCTTATTCTTTTGGGGCCTGCCCACCTCGCGACGAACCTCTTTGTCTTAACCTGGTCACTCTTTCGTC
>CAYGSV010000335.1:0-2523 GCA_964352635.1 uncultured Algimonas sp.
AGATAATTGGCGTTACCGTAAAAATATCATCGGCCAGATGAGATGACAATCCTTTTAAGTCTTTGTGCTTATATAGCGCAGGCTTTTGTCCTTTCCGAAACCATAACGCACTATCAAAGGCCCTCGTTACTGACGTTTCCAACAACCCCTGAATGGTCACAAGCCGAGTCATAACCTCACGCCTTGCAACCGCGTCCCCCGCTAAGTCAGGATTTGAATTTTTCACATGCTCAATCGCTGAGAATTCTCTTGCAAACTCTCCTATGTCGGCAGAATTCGAGCAAAGCCCCAGAATAAGTGTAGAGTTATTTTTCCTGCGCACAGCCTTGTGGCATTTCTTCTCCAAAGCCTCGCGGGTTTCGCCAGATTGCGGCAATACCATTAGAAACTTTCCGACATGTCCGGACCCATCCCCGCGCCCAGATACCAGGCTATCAAGGTCCTCAGAAGACACTACATCAACATCAAACCATCTGAGCGACCCGGTTTCGTGATAGTGCCGTTTTGCTAATATGGGCTGGAGGTTAATCAAGGCTCGCAATCGATCAAAATCGACAGTAGGCTGCGCGCTGACCGCAGCACGAGTAGCAGCATCTATATCGAAATCACTGCCTGCAAAAATAGCGTAAGCGCTCTGATACTTTTTAAATATTACGAAGGACTTCTCGCGTAATTCTGCGAGTGACGCCTTAAGTTCTTTTGCCGGAACTCTTGGGAAGCAAGTTTTCAAAAATTCATATGTCGGCAGAAGTCCAGAGCGCTCCTTGAACAAATCTATGATCGCGATTGTTTTTAACAACCGGACAGTAATTTCCTTTGCCCCGCCATTCTCACACCGCTCCAGAGCATCAGCTGAAAGAGCCCATTTGTGTCCGTCGGGAGAACCCATGATAGATGGCTCAAGATTAACCCTCAGGTAATCCCACAGCAAATCAGGCGTATATAGTGATTTACGCGTCGCCGTTTTCAAAAAATCTTTGAAGCCAAAATGCTCAGCGGAATTTAGGAACCCGAACAGGCTTCGTTGATTCTGTCCAAACCGACGCCGAGATACGGGGCCGAGCAACGCAGAGACGACGGGATGCAAAGGCCAACACCCTGAAAGACTATGGGACAAAGCTTTGCTGTCACTCGGGCGTCCGGCGACGCAGAGACCAGCAACAGTCGATGCCAGCTTACTATAATGTGCAGGGGCTTGAGGCGCGATTATGGCTCTTGAAATGAGATCAACCTGTTCGCCCGCAACGGTGTTAATTGCCAAATCAACAAAGCGCCCTTGTACTTTTGCCCATTCGTCGCGAAGATCACGCGTCAATCGATTTGCGTACTCACCAAATGATTGATGTAAAACACCAATAACGATAAGGCGTCCGCCGCTTCGAGTGGCGGCTTCTGCCAATTCCTGCAGAATGAAGATATCAGACCCGTCTTGGGCCGCGCCCTCCAGAAATTTACCCAATTCATCAATGAATATAATTAGCCCGCCTGAGGTCTTCGGGTCAGCATTTGCAACTTTTTTTAAATCTCGAACAAGGTTCTGCTCTTTGCACGCTTCGCCTTTTGCCTTTAACCAGCCAGCCTCGCGGGCGGCCTCGCTTATTATTTCGACAGGATCGCCTCGGCGCGCCACGACGGGTAAAACCTTCCATCCTGACTTCCCGCTCGGAAGAGCGGCATCTATACTGCTATAGACTTTATCGCCAAAAACATCGAAAGCCCGCTTTCTCAGAACCGTACTTTTACTCAACAATGCCGCAAGGCCAACAACCAAGCTTGATTTGCCTGTGCCGTATGGCCCCGTCCATGTAAACGCACCTTGATTGGCATCTTGAATGTGACGCGCCATTGATAGCAGAACATCGGCGGATGATTGCGGGCAGATGAACCCATCTAAAGACGCCTCATCTCCTAGATCAATGTCAATTCTAACTGAACGTAAAAAACGCCCTCCAATTTTCACATCCGCCTCCAAAGACATTACGCTGCCTCTTGTGTAATTAAGCCGAAATCAGTGCGGACAAACTTTAATGCCAACTCTAGGCTCACAGGTGATGATCTTACAACTTGCTTGAGCCCCGCCGTTTCTGACCACTTAAGAGCGCCATCCGTGACGCCGTCGAGCGATATAAGTCTTTCTATGACGTCATTTTCTTCGAGTTGGAACACACGCCCCGGACTTCCGGGTTCGTAGACTATTGCCTCAAAAGACAAGGTTTGCGCTAATGTATATCGACTCCAAAAGTCGATCAGGGCGTAAGCGAAAACGCCGTCGCCGAGGCTCGCCTTTGGACCACGAGCAAATCGAAATCCGTCCGAGCGGTCAGAGGCTCTGATAAGGCCCAATTCAATCAAGGGAGATTCAAGCGCATCATCCTGATTAGATTTGGAGCTTTTATGAGGAGCCACGTAGGTCCGAATAAAGCAGGCAACGTCGTTGGAAATCGTCTTTACAGACGTTTTTGACCACTCACACTCCGCAATCAACCGCTCAATTTGATTTACGAGATCTGCCCGTTAAAAATA
>CAYGSV010000336.1:0-2521 GCA_964352635.1 uncultured Algimonas sp.
CCTCCCCCGCTTTGCGGTGGAGGAATAAGAATTAATCACTATATTCGCCAAACTTATACGACCTTTACATCGACTTCGGGCAATTTCGGATCGAAGTGTCCTTTGATGGGATCAAATTTGACATTGATCATATCCATAACCGCCTTGTGGGCGCGGATGCGCATGGCTTCTGGGACGAGAACTTCGTTAGTTTCATCGCGCAAGCATTCATAGAGATTTTCGAGCGTAATGCGTTTCATGTGGGGGCAGAGATTACACGGACGTACAAAATCCGTGTCAGGGTTCTCCATCGCCACATTATCTGACATCGAACATTCAGTCAGCAGAATGACGTTTTTCGGCTTCTTGTCTGACACATAATCTGACATGGCTTTGGTCGAGCCTGTGAAATCAGATTCTGCCACCACTTCCGGCGGACACTCAGGATGAGCCAGTACCACCACATCAGGATGTGCCGCGCGCATGTCGCGTACATCTTGGGCCGAGAACCGCGCATGGACTTCGCAACGCCCATGCCACGCAATGACTTCGATGCCTGTTTGCTTGGCGACGTTTTTCGCCAAAAATTCATCGGGTAACATAATGACTTTATCCACGCCCCATTCCGCCGCGATATGTTCGACAATCGCCACAGCATTAGAAGAGGTGCAGCAAATGTCGGATTCGGCTTTCACATCGGCGGAGGTGTTCACATAAGTCACGACGGGAATACCAGGGTAACGTTGCTTAATCAGCTTGATATCTTCACCCGTGATAGAGGAGGCCAGCGAACAGCCCGCGCGCATAGACGGAATAAATACTCGCTTATCAGGACAGAGGATTTTGGACGTTTCCGCCATGAAATGTACGCCGCCTTGGATAATCATTTCAGCGTCCGTTTTGGTCGCTTCAATCGCGAGGCCAAGGCTGTCGCCCGTATAATCGCCGACGAGTCCGAAAATGTCTGGCGTCATATAATTATGAGCGAGGATAACCGCGTTTTTTTCTTTTTTCAGCGTGTTAATCGCATGAACCAGCGGCGCATAAGCAGGCCATTCAAATTTCGGGATGAAATCACTGACCTCATCATAGAGGTGATCCGTGGCCGCCTTGACCTCATCCGTATAGGCGAGCTCACTGGCGGGGATAAAGGGGACGGCGCAAACACCGTTTTCCACCTCTAATGTCTGGCCAATCCAACGGCCATTTTCCCAATTGATGAGTTCTTTACCCATAGCTGTGCAGTGCTCCTCATTTCGTCTGTTCACTATATAGTGGCGGTGAACAGCTATGCTAATGTTTTAGAGAAGTAATATTTAAATACTTAAGCGTACTTCTAAGGTGATTTTGTCTTTGGGTATGCCTATCAGAGCAGAAATATCTTTTCGAGCAATTTCAACAATGTTTTCGACAGAGTTTTTACTTGATAGTAAAGAAAAGTCTGTTTCTGTGTTTTCTTCGGAGTTAGCTAAATTAGACGTAGGTATCTTAAAAGAAGTAGGTGGGTATTTCTCGCCTAATCCTGATCCCACACCTTGTGGAAAGTCTTGAGAAGAAAACTTATTTAAGCCTACCCACATTCCATAATCGTCTTTAACTATCATTCCGGCATTTAAACGAGCATCTCTGCTCGCATTGAAACAGTTTCTTACTTCGTCTGCATTGAATTTATAAACTAAAATGTTTTGTGGTTTCTCAATGTTATCAATACTTGCGACGGCAACTAAATCTACGTCATCAAGTGTTTTCCAACCATCTTTAGATTTGGGAAAAGCGAACCACTGATCTTGTGTGGTTCGAATGGATAATTTTTGCTGCTTACCATCTTTCTCTACGTGCCATGTATTAGAAAGACCTCTTCCCGGAATTTTTTTCATTGAGTAACCTTCATTCTCATAGGCTTCAATTACGCACTTAGTCATAAACTTTCGTTGTTCAGACCAGGTCCAATCAGAGTATGTCATGCTTTTCTCCTTAATTCATCATAACGATATAGAAGAATAAAATATAAGAGTCAACAGTATAGAAGAATTTGAAAGATAAGAATTTTAAATCCAAGTTAGCCGTTGAATTCCGACTATTTAAAAGGGCATATTCACCCTTTTAATTGGTAGGATTTACCCAAAAAAGAACAGGGCAATCGCAAAGGCGAGTAAATTCCCTAGTCCTAGGCCCAAACCAAAATCAGACGCACGGCTAATACGGGCAGGGGCTATTTTTGCCATAAAGCGCGAAATAATGCCTAAAATAATCGCGGCTACAGACGCGATGACGCCCCAGACCTGAAAACCGACAACGGCCATACCGCCTTGATTGGCCCAAGCATAGAACATCAGAGCGAAGGCTAAAAAACCAAGAACAGCAAAAGCTGCCGCGATGAAACCTAGATAACGATGCATATCATTCCCCTTAATATAAGATTGGTATGATTTAGTCCTAGAAGAAGGTCAAGTCAGGTTATGCCTCCCACGCTCTAGCGGGGGAGGTGCTGGAGCAGAGCGAAAGCGGAGGGGGGCGAGGCCGTGTCTACGGCATAAAAAAG
>CAYGSV010000337.1:0-2502 GCA_964352635.1 uncultured Algimonas sp.
GGCTCAGCTACCAATTTACATGGCCTGTCGTGGGCGCCCTTCTGTGCGGGGAACAGATCAAGCGAAAATCATTATTGGCATGGCCTTGGATGTTACGGAAATGCGAGGGGCTCAAGCGCGTTTGCAAGCCGCCGAAACGCGATTATATGATGCGCTTTCTTCTATGTCAGACAGTTTTGTGATCTGGGATCAGATGGACAGACTTATGTTATGGAATGAAAGATTCGAAAGCTTTTTTGGTTTCCTACCGGGTCAGCTACAGGTTGGAATCGACCATGCAACAATTGATTATTACGCCCGCCAAGCCGTCGCTAGCATAACGGAGCGCCCCGAAGGCGATGAAGTCGAATTAAAAGATGGTCGCTGGATACGGTATTCAGAAACAAAAACAGTTGATGGTGGACGCGTCAGTATTGGAACCGAAGTCACAGCTATTCGGTCGCGTGAGCATGAGCTTCGTGTCAATCAAGACGCACTCGAAAAGACGATTAATGTCTTGCGGGAGTCACAAATTCGCATTGTCGAACTCGCCGAAAATTACGAGCAAGAAAAAATTCGCGCCGAAGAAGCCAGTCAATCAAAGTCTGAATTCCTAGCCAATATGAGCCATGAATTACGCACACCCCTTAATGCGATTAATGGCTTTTCTGATATTATGAAAAAGGAACTTTTCGGCCCGCTCGGTGACCCTCGCTACAAAGAATATGTCAATGATATTCTTTTCTCGGGCCAACATCTACTTAGCCTTATCAATGACATTCTCGATATGTCTAAAATTGAAGCAGGTAAGATGACGCTCAATACGGAAATGCTTCAAGTCAATGATATGATTTCCCAAGTCATTCGGATCGTTCGCGGTCGTGCCGATGAAAACCGACTTAAACTCGTCTTCCAAGAAGTTGAGGCCAAAGCCATTGAGGCGGACCCTCGTGCAGTCAAACAAGTACTTCTAAACCTTATGACAAACGCGATTAAATTCACGCCCGAAGGCGGCGTCGTAACGGTTGTTGTGGAGCCAAAATCAGCAGGGCTTATCATTCGCGTCTCTGACACAGGCATAGGTATTTCAAAAGAAGATATTGCGCGCCTCGCACAGCCCTTTGAGCAAATAGACAGTCAACATTCTCGTCAACACGAAGGCACGGGACTGGGACTCGCCTTATCGAAATCTCTTGTTGAGCTTCATGGCGGCAACTTCAAAATTGAAAGTGTGCTGGGTGAAGGGACAACAGTTATCTTTACCTTGCCTCTCTCTCCACCGAAACAAGTTGAGAAAAGAGAAGGCACAGAAGTCGGATCAGAGATTTCACGTTTGGCACAGGATATTGCAGAGGTTCTTTCTGTTGGCGAAGCGAGTATGGGACAGAGGAATGCATCTCCACAACCAAACGCCGCCTCTGCACCCAACCCACAACCTGCCGCTCCGCCACCGCCTGCTGCCCAGCCTCAACCCTATCAAACACCGCCGCCTTCGCCGCATACTGACCCTATGACTTATGTGCAGCAAGATATGTCACAAGCTGGACAACAGACAGGAACGAACGCGCATTACAAGACACAAAAACCAGCGGCTTAAGTGATTATCTAATTAGGGATTAGCTTTCACGCCAGGGCGCCGTCTTGGCAAAATAAGGCTCGCTTTCAACCCGAGCGTCTCTCGATCATCAAATCCATCATCCATAACAAAAGCGGCACGATGAAGGTCTGCGACAGCATCTACCAAAGCCAATCCCAAACCTGAGCCTGGTAAAGTACGGCTTTTATCGAGCCTAACGAAACGTTCCTTCACACGGTCACGATCCACCCCTGGAATACCTGGGCCATTATCTGTGACTGAAATCTCAACGCGTCCATTGCGTGTTTTACGAAGCTCCAAATGAATTCGCCCACCCTTGGGTGTGTATTTAATCGCGTTCTCAACAAGGTTAGAGACAGCCTGCGAAAGCAATCCGCGATCTGCCAAAATATCCGTCCCTTTTGCGATATTGGCCGTAAAACCAAGCCCTGCATCTTCGCAAGCCGGTTCATAAAGCTCTGCCAAATCGTCTAAGATGGGTTTCGGGTCGGTGGGTTGTAATAGCTCTCGGCGTTCACCAGCTTCTAGTCGTGCAATCCGTAAAACGCCGTCAAATGTTGTGAGGAGCTCGCTCGCATCTTCTGCGGCGGAGAAGAGTATATCAGCCTCTTTTGTATCTCCAAGTTCAACAGCGGCACTTTCCAAACGCGTTCGTAGCCGCGTCAAAGGAGAGCGTAAGTCATGCGCGATGGAGTCCCCCGCATAACGCATGGCTTGCATTAATCGGTCAATATGGTCGAGCATTGAGTTCAAATGCTCGGCCAGCAAATCCATTTCATCTTCGGAGTAATTACGCGGGGCACGGCGGTCTAAATTCCCAGCTCTAACGTCTGTTGCCAAACGGTTAAACGCTTCTACACGCGCGGCAAAACTACGCGATACGAACCACGACGAGATTAGTCCAAGAATGGCTGCAAGTCCCAAAG
>CAYGSV010000338.1:0-2500 GCA_964352635.1 uncultured Algimonas sp.
CACGTGTGAAATGATAAGTGTAACTCGGCTGACCTTGGGCTTCATTTTTCTCAGCCGCAAAACGGACATTCACACCAAAAATTTCATCGCCCATCATTTGTGTTCCGCTATCAACGAAGTCATTTGTAAGATTGTAAAGCGATTGGAGGGTTTCCGCCTGACCCGGATAGACTGTTTCCAGCATGGCCTTTTGAGCGGCCGCATCGTTCGTAGGTAAGCCCTCAAGCCAGACTGAAGGCTCTGGATCATCAGGGAAAAACAATGTCGCTTCATCCGCATTAAATCCTGTCATCAGCGGTACGGCGTTGAATGTCCCTTTTTGAAATGCCAGCCCGACATTTTCAGGAAAGACATAGCCATCGCGAATATGATGAAAGGCTTCATCGGCTTTTTCAGGCAGGTTAGATATAACGTCATTTGCGGGAACGGACCTAAGGTCATCGGCATTTGGGTTCTCTAGTCCCAAAGCATCAGCCAGTTTCACGCCCATTGAATAACCACTCGGCCAGCCGACACCGTCACCTTGCATTTGCCCAAGATGATACGTCGAGGCACCACTCTGTGCGATGGCTTTGTCAAATAGACCTTTTGCAAGCGGGCTTGCCATTAATTCTGTGACTGACCACGCCCCCGCACTCTCGCCAAATATTGTGACGTTTTCTGGATCACCGCCATAGGCACCGATATTCTCTCTTACCCATTTCAGCGCCGCCATTTGGTCGAGTGTACCGTAATTTCCTGATACGCCATTAGGGTCATCTGCCGACAAAGCGGGATGCGCCATGTAACCAAAAACACCTAATCGGTAATTAATGGTAACGAGGACAACGTCTTTTTCGACAAGTCCATTGGCTTGATAAAAAGAGGTGTCGCCTGAACCAAATTGATGTCCACCGCCATGAATCCAGACCATGACGGGTTGCTTCTCTTGGCTATTCAAATTGCCCGTACGGACATTCAAGTAAAGGCAATCTTCGCTAATGGGCGCAGGTTTTGCAGAAGCAACGACGCGTTTAATCATCCATGTTTTAAACCCGCCTAAGCCTTGGCCTTCTATAAGGCGGTTCATAAATCCATCTTCTGTGCCCACGAGCTGCATACAGCGATTGCCAAACTCGGCCGCATTGCGGGTTTCTGTCCATTTGGCGGGGGCCTTTGGGGCGGCCCATCGTAAATCCCCGACGGGCGATTGGGCAAAGGGCAGGCCATTAAAGGTGTAAATGCCGTCAGTTTTTGTGCTTACCCCTTGAACAGGGCCTTGCGGTGTGTCGATATGGGCGTCCGAGCTCGGCTTCGGATTATGGCCACAGGCCGCGAGTGAAAGACCAAGAAGGGAGGAAAGCAATATATGACGTGTTTTCATATAGCCTTATGCGCAAAGCCTCGCCCAGCTGTAAAGACTATTCATATGCGACTTATTTAGAGACGTGGTGGCCGATTTTCGGCGGTAGGTTTATTTTAATGTGATAGGCAACGGACATGTTAAGTGACAATCAAAAATATGAAGCGCTCAAAAATAAAGAGAGTGCGAAAGGACTTTCTTTTATATTGGCTGTGACTTCGACGGGTATTTTCTGTCGACCAGCTTGCCCCGCACGATTGCCAAAGCGTGAAAATTGCCGATTTTATGACGATGCGTCACAAGCTTTAAGCGCGGGGTTCAGGCCGTGCAAACGCTGTCATCCTTTAGGCGGTCAACACCGTGTGCTTAACGCGCTTATGCAAGATATTCATGAGCATCCCGATGGGGATTGGTCAGAAACGGCTTTGAAGGAAAAAGGTTTCGCCCCGACAACATTGCGCCGACAGTTTAAAACCCATACAGGATTCGGCCTTAGCGATTACATTCGCTGGGTGAGGCTCGGTCGCGCGGCCAAGTCTTTGCACGATGGGGAAAGCGTTATTATGGCACAATTGGATTCGGGGTTTGAAAGTGCGTCAGGCTTTCGCGCCGCTTATGGCGATATGTTTGGAATTTCTCCGTCAAAAACAAACACTCAAAATGTCCAACCGCTTTCCTTGGCTTGGATAGAAACTCCAATGGGTCGGATGGTGGCGATTGCCGATGATGAGGCTCTTTATATGTTGGAATTCACCAACCGCGTAAAAATGCTAGGTCAAGTTAAACGTCTTCATCGCCTGCATAAGCGACCTATTGTGGTGGGGCGCACAGAGATAACCAACCAGATTGAGTCTGAATTAACGGCCTATTTCAAAGGTGAATTAAAAACATTCACGACGCCACTTTTGCTGACGGGGACAGATTTCCAAAAACAAACATGGGAACAACTTTGTCAAATTCCTTATGGCGAGACACGCTCTTATGCGGATCTGGCTGTGGCGGTGGGCAATGAAAAAGCGGTGCGGGCCGTGGCCGGCTCGAATGCCAAAAATGGGCTGGCGTTGATTGTGCCGTGTCATCGCGTCATTGCCAAAGATGGAAGCCTTGGGGGATATGCTGGCGGATTAGATCGTAAGCGCGCTTTGCTGAAATTAGAGG